>NZ_JBHXHX010000012.1:0-193774 GCF_042723915.1 Streptomyces sp. NPDC058335 | reverse complement strand
CCCACGTCCGCCGCCGTACCGGCCCCGCCACCGCCGCGTCGGCCCGGTAGCGGAAGTCCGCCCCGGACACGGTCACCGTGCGACCCCGGGCCTCCACGGTGAGGCTCCTGGTCTCACCGCCCCGGCAGCACCAGCCCGAGCGCCCCCTCCCGCACCACCCACGTCCGCCGCCGTACCGGCCCCGCCACCGCCGCGTCGGCCCGGTAGCGGAAGTCCGCCCCGGACACGGTCACCGTGCGACCCCGGGCCTCCAGCGGGGACGCCTCCGCGCCCACCGACACCGGCCGGACCTCCACCACCACCGTCCCGGAGGTGTCCGGGGTCACCGACACCGCCTCCACCGGCTGGTGCAGGTCGACCAGCATGACCCCGTCGACCTCGACCCGCAGCCGCGTGGGGCCGGGCGCAGGAGGGGCCGGGGCCGGCCGGGACGGCACCAGCGTGCGCACGAGGGACTGGCAGGTCCGCAACCACGGCCGTACGCCGCCCGCGTCCCGCTGTCCGTCCCGGCCGGACAGCGGCGGAATCCGCAGCGTGCCCAGGACGACCCCGTCGCTGTCGTCGACGAGCAGGTCCAGGCGGCGCTCGGCGCCGTCCAGGACGGCCCGCGCCGCCGCCACCGTCCCCAGGGGCACCCCCAGGGACTGCGCGACGCTCAGGGCGCTTCCCACGGGCACCATCGACAGCACGCATTCGGCCAGCTCGCGCCGCCGGTGCAGCAGGGCCACCGCGCGCAGCAGCGCACGGTCGTCACCGATCACGACGGGCCGCCGCGAGCCGCGGCGCGCGAGGACGCGGGCAAATTCCTCCGCGTCCTCCGGGAGGCACACTTTCGTGGCCGCACCCGCGCTGAGCACGTCTTTCGCGATCCGTACGGACTCTCCGTCCGTCCTCCGGGCGACCGGATCGATGATCACCAGCAGCTGGTCCGGCGTCGCGAAAGTCGCCACCTCGGTCCTGCCTCGCTTCCTCGGGTAGCATCTTTGTGCAAGAGCCCCTTGCGCTATTGCGCCAGGGGCTTCGTCTATTCCGGGGCATCCGGGTCCGACGGTGTGCGGCCGACGACGGTCGCTCGGCGGCCGAAGGCGGTCGCTGTACCGCGACCGACGACGGTCGTGGTGCACGCGGTGGTGAGAGCCTCCGCGTACGCCCCTGACCCTGGACATGCCCCACCCGGAAGGGGTGTACGCGCGTGCCCGCACTTGTGCTGCTCGGTGCTCAGTGGGGTGACGAGGGCAAGGGAAAGGCCACCGACCTGCTCGGCGGCTCGGTGGATTATGTAGTGCGCTACCAAGGCGGCAACAACGCCGGCCACACGGTCGTCGTGGGCGACCAGAAGTACGCATTGCACCTCCTCCCTTCCGGAATCCTGTCGCCCGGATGTACGCCCGTCATCGGAAACGGAGTCGTCGTCGATCCGTCGGTCCTGCTCTCCGAGCTGAGCGGTCTGAACGAGCGAGGCGTCGACACGTCGAAGCTGCTCCTCAGCGGCAACGCGCACATCATCACGCCCTACAACGTGACTGTCGACAAGGTGACGGAACGCTTCCTCGGAAAGCGGAAGATCGGCACCACGGGACGGGGTATCGGCCCGACCTACGCCGACAAGATCAACCGGGTCGGCATCCGCGTACAGGACCTGTACGACGAGTCGATCCTGGAGCAGAAGGTCGAGGCGGCGCTCGACGTCAAGAACCAGCTGCTCACCAAGCTCTACAACCGCCGTGCCATCGCGGTCGAGCAGGTCGTCGAGGAGCTGCTGGCCTACGCCGAGAAGCTGCGGCCGTACGTCGCCGACACGGTCCTGGTGCTCAACCAGGCCCTGGAGGACGACAAGGTGGTCCTCTTCGAGGGCGGCCAGGGCACGCTCCTGGACATCGACCACGGCACGTACCCCTTCGTCACCTCGTCGAACCCGACCGCGGGCGGCGCCTGCACCGGCACCGGCGTGGGTCCGACGAAGATCAGCCGCGTCATCGGCATCCTCAAGGCCTACACGACCCGTGTCGGCGCCGGCCCGTTCCCGACGGAGCTGTTCGACGAGGACGGCGCGGCGCTCCGCCGCATCGGCGGCGAGGTGGGTGTCACCACCGGCCGTGACCGCCGCTGCGGCTGGTTCGACGCGGTCATCGCCCGCTACGCGACCCGCGTGAACGGCCTGACCGACTTCTTCCTCACCAAGCTCGACGTCCTGACCGGCTGGGAGCAGATCCCGGTCTGCGTGGCCTACGAGATCGACGGCAAGCGCGTCGAGGAACTCCCGTACTCGCAGAGCGACTTCCACCACGCGAAGCCGATCTACGAGACCCTCCCGGGCTGGTCCGAGGACATCACGAAGGCCAAGACCTTCGAGGACCTGCCGAAGAACGCCCAGGACTACGTCAAGGCGCTGGAGGAGATGTCCGGCGCCCCGATCTCCGCGATCGGCGTGGGTCCGGGCCGGGACGAGACGATCCAGATCAACTCGTTCGTCTGAGGCACCCGAGGGCCCGATGGAGACCGCACCGGCCGCCCTCCGCTCACGCGGGGGGCGGCCGTCGGTCTCACCGGGAGATATGCCGCGAACAGGCATAGCCTGAAGGCACACCCCGCGCGTCGACCAGAAGAAGGTGAGTGCGATGCGCGTACTGCTCAAGGCACGGATGGACACGGAGAAGGCCAACGAGGCCATCCGCAACGGCACCCTGGCGAAACTGATCCAGGAGTCGATGGAACAGATCAAGCCCGAGGCGGCCTACTTCACGTCCGACCAGGGAAAGCGCACGGCCTATCTGGTCTTCGACATGCAGGACAGCTCCCAGATGCCGGTGATCAGCGAGCCGTTCTTCCTCAACCTCGGCGCGGAGATCACCTACACGCCGGTGATGAACATCGAGGACGTACAGAAGGGCCTCGCCCAACTGGGCCGCTGACGCCGGGCCGCCGACGGCTCAGCTGAACACGATCATCGACCCCTGCGCCAGACTCCGCGTGGCCGCCGCGTGCAACCCGAGCCAGACATGCCGTTCGCGGGCGAACGGGCTCGGGTCGTACGGCGGTGCCACGGCCGGTTCCTCCAACTCCGTCGGGGCGGCCGGGGGATGCGGCGCGGCCGGCGGGTTGGCCGGATCGATGCCGATGGACGGGGCGACGTACTCCAGTTCCCGCAGCAGGGACTGGGCGGAGCCCAGTGGGCCGCCGCCGGCGAGGAGTTCGTCGTTGGACAGGGGCTGCGGGAAGTCCACCGGGACGTACGCGCCCGCGTGGTCGTAGTGCCAGACCAGGTGGGACTGCTGGGCCGTGGACTCGAACATCTCCAGGAGCTGCTCGTAGTCGCCGCCCAGGTCGTCCACCGGGGTCACCGGCAGCCCGCACACCTGGAGCAGGTAGGCGCGACGCAGGAAGTGCAGGGCGTCGTAGTCGAAGCCGGCCACGGGGGCGACGTCTCCGGACAGGCCCGGCATGTACTGGTAGACCGGCACGGGTGGGAGTCCCGACTCGGCGAGCACCTTGTTGTACTGCGCGAGTTCCTCGGCGAAGGGATTGTCGGGGGTGTGGCACAACACGTCGACGAGCGGCACCAGCCACAGGTCACAGGCCAAAGAGAGCTCCTCACTCAGGGTGTCGCGTGGTCATTGCTTCCATGCCCGAACTGGGAAGGGTAGTCGGTGCGTCCCGCGTCAGCTCCCTTCGTGCAGGTCCCATACCCACACTCCGGCCACCCACGTACCTGGGCGGCCCACGAGCTTGTCCACGGTGGCCCGAAGCGGGCCGTCGTGCGGCTGCGGCACGAGCACCAGCGCGCCGGCCCGCCAGTACGCGAGGTCCCGTCGGGTCTCCTCGCGCGCGCGGGCGTCGATCACCTGGGCGACGCCCGTCTCCCGTACGTCCTTCAGCAGGCTCGCCGTCCAGTTCAGCGGGACGCCGTAGACGCCGCTGCGGTCGCCGTCGCCGTACGGCCGGTTGAAGTAGCCGCCGGGCATCCGGAAGCCGAGGCCGGCGGTGGTCTGCCAGTGCAGGGCCTCGGCGGCGGTGGGCTCGGGCAGCGGCACCGGCACGAGGGACTCGCCGGGGCGGACGTACGCCTTCCAGGCGCCGTCGGCGAAGAAGGCGGGCACCTCGGCGCGCGGCTCGGACCTCAGCGGGGCCGGGACCAGGGGGAGCAGGGCCAGGCAGACGGCGAGCAGACCGGCGTACTGCGTGCCCAGGGAGCGGGCTTGCGCCAGCCGGCCGATCGCGAGGGCGAGCAGCATGCCGAGGACGGGCGCGCAGATCAGCGCGACGCGGCTGACGATGACCGACTCCAGCAGCGGGAGGCCGGCCAGCGGCGCCCAGGGGCCGGGGATCTCGGCGCCGGTCAGCGGCACGTGGATGCGCGGGCCCAGGGAGAGGACGGCCGCGGCGGCCGCGGTGAACGCCAGCGCCCTGACGACGGGCCGGCGCCACAGGCCGACGGTGATCGCGAGGGCGAGGAGGAGCAGGGGCCAGCCGTAGAAGGCGTTCTGCTCGGTCGGGTTGAGGGAGAGGGCGGCGGCGCGGTCGGCGTCGCCCGCGAGGAGGGAGCGCTCGGCGAAGGTCAGCAGGGCGCGCACGCTGTTGGCGGCGCCGGGGCCGTGGTCGAGGTGGGTGTAGCTCTGCGGGCCCGAGAACTGCCAGGCCAGCGGGTAGACGACCAGGGTCAGGCAGACGGCCGCGGCGATCGCCAGGCCGCGCAGCAGGGGACGTGAGGCGGCGCGGGCCACACGGGGGTGTGCGGCGGCGTGGGCGGCGCCGAACAGGAGCATGCCCAGCGCGGCCAGCAGCAGGGCCTCCTCGCCGAGGAAGACCTGATAGGCGGTCATCAGGCCGAGGATCACCGCGTCGCGGGTGACCCGGGTGCCCGCGCACAGCCGCAGGCTCCGGTCGATGATCGCCGGGATCATGAACAGGATGACGAAGTTGGGGTGGGCGTTGGCGTGGCTGACCATGGGCGGCGCGAAGGCGGCCAGCGCGGCCCCGGCGAAGGCGGCCCCGCGCTGCGGCACGAGCCGGCGCAGGATCAGCCGGTACCAGGCCGCCGCGGTGGCCGCGAGGCCGAACGTCATCGCCAGGCTGAGGGCGACGGCCGGGCCCCACAGGAGCGTGACCGGAGCGAGCGGGACGGACAGGCCGAACATGGCGGTGTTCGCCATCAGGTTCACGCCGTCGGGGACGCCCTGGAGGTCGCTGAACAGCGGGTTCCGCAGGTGGGCGACATTGTCGGCGGTCACCGCGAAGAACCACTCCCACTGGTTCTGGTCCTGGAGGGAGTCGGTGAGGTAGCGGCCGGCCGGGTCGAAGAAGCGGCCGGCGTAGAGCGCGACGGCCATGGCGAGGAACAGGGCGGCGGCGACGGCGTCGGCGGGCCCCGGGACCGGGAGGCGCAGGCGGACCAGGTCGCGCGGGAAGCGGAGGTAGTCCAGCGGGCGGATCTTTGAGCCGGGCCGGTGCGACCAGTGCACCGGGACCTCGGCGACCGGCCAGCCCGCCCGCTGGAAGTGGCGCAGCACCTCCACGTCGATGGCCCAGCCGTCCAGCCGGGAGGCGGCGAACGCGGCCCGGACCTTCTCCCCGTCGAACAGCTTGAACCCGCACTGGGTGTCGCGTATCCCGCGCACGGCCGTCCCGCGGATGAGCAGGTTGCCCGCGCCGGCGAGGAGTTCGCGCACCGGGTGCCGGCGGTCGCCGAGCGTCGCCCCGGGCACGGCCCGGGAGCCGACCGCGGCCGCGTTGCCCTCCGCGAGCGCCGAGGCGAGCCGCTCCAACTCCCCGACGGGTACGGCGAGATCGGCGTCGGTGATCAGCACGCGGCGCCCCCGGCTGGCGTCCACGCCGAGCCGCAGGGCGTGGCCCTTGCCGCGGTTGCGAGGGCTGGTGATCAGCCGCAGCCGGGGGTCGCGGCGCAGGGTGACGATCTCGCGGGTGGCGTCGGTGGAGCCGTCGTCGGCGACCACGATCTCCCAGCTGCCCCACCGGTCACCGGCCGCGGTGAGCTGCCGGACGAGCGCGTCGAGGGTGGGGCCGAGCCGGCGTTCCTCGTTGTAGGCGGGCACGACGACGGAGAGGTCGGGAACTGCCTGGGACTCGGTGGTTCTGCGGGAATCGGGGACTCTGTGGGGGTCCTCGGCGGTGTCCGTCCCGCTCATCCGGCCGCCAGCCGCGCGATCAGCGCGACGGAGTGGGTGTTGTACTCGTCGAGGATCGTGCGTGCGGTGGTGGTGTCGCGCTGATACAGGGCGTCGACCAGTTCGGTGTGGCCGGACCACAGGTGGCCGCGCAGATCGGTCAGCCGGCGCAGATGCTGCACCAGACACACCCAGGTCTGCACTCGCAGCCGGTTCAGGAAGTCGGCGAGATAGGGGTTGCCGAACAGGGCGCTCAACTCGCGCCAGAACCGCAGGTCGTAACCGATCAGCACGGTGAGATCACCGGCGGCGGCGGCCCGCTGGGCCTCCTCGCCGCGTCGGCGCACTCCCGCCACGAGCGCCGCGATCCGCGGGTCGGCCAGGTTCTGGAAGCGCTGCCTGCCCGCGTCCAGGGCGAGGAACATGCCCTCGATGACCAGGCTGCGCGCCTCCACCATGCCCCGGAAGTCCGCCACGGAGTACTCGTGCACCCGGAAGCCGCGGTGGTGGTCGGCCTCCAGCAGCCCCTGCGCCGACAGGTCGACCAGCGCCTCGCGGACGGGGGTCGCGGAGACGCCGTACTGCTCGGCTATCTCCTTCACCGTGAACTCCTGGCCCGGCTGGAGCCGTCCCGCCAGCACCTCGTCGCGAAGGGCGTCGGCGATCTGCTGCCGCAGGGTGCTGCGGGTCACGGCGCCGCTGCCGCTGCTGCCGGGCATGGTCGGGGCGTCTCCCTCGTCCTCGTCGCGTACGCCGGTCGACGGCGTGAGCGCCATCGGCGGATGGCGTGCTCGTCGGTATGTACGAGCACGCCACCTTACGCGTTCGACGAATTCAAGGGCTTGTACGAACAGCCACGCCCGCCCGGCTATCCGGTGTACTCGTCCGCCACCGACAGTGCCGTGTCCAGCGCCGCGAGGCCCTCCTTCAGCTCGGCCTCGCTCGCGTTGCACGGCGGCACGAAGTGGGTGCGGTTCATGTTGACGAACGGCCACACCCCGGCCTTCTTGGCGGCGGCACCGAACGCGGCCATCGGCGCGTTCGCCTCACCGGCGGCGTTGTACGGCACCAGCGGCTCGCGCGTCTCGCGGTCCTTCACCAGCTCCAGCGCCCAGAACATGCCGACGCCGCGCACCTCGCCGACGCTCGGGTGGCGCTCGGCAAGCTCCCGCAGCCCCGGCTCCACGACGGCGGCGCCGAGGTTCTTCGCGTTGTCGACGACACCCTCCTCCGCCATCACGCTGATCGTGGCGACGGCGGCGGCGCAGGCCAGCGGGTGCCCGGAGTAGGTGAGGCCACCGGGGTACGGCCGCTTCCCGAAGGTCTCCGCGATCGCGCCGGAGATGGCGACCCCGCCCAGCGGCACGTATCCGCTGTTCACACCCTTGGCGAAGGTCATCAGGTCGGGCACGACACCGGACAGGTCGGCCGCGAACCACTCGCCGGTGCGCCCGAACCCGGCCATGACCTCGTCGAGGACGAAGACGATCCCGTACTTGTCGCACAGCGCGCGGACGCCGGCCAGATAGCCGGGCGGCGGCACCATGATCCCGGCCGTGCCGGGGATGGTCTCCAGGATGATCGCGGCGATCGTCGCGGGCCCCTCGAAGGCGATGGTCGTCTCCAGGTGCTCCAGCGCCCGCGCACACTCCTGCTCCTCGGTCTCCGCGTAGAAGCGGGAGCGGTACAGGAACGGCGCCCAGAAGTGCACGACCCCGGCGCTCGCCGAGTCGGAGGCCCAGCGGCGCGGGTCACCGGTGAGGTTCACGGCCTGCTGGGTGCCGCCGTGGTACGAGCGGTACGCCGACAGCACCTTGGGGCGCCCGGTGTGCAGCCGTGCCATGCGCACGGCGTGCTCCACGGCGTCGGCGCCGCCGTTGGTGAAGAAGATCTTGTCGAGGTCGCCGGGGGTGCGCTCGGCGATCAGCCGGGCCGCCTCGGAACGGGCCTCGATGGCGAAGGCGGGCGCGAAGGTGGTCAGGTGTGCGGCCTGTTCCTGGATCGCGGCGACGACCTTGGGGTGCTGGTAGCCGATGTTCGTGTAGACGAGCCCGCTGGTGAGGTCGAGGTAACGCTTGCCGTCGTAGTCCCAGAAGTACGACCCCTCGGCGCCGGCCACGGCGAGCGGGTCGATGAATTCCTGCGCGGACCAGGAATGGAAGACGTGCGCGCGGTCGGCGGCCTTCACGGCGGCGCCGGTCTGGGGGTCGGTCTGAGGGGTCATGTCGGTGAGCGTAAATGTCCGCGATGCGGAAGCGGTATCGGCGTCCTGTTCCGTGGACGGGCGGATTCCGCGACAGGTTGTCGGGCGTGGACGGGGCTGCCCCCGCGAGGACGGCGAGAAGCATTGACAGCATGCTGGCAAATAGACAGGATGTTGTCATAAGGCTTCACCGGCCAAGGAGGACCCATGAGCACCAGCCCCGCCCCCCGCAAGCCCGTGTACCTCGCCGTCTACGACACGCTCGCCGACTGGGAGACCGGCCACGCCACCGCCCACCTGGCCCGCGCCGGGTACGAGATCCGCACGGTCGGCGCGTCGACGCGCCCGGTGACCAGCCTCGGCGGCCTCCGCGTCCAGCCCGACCTCGCGTCGGCGGACGTACGCCCCGAGGACGCCGCGCTGCTGATCCTGCCGGGCGCCGACCTGTGGGACACCTCCGACGACCTCGCGCCCTTCGCCCGTACGGCGGGGGAGTTCCTGGCCGCCGGCACGCCCGTCGCCGCCATCTGCGGCGCCACCGCGGGACTCGCCCGCGCGGGCCTGCTCGACGACCGCGCCCACACCAGCGCCGTCTCCTTCTACCTCGCCGCCACCGGATACGCGGGCGGCGCCCACTACGTCGACACCGACGCCGTCACCGACGGAAACCTGATCACCGCCGGACCCACCGAGCCCGTCGCCTTCGCCCGCGAGATCCTCCGCCTCCTCGGCGTGTACGAGGGCGAGGTGCTGGACGCCTGGTACCGGCTGTTCCACGACTCCGACCCGGAGGCCTACGCCGTCCTGGACAAGGCCGGGGCGCTGTGAGCCGGGAACGGCAGGACCTGCTCAGCCGCGGCGCGCTCGGCGTCTTCCGGCTCAACGGCCAGTTCCTCGGCGTCGCGGAGGAACTGGCCCGGCCCTCCGGGCTCACCGCCGCCTGGTGGCAGGTGCTCGGCGCGGTCCTTCCCGAACCCCTCCCCGTGTCCGGCATCGCCCGTGCCATGGGCATCACCAGGCAGAGCGTGCAGCGCATCGCCGACCTGCTCGTCGGCAAGGGACTCGCGCAGTACCGGCCCAACCCGGCGCACCGGCGCGCCAAGCTGCTGGCGCCGACGGCGCAGGGGCGCGCCGCGATCGCCCGCATCGAACCCGGCCATGCCGCCTTCGCCGACCGGCTGGCCGAGGCGTACGGCGAGGCGGAGCTGGCCGAGGCCGTCCGTGTGCTGGAACGCCTGTCACAGGTCCTGGAAAAGCTGGAACCGCCCGTAGCGGAGCCTGCCGTTCCGGAGTCGCCCGTTATGGAACCGTAGACACCACACCGCTCGACTCTCTGAACGGCCGGTTTATTCTCGGCTCGATCACATGTGGGGGAAAGGCGGAGCTGCCATGGAGAAGCTGGGACCGGGGGATCCACAGCGGATCGGCGGCTACCGGCTGCTCGGGCGGCTGGGCGCGGGCGGAATGGGCCAGGTCTTCCTGGCCCGCTCGGACCGCGGACGGACCGTCGCCGTGAAGCTGGTCCGCCCCGAACTGGCCGCGCGCGAGGAGTTCCGGGCCCGGTTCCGCCACGAGGTGCGCAACGCCCAGCGGGTCGGCGGATTCTGGACCGCGCCCGTCCTCGACGCCGACACCGAGGCCGCCGTGCCCTGGGTCGCCACCGGCTACGTCGCCGGGCCCAGCCTCCAACAGGTGGTGGGCCACGACCACGGCCCGCTGCCCGAACGCTCGGTGCGCATCCTCGCCGCCGGCCTCGCGCACGCCCTCACCAACATCCACGCGGCCGGGATCGTCCACCGCGACCTCAAGCCGTCCAACGTGATGGTCACCATCGAGGGACCCCGTGTCATCGACTTCGGTGTCGCGCGGGCCATGGAGACCGTGACGGGCGACGGCGGGATGACGTACCTCGGCGACGGCGGCCTCACGCAGACCGGCGCGGTGATCGGCTCGCCCGGCTTCATGGCCCCCGAGCAGGTGCGCGGCGATCGCATCACGCCGGCCTGCGACGTCTTCTGCCTGGGCTCCGTCCTCGCCTACGCCGCCACCGGCATCCTCCCCTTCGGCTCCGCCGAACAGCAGGGCGTCCACGCGCTGCTGTTCCGCATAGCCGAGGAGGAACCCGATCTCACGCGCGTGCCCGAGGGCCTCGCCGACCTGGTCCGCGCCTGTCTGCGCAAGGACCCGGCGGCCCGGCCGACGCTGGAGTGGATCCTGGAGCGCACCGGCGTGGAGGACACCGTCGCCGACGGACGCTCCCGCGACCCGTGGCTGCCGGGTACCCTCGTCGCCCAGCTCGGCCGGCACGCCGTACGGCTCCTGGAGACGGAGAACCCCGTAGGAGCCTTCACGGAGGCCGCCCCGCAGCACTCCGTCCCGCCCGACCACGTCCCCACCCTCGCGGCACCCCACCCGGCGTACGGCTACCCCCAGCAGTACCCGGCCGCCCCACCCCAGCGGCCGATGCCGGTACCGGTCCCGCACAACCCGTACGCGGCCGACGCGACGGCGTACGACCCGTACGACCCGTACGACCCGGAGCCGCCGCCCCGCCGCAGCGGCCGTTCCACGGTGCTGCTGGTAGCGGTCGCCGCGGTGGTCGCGCTGGCGGCCGGCGGCACGGTGTACGCCGTCATGAACGGCGACGACAACCAGTCCGGCGCGAGCCCGGCGCCGACGAGGTCGGCCTCCGCGCCCCCGTCGGAGTCCGCAGACGAGTCCGCCTCCCCACCCTCGTCGCCCTCCCCCTCGCCGTCTCCCTCACAGGAGGGCACGATCCCCGAGGACTACCTGGGCACCTGGACCACCACGATCAACACCGCCGACACCCGCCGCCTGACCCTCACCCAGGGCGAGGTGGGCGACACGGTCCTGCGCCTGGTGGCGGACGGCGAGGCCTACCACTGCGAGTTCGCAGCCACGCTGACCGAGCCCCCGGCCCCCGGGGCCCCACTGACCCTGGGCCCTTCGAAAGTCACCACGGGCGAGCCGCTCTCCTCCTGCTCCCCGGGCGCGGCCACAGAAGTAACCCTGCTCCCGGACGGCCAACTGCAACGCCTCAACCCGACGACAGGCGAAAAGCTGACGTACAGCCGAAGCTGACGAGGGGCATCTCAGCCCGTCCGGCGTTCGAGGACGAGACACGAAGCGCGACAGGGGGTCTGGGGCGCAGCCCCCAGGGACGGACGGGACGGCGGGCGAGAAAAGGCCCCGCACCTCACCGCGGCTCAGGCGGCCGCTGCCGAGGCATGTTCGGCCGCCCCGCACCCCCCGCCGCCCCCGGCGGCAGAGCGAACCGCCCGGACCCCACACCCCCGTCCCCCCGCCCCCCACCGCCGGAGGCAGCAACCCCCTGCAACCCCATAGGCGCCGCCCCCGTCCGAAACGCCACCATCCAGTCCACCGTCTCCACCCGCACCAACTCCGCCACATCCTCCGAGAACCGCCGCAACACCAGCAGACACCGCTCGGCCGCCTCACTAGCGGTGCCCTCCGCCGGCCCCAGAACCTCCCGCACACTCTCCGAGGCCCAGTCGAACTGGAGCACCTGCAACCGCCGCTGCACCGCCTGCGCCGTAGCCACGTCCCTTATCCACCCGGCGGTCACGCCGAAGAACCGGTCGACGGCGAGGCACGCCACCGCCGCCAGCAGCGCCAGATACCCCCAGGGCGCGACCCCGCCCACCGCCCCGGTGAGATCGAGCACCGGCAGGGCCGCCCCGGCCACCGCTCCCGCCGCGGCGCCACCGCGCAGCACCCGCGCCGCTCGCCGCTTCCACACCCGGTCGGCGAGGTACCAGGCGGCTGTCTCCAGTGCCCCCCGCTCGACCCACCGGTACAGCTCGTCGAGCCGCTCGGCGGGCTCGCCCCAGTCTCCGAGCGGGAAGGCCCGCCCGGTCAGATCGCCCGGCCGCAGCCCGGCCGCGCCCTCGCCCCGCCCGTCCTGGGGCGGACCCTCGGGCTGCATCTCCGGCTGCTGACCCACCCGGCACTCCCTACTGATCCCGACTGATACGGACTGTTACCGACTGCTTCCGACCGAGCCCAACTGATCGCGACCGTCACCTGGCGTAACACCTGATGCCTCGGATGCCCGCCGATGCCGCCGATGCCCATCGATGCGACCGATGCCGATGCGCCGGACCCTTTCCTACCTCCCAATGGGTGGCGAAGAGGAAGGTTTCGCCTCTTTTCCGCCCGGAAGTGGGCCTTGATCAGGTATAGGCCACACCCGAGACTCACTCGAAAGAGTGCTGGGGCGACACCCGCACAGACCACGTAGGCTCGTGCCGAGCGGGAAAAACCCGCACCGACCGAGGTCCGGAAGAGGAGCTGATCGTGATTCCCGGTGGTGGCCAGCCCAACATGCAGCAGCTGCTTCAGCAGGCCCAGAAGATGCAGCAGGATCTGGCCCGTGCCCAGGAGGAGCTGGCGAACACGGAGGTCGACGGTCAGGCCGGTGGCGGCCTGGTGCGGGCCACGGTGACGGGCGCCGGCGAACTGCGTGCCCTGAAGATCGACCCGAAGGCGGTGGACCCCGAGGACACCGAGACCCTTGCCGACCTCGTCGTCGCGGCCGTCCAGGCGGCGAACGAGAACGCGCAGAACCTTCAGCAGCAGAAGCTCGGCCCGCTCGCGCAGGGCCTCGGCGGCGGCAGCGGCATCCCGGGTCTGCCCTTCTGACCCGGTTCCGCCCCTGTCCCGGCCCTGTTCCGACGCTGTCCGAGCCCGGCCGTTCCGATGTCCGTCGCCCCCGCGACGCTCACACCGCCTTCCTAGGACGGGTGGCGGCCAACTACCGTACGTACTGCAAGGAACCCAGGGAAGGACGGCAGTCCGTTGTACGAAGGCGTGGTCCAGGACCTCATCGACGAACTGGGGCGGCTCCCCGGCGTCGGTCCCAAGAGCGCGCAGCGGATCGCCTTCCACATCCTCCAGGCGGAGCCGACGGACGTACGGCGTCTCGCGCAGTGCCTGATGGAGGTCAAGGCGAAGGTCCGCTTCTGCGCGACCTGCGGCAATGTGGCGCAGGAGGAGCTGTGCAACATCTGCCGCGATCCGCGCCGCGACCTCTCCGTCATCTGTGTGGTCGAGGAGCCGAAGGACGTGGTCGCCGTCGAGCGCACCCGGGAGTTCCGCGGCAAGTACCACGTCCTGGGCGGGGCGATCAGCCCCATCGAGGGCGTCGGCCCGGACGACCTCCGTATCCGGGAACTTCTGGCCCGCCTGGCGGACGGCGCGGTCACCGAGCTGATCCTCGCCACGGACCCGAATCTCGAGGGCGAGGCGACGGCCACGTACCTCGCCCGCATGATCAAGCCCATGGGCCTGAAGGTCACCCGCCTGGCCAGCGGCCTCCCGGTGGGTGGCGACCTGGAATACGCGGACGAGGTCACACTCGGCCGCGCCTTCGAGGGGAGACGACTCCTAGATGTCTGACGCCAAGCTGCACGCGACCGAGCAGAACCCGGACGACTTCGCGGTCCAGATCGCCGACCAGATCGAGAGTTTCCTGGTCGCCGTCTCCGAGGTCGCCAAGGGCGACGAGCCGGACTCGGCCGTCCCCTTCCTCCTGCTGGAGGTCTCCCAGCTGCTGCTGGCCGGTGGCCGCCTCGGCGCGCACGAGGACATCGTCCCCGACGAGCGCTACGAGCCCGACCCCGGCTTCGAGCCGGACGCGGACGAACTGCGCGAGAACCTCGCCCGTCTCCTGGAGCCGGTCGACGTCTACTCCGAGGTCTTCGACCCGTACGAGCCCCGTAAGGCGCCCGTCCCGGCCCGTATCTCCGACGACCTCGCCGACGTCATCGCCGACCTCCGCCACGGCATGGTCCACTACCGGGCCGGCCGCACCTCGGAGGCCCTGTGGTGGTGGCAGTTCTCCTACTTCTCCAACTGGGGCACCACGGCCTCGGCGACCCTGCGCGCCCTCCACTCGGTCCTGGCGCACGTCCGCCTGAACCAGCCCCTGGAGGAACTGGACGGTCTGGACACCGACCAGGGCGACGGTGACGACACCCTGGAGTTCGAGGCGGGTCGCGTGATGGCCGAGGAGATCGGCGGCCAGCTGGGATCGGGCCAGGTCAGGTAGGTTCCGGCGGCTTTTCCCGGGCACGGCGGGCCGGCGGGATCCACCGCGGGTGTAGCTGCCTACACCATCGGTTCGGGAGCGTGCCACCTCGTTGCGGCGGCCCGGAAAAGGGATCGTTGATCTCGCAAGCGAAGATCCCGATCCCCAAGGACGCCCGTCATGAAGAAGCTGCTCTCCTCCCGCCCCGTCCTCTGGTTCCTCTTCCTCTTCAACCTCTCCGTCGCCGCCGTGGCCCCCTTCGCGATCGAGGGTTCGCAGGGTGTGATGACGGCGGTCGGCATGGGCGTCGTGTCGCTCGGCGCCGGCGTCAGCCTGGTCCGCGACCGCGGCGGGAAAGCGGCTGCCCGACAAGCGGCTTCTCGCTGATTCGACGAATTGGACGGCCGTTGCACGTCCCCTGTACGACGGCTGCACGGGCCCTAACCGGCCGGACGCGAGTCTTGAGTCATCCCAACAGGCACTTCCCGCACAGGAGTTGCGATGACTCGCAAGACCCGCATACGCGCCGCCCTCGTCACCGCCGCCGCCGTCGTCACCGCCGCCACGGTGACCGTCGGAGTCAGTGCGGCCGGCCCCGAGGAGTCCCCCAAGCCCACGAAGAAGCAGGTCGCGTCCCTCTTCGACACCTGGAACGCCGCGCTGCGCACCGGTGACCCGGACAAGGTGGCCGACCTCTACGCCAAGAACGCGGTCCTGCTGCCCACCGTCTCCAACGAGGTCCGCACCGACCGCGCCGGCATCGTCGACTACTTCGAGCAATTCCTGGCGAACAAGCCGGTCGGCAAGAAGGTCCAGACGATCGTCAACGTCCTCGACGACGACTCCGTGATCGACACCGGTGTCTACGAGTTCACCCTCACCGACCACGACACCGGCGAGAAGCGCGTCGTCGAGGCCCGCTACACGTACGAGTACGAGAAGCGCGACGGCACCTGGAAGATCGTCAACCACCACTCCTCGGCGATGCCGGAGAAGTGACGGCACGGCAGGTCGGGCCGCCCGGCTTCAGCCCGTACGCTGCCCCGCCCGCAGGGTGATCCGGACGCACAGCCCGCCGCCGGGGGCGTCGGCGAGGGTGACCGTGCCGCCGTCGTCCGTCAGCAGTTGCTTGACGACGGCGAGGCCGAGGCCGGAGCCGGAGCGTCCGGTCAGGCCCTGGCCGCGCCAGAAGCGGTCGAAGGCGCGGGACTTCTCCGCGTCGGACATACCCGGCCCCTGGTCGAGGACCTCCAGCAGCACCGTGCTGCCGCGGCCCTCGGTCCGTACGGTGATCGTCGCGCCGTCCGGTGACACCTCCAGGGCGTTCGAGAGCACGTTGTCCAGCACCTGGTCGAGATGACCGGTGGTGGCCAGCACGAGCGGCCGGTCGTCGGCACTCCCCCTGAGCGCGATGGTGACTCCGCGCTCGTCGGCGGCCGGCCTCCACACCGACAGGCGCTCGGTGACGATGTCCCGCAGCGGCAGCGGCTCCGCGGCCGCCACCTTGGCCTCGGCACGGGCCAGCACCAGCAGCCCGTTGACCAGCCGGCTCATCCGCACCACCTCGGCGGTCGCCTGCTCCACGTCCTCGCGCACGAGGTCGTCGTCGACGCCGTCGGCGATGTTGTCCAGCGACAGCCGGAGCGCGGTGAGCGGCGTACGGAGCTGGTGGGAGGCGTCCGCGACGAAGATCCGCTGCGAGGCGACCAGGGTGTCGAGTCGCTCACCGGCCTGGTTGAGGGTGTGGGCCAGCGTCTGTGTCTCCTGGGGGCCCGTGACGGGGGCGCGCGCCGTCAGGTCGCCGTCGCTGAGCTTGCTCGCCATGTCGTTGAGCTGGCGCAGCGGGGCGGTGAGCCGCCGGGCGACCACCGCGCCGATCAGCGCGGCGACGGCGAGGACGGCCACCGCGAGTCCGGCCCGGAAACCCCAGATCGTCCACAGGCGGTCGGTGAGGTTGTCGGTGGAGTACACGATCCGTACGGCGCCGACGGACCGTCCGTCCTGGTTCGCCGGGACGGTGATGACCAGGTCGCTGCCCCAGATGAAGTCGGAGCCCCAGTCGGTGGTCCGTTCGCCCTGCTCCAGGGCGTCGGTGAGGGCTGCGTCCCGGTGCGGCCGGGGGAGTCCGGTGGCGCACTGGGCGGTGGCGGTGACCTGCACCTCGTCGTGCGTCTCCTCGGCGTAGGCCCTGGCCATCTCCTCCAGGGCCTGACAGGACGCGGTGTCGCCGTTGCCCAGCAGCAGCGCCATGGTCATGGCCTCCCGCTCCACGGACAGCTCGGTGTCGTCGCGCAGCTGGGCGGTGAGCGTGAAGGCCACCGGCACTGTGAACAGGCCGAGGCCGACGGCGACGAGCAGGACGTAGCTGCGGATGAGCTGACGGATCATGACGTGGTGCTGCCGGTGATCTCCAGGCGGAAGCCGACCCCGCGCACCGCCTCGACGGCGATCGCCCCGGCGAGCTTGCGCCGCAGCGCCGCCACGTGCACGTCCAGCGTCTTGGTCGGCCCGAACCAGTTCGCGTCCCAGACCGCCTCCATGATCTGCTCGCGCGACATCAGCGCGCCCGGCTCCTCGGTGAGGAAGGCCAGCAGGTCGTACTCCTTCGGCGTGAGCGCGACCTCCTCGCCGTCCAGGTGGACGCGGGCCGCCTTGCGGTCGATCGTCAGGCGGGCGCCGTACCGGTCGGGGCCGGCCGCCTCGGCCGTACGGGGCTGGGCGCGCCGCATGACGGCCCGTATCCTCGCGATGACCTCGCGCACGCCGAACGGCTTCGACACGTAGTCGTCGGCGCCCAGCTCCAGGCCGACCACGCGGTCCGTCTCGTCGCTGCGGGCGCTGATCACGATGATCGGTACGTCGCCGCGCCCGCGCAGGGCCTTGCAGACGTCGAGGCCGTCGGTGTCGGGCAGCCCGAGGTCGAGGAGGACGACGTCGTAGGGGCCGGGGTGGGCGAGGGCGGCGGCGCCGGTGGCGACCCACTCGACCTCGAAGCCGTACCTCTTCAGGCCGCGCCGCAGCGACTCGGCGACCGGCTCGTCGTCTTCCACCAGGAGTACACGCACAGCCGCACGATAGTGCTTGAAACTTAATTCACAGCTATCACTTCGGCGTCAGTGGGCAGGGAGTGTCCTGGACGACCTGCCCGGACCGTCTCCGGGAGTCTCACCATGCGGCGTCCCGGGGGCGGATTCCGGGTGCTCGTTAGACTGAGCCGACCGCAGTACAAGGGCGTATGTGCGGAAAAAGACAAACTGAGCGAGGAGCGCACGTGGGCCTTGTCGTGCAGAAGTACGGAGGCTCCTCCGTAGCCGATGCCGAGGGCATCAAGCGTGTCGCCAAGCGGATCGTGGAAGCCAAGAAGAACGGCCACCAGGTGGTGGCCGTGGTTTCCGCGATGGGCGACACGACGGACGAGCTGATCGATCTCGCCGAGCAGGTATCCCCGATCCCTGCCGGGCGCGAGCTCGACATGCTGCTGACCGCCGGAGAGCGGATCTCCATGGCCCTGCTGGCCATGGCGATCAAAAACCTGGGCCACTCGGCCCAGAGCTTCACCGGCAGCCAGGCAGGTGTCATCACCGACTCGGTCCACAACAAAGCCCGGATCATCGATGTCACGCCGGGCCGGATCCGTGACTCGCTCGACGAGGGCAACATCGCCATCGTCGCCGGGTTCCAGGGCGTCAGCCAGGACACCAAGGACATCACCACGCTCGGGCGCGGCGGGTCCGACACCACCGCCGTGGCTCTCGCGGCCGCCCTCGACGCCGAGGTGTGCGAGATCTACACCGACGTCGACGGCGTGTTCACCGCCGACCCGCGCGTGGTGAAGAAGGCCCGGAAGATCGACTGGATCTCCTTCGAGGACATGCTCGAACTGGCCTCGTCCGGGTCGAAGGTGCTGCTCCACCGCTGCGTGGAGTACGCCCGCCGGTACAACATCCCGATCCACGTCCGTTCGTCCTTCAGCGGACTTCCGGGCACGTGGGTCAGCAGCGAGTCGATCGAGCAAGGGGACAAGCAGGTGGAGCAGGCCATCATCTCCGGTGTCGCGCACGACACCTCCGAGGCCAAGGTCACGGTCGTCGGCGTGCCGGACAAGCCGGGCGAGGCGGCCACGATCTTCCGCACGATCGCCGACGCCCAGATCAACCTCGACATGATCGTGCAGAACGTCTCCGCGGCCTCCACCGGCCTCACGGACATCTCCTTCACGCTGCCGAAGTCCGAGGGCCGCAAAGCGCTCGACGCCCTGGAGAAGAACAAGGGCGGCATCGGCTTCGACTCGCTGCGCTACGACGACCAGATCGGCAAGATCTCCCTCGTCGGAGCCGGCATGAAGACCAACCCGGGCGTCACCGCCGACTTCTTCAAGGCGCTGTCCGACGCGGGCGTCAACATCGAGCTGATCTCGACCTCCGAGATCCGCATCTCGGTGGTCACCCGCGCCGACGACGTGCCGGAGGCCGTGCGCGCAGTGCACACCGCCTTCGGGCTCGACTCCGACAGCGACGAGGCCGTCGTCTACGGGGGCACCGGGCGATGACCCGACGACCGACGCTCGCGGTCGTGGGAGCGACCGGAGCGGTCGGCACGGTCATGCTGCAGATCCTGTCCCAGCGCGCAGACGTCTGGGGCGAGATCCGACTGATCGCCTCGCCGCGCTCGGCCGGCCGCAAGCTGGCCGTGCGCGGCGAACAGATCGAGGTGGTGGCGCTCACCGAGGAGGCCTTCGACGGCGTCGACGTCGCCATGTTCGACGTACCGGACGAGGTGGCCGAGCGGTGGGCGCCGGTCGCCGCCGCCAGGGGTGCGGTCGTCGTGGACAACTCCGGCGCCTTCCGGATGGACCCGGACGTGCCCCTCGTCGTTCCCGAGGTCAACGCGCACGCGGTGCGCAACAGGCCGCGCGGCATCGTCTCCAACCCGAACTGCACCACCCTGTCGATGATCGTCGCGATGGGCGCGCTGCACGCCGAGTTCGGCCTGCGCGAGCTGGTCGTCTCGTCGTACCAGGCGGTCAGCGGGGCGGGCCGGGCCGGGGTGGAGACACTGCGGCGGCAACTGTCGATGGTCGCCGGTACGGAACTGGGGACCAGCCCCGGTGACGTGCGGCGGGCAGTCGGTGACCGGACGGGACCCTTCCCGGAGCCGGTCGCGCTGAACGTGGTGCCGTGGGCCGGGTCGCTGCGCGAGGACGGCTGGTCGTCGGAGGAGATGAAGGTGCGGGACGAGTCCCGCAAGATCCTCGGCCTGCCGAAGCTGCCCGTCGCCGTGACCTGCGTGCGCGTACCGGTGATCACCGTGCACTCCCTCACCGTCCACGCCCGCTTCCAGGACGAGGTGACGGTCGACGGCGCCCGCGAGATCCTCGCCACCGCCCCCGGGGTCGTCCTCTTCGACAACCCGGCCGCCGGGGAGTTCCCCACGCCCGCCGACGTCGTGGGCACCGACCCCACCTGGGTCGGCCGGGTGCGCAGGGCGCTCGACGACCCCACGGCGCTCGAACTCTTCGTGTGCGGGGACAACCTGCGCAAGGGAGCCGCCCTGAACACCGCGCAGATCGCCGAACTGCTGGCGGCGGAGTACCGGTGACGCCTGCTGCGGACGCGCCGCTTGACGGGTCAGGGGACGGCGGCCGTAAATCCCGTGGCCAGGGGCTGCGGCGTTTGTAGGATCTGTCGCACAGGGGTGTGAGGCGGTCGACGACCACAACCACTTGTATCGGACACCTTTGGCGTCCGAAGATTCATCCCAGGATTTCCTCCCCGCCCTCCGCAACCACGCGGAGCGCGGGGAGCGTCTTTGCGGTCACCCTTCGCGGGTGCGCGGTCGGGTGATCACGGCGTATGGGGACGCCGGGATCAGGGCGTGGGGACGCCCGTTCAAATGGCATACAGGGGAAGAGCGGGACACATGAGGGCATGGGAGACGCCGTCCGGGCGGCTGCCGGCGGGTCCGAGACAGGCGTCCGGGATACCGGCGCGGGCGGGTGTGCCGTCGTCCGGCGCAAAACTCGCGGCCGGCACGTACAACCCCGAGGGGGGTGAGCGTGTCCAACAGGCGTGGCAGAGGTACTCGACTTCCCGGCGACCCGCGGCACGGCCCTACGGCCGCCCCGCGGCGCCCTCCGACCCCGCATGCCCGGCGCGCCCGGCGGCATGCCGGTGATCGCGCCCATGCCCGCAGCGCGGCCCGCCCGCATACCCAGCCAGCGTGACACCGACGAGGTGGCCGCCGCCGGTACCAGCGTCGACCACCTGACCGAGACCTACCGGGCCCACTACCGTTCGCTCCTCGGTCTCGCCGCCCTCCTCCTCGACGACACCGCCTCCTGCGAGGACGTCGTCCAGGAGGCCTTCATCCGCGTCCACTCCGCGCGCAAGCGCGTCCGCGACCCGGAGAAGACCCTCGCCTACCTGCGCCAGACGGTCGTCAACCTCTCCCGTTCCGCCCTGCGCCGCCGCATCCTCGGACTGAAGCTGCTCTCCAAGCCGATGCCGGACATGGCCAGCGCGGAGGAGGGCGCCTACGACCTGCTGGAGCGCGACTCCCTCATCCAGGCGATGAAGGGCCTCCAGCGCCGCCAGCGCGAGGTCCTCGTCCTGCGCTACTTCGCCGACATGACCGAGGCCCAGGTCGCCGAGACCCTCGGCGTCTCGCTCGGCTCGGTCAAGGCCTACGGCTCCCGCGGCATCGCCGCCCTGCGTGTCGCCATGGGAGCGGCGGCATGAGCGCGCGAGGCGAGGAACCCGACAGCGGCGACGTGAGCGCGCGAGGCGAGGAACCCGACAGCGGCGACGCACGCGAGCGGCACGAGCCGTACGCGTCGCACGACCCGACGGCCGTGCCGACGACGCCGCCGCCGCACGAGCAAGAGCCGAAGCAACCACACGCTGGGAACGGAACTGTGAACCACCACCTCGACGACCAGAGCCCCGAAGGGCTCGACTCGGACGAGCTGGCACTGCGCCGGATGCTGCACCAGGCGGTCCAGGAGATGGAGCCGGTCGAGGGAACGCTGGACCACCTCCGGCGGGCCGTCCCCGCCCGCCGGGCCCGCAAGCGCCAGGCCGCCGTCGGGATGGCCGCCGCGGCCCTCTTCGTCGGCACCGCCGTCCCCGCCCTGCTGCACGTCTCCAACTCCGGCGGCTCCGACGCCAACCCCTCCATCGCCGGCCAGGCCTCCCAGGCCCAGGGCGGCGCCGATGCGGGCAAGGGTCCCGACGGCGGCTCCTCCGGCAAGGTCGGCGACCCCGCCGGCACCACCGGCCGCCCGGACCAGGACAGCACCGAGAACACCGCGGGCCAGAAGGACTCCGGCAGCGCGACCGGCTCGGCCGACGGCACCGGCTCCGCCGCCACCTCCCCGGCCGACGCCCCCGCCTGCACCACATCCCAGCTCGGCGACTCCAGCGCCGCCGTCGAGGTCCCCGACTCGGCCGGCATCGTCTACGGCACCTTCCGCGTCGTCAACGTCTCCGACCGCGGCTGCACCGTCGGCGGGAGCGCCTCCGTGACGCCCAGTCCCCAGGGCGCCGCCGACCCCGCGAAGATCAGCCTCGTCGAGCACACCGCCGGCGACGCGGCGGCGGGCCTGCCCGACCCCTCCCTCTACGTCTCCCGGCTGGTCCTCGCCCCGGGATCGGCGTACGACGTGAAGTTCGCCTGGGTGCCCTCCGAGACCTGCCCCACCACCGGCGGCACCAGCAACGGCGGCGACACCGGCGGCCCCTCCTCCTCCCCGGCTCCCTCCCCGAGCGAGCAGAGCAGCAACACGAGCGGCACGACCGGCGGAGCCACCGGCACGTCCCCGCAGATGTTCACCGAGGACGGCACGGTCGACGGCAGTGTCCTGGTGACGTACACGGCGGAGGGCGGCTCGCCCACCGCGAGCGCGACGGTGTCGAACGCGTGCGCAGGAACGGTCTACCGGACGGGCGTGCTGGCTTCCACGTCGGCTTCCTGAGCGGCCGCGGCCGCGGCCGCGGGTGACGCGGGGGCGGTGTCGGGCTCGGTGATCCCCAGCTCCGCGTCCCGCGCGAACTCGATCTCGCGGCGCAGCAGCCGGAACCACATGAACACCACGAACCCGGCGAACACGAACCACTCACCGGTGTAGCCGAGGTTCTGGAACGCCTTCAGGTCCAGCCCGGTGCCGCTCGGCGCGCTCGCGGGCACCGCCGTCATCCCCGAGTCGGCGGTGTCGAGGGTGACCCAGGCGTTGTACAGGTCGTCGTCGACGAGGTTGACCAGTGAGGCCGTGCTGATGGCACCGGTCTGGCCGCGCGGCAGGCCACCCTGCGCGCTCACCCCGTTGTCACCGGGCGTCTCGGACGCCTGGAGCGCGCCGGTGACGCTGACCTCACCGGCCGGCGGGGCCGGGGCTTTGGCGGCGTCGGCCGTACCGGGCAGCCAGCCGCGCACGACGGGCAGGGTCCTGCCGCCGTCGGTGCGCAGCAGCGTCAGCACGTAGAAGCCCTGCCGGCCGTCCAGCTCGCGGTCCGGGACCAGCAGCTGCTCGCCGTACCGCCCGGTCGCGGTGACCCGCTTGCCGGACGTGGCCTTGTCCACGGGCAGCATCTCGGCCAGCGGGCGCGGCACCTCCGTACGGGCCGAGTCGGCCTGCGCCTCGGCGGTGCGCTGGTCGTCCACGCGCGCCTCGAACCGGCTCAGCTGCCAGGACCCCATGAACACACAGAAGGGGATGGCCAGCAGTACGAAGACGTTGATCCCCCACCAACGGGGCGTCAGCAGAAACCGGTACACGCCCACAACGGTACGGGGCGGGAAGCGGAAGGCGGCCCGCGGGGGTGGGTGAAGAAGTTCTCCACAGGGACCGGGTTGTCCACAGGCTGGGGGCCGTGGTGCTCCGATGTCGGCGGAGGCGGGCAGTATGGGGCCATGACTGAGAGCAACGGGTCCGCCGCGCCGCAGCGGTACGAGGACATGCCGGACTGGGAGAAGCGCTTCAGGGCGCCCAGGGTGTCGCTGCCCGACTGGGCGCAGGACGCTCCCGACCGCGCCCTGTTCGTGTCCAACGCGACAGGGACGTACGAGCTGTATGCCTGGGACCGGTCCACCGGCGAACAGCGCCAGGTGACGAACCGGGCCAACGGCACGACGGACGGCGTGCTCTCCCCGGACGGCGCCTGGATCTGGTGGTTCGACGACAAGGACGGCGACGAGTTCGGGGTCTGGCGCCGTCAGCCCTTCGCGGGCGGCGAGGACGAACTGGCGACCCCGGGCCTCGACCCGTCGTACCCGGCGGGCCTGGCCCTGGGCAGAGACGGCCGTACGGCGGTGGTGGGCCGCTCGACGGACGAGGACGGAACGACGATCCATGTGGCGCGGTTCGCCGAGCCACCGGTGGAGCTGTACCGCCACCGCGAGTCGGCGGGCGTCGGCGACCTGTCCCACGACGGCACGCTGATCGCGATCGAGCACACCGAGCACGGCGACGCGATGCACTCCGCGCTGCGCGTCCTGCGCCCCGACGGCTCCACGGTCGCCGAGCTGGACGACACCGAGGGCGGCACGCACGAGCTGGGCCTCGAGGTGCTGGGCTTCGCCCCCGTCGACGGCGACACCCGCCTGCTCATCGGCCACCAGCGCCGCGGCCGCTGGGAGCCGCTGGTCTGGGACGTGGCGACCGGCGAGCAGACCGACCTGGCCCTCGACCTGCCGGGTGACGTGGGCGCGGAGTGGTATCCGGACGGCTCCGGGCTGCTCGTCTCGCACAGCTTCGAGGCCCGCAGCGAACTGTTCCGCTACGACCTGACGAGCCGGGAACTCGTGCGCGTGCCGACCCCGCCGGGCACGGTGTCCAGCGCGACGGCCCGCCCCGACGGCAGCGTCGAGTACCTGTGGTCCTCGGCGGCCGAGCCGCCCACCGTCCGCTCGACGACGGGCGAGCCGGTCCTCGACCCGCCCGGCATGAAGTCCCCCGGCTCGGTGCCGGTGGAGGACGTGTGGGTGGACGGCCCTGGCGGCCGCATCCACGCCCTGGTCCAGAAGCCGGCGGGCGCGACCGGCCCTCTGCCCACGGTGTTCGACATCCACGGCGGCCCCACCTGGCACGACAGCGACTCCTTCGCGGCCGGCCCCGCGGCCTGGGTCGACCACGGTTACGCGGTCGTCCGCGTGAACTACCGCGGCTCCACGGGCTACGGCCGAGCCTGGACGGACGCCCTGAAGCACCGGGTGGGCCTGATCGAGCTGGAGGACATCGCCGCGGTCCGCGAGTGGGCGGTCACCTCGGGCCTCGCCGACCCCGACCGCCTCGTCCTCACCGGCGGCTCCTGGGGCGGCTACCTGACCCTCCTGGGCCTCGGCACCCAGCCCGACGCATGGGCCGTGGGCATCGCGGCAGTCCCGGTCGCCGACTACGTGGCGGCCTACGACGACGAGATGGAAGCCCTGAAGGCCATGGACCGCACCCTCCTGGGCGGCACCCCCGAAGAGGTCCCCGACCGCTTCAAGGCCTCCTCCCCCCTGACCTACGTGGACGAGGTAAAGGCCCCCGTCTACATCTCGGCCGGAGTCAACGACCCCCGCTGCCCCATCCGCCAGATCGACAACTACGTGACCCGCCTGGAATCAAGGGGCGCCCTCCACGAGGTCTACCGCTACGACGCA
The DNA here is from genome assembly GCF_042723915.1 of Streptomyces sp. NPDC058335. Taxonomy (NCBI): domain Bacteria; kingdom Bacillati; phylum Actinomycetota; class Actinomycetes; order Kitasatosporales; family Streptomycetaceae; genus Streptomyces; species Streptomyces sp. NPDC058335. Next base: position 168,738 of record NZ_JBHXHX010000012.1, on the reverse strand, counting down.
GGCCACGGCTCCCTGGTGGTGGACGAACGCATCAAGCAGGTAGCCCTGGAACTCAACTTCGCGCAGCAGCACCTGGGGTAGGGAGAGCTACCTACGGCAGGAGGCCCATGCCGTGCAGCGCACGGGTCCGGACGCTACACCCACCGGCAGACCGTCCCGCTCACGGCGAGGCGCGTTCCCAACGGGCTGGGCCGGGCCGTACCGCTTACGGCGAGGCGCGTTTCCCACGGGCTGGGCCGGGCCGTACCGCTTACGGCGAGGCGCGTTTCCCACGGGCTGGGCCGGGCCCGTACGCTCACGGCTAGGTGCGTTCCCCATGGGCCGGGCCGTACCGCTCATGAGTCGGGGCGTCCCGCTCACGGCCAGACGCGCTTCGCCCACAGCCTGGATGTCCTGCCCCCCGCTGGGCGCCGTACCCATCCCGTCCGGCGTTTGAGGACGAGGCCCGTCAGGCCCGTCAGGGCCGACACAGGGCACGCGGACACAGGGCACGCGGACACAGGGCACGCGGACACAGGGCACGCCGGCAGAGGGCACGCCGACACAAGGCACCTGCCGTCCGGGCGCCCTGTGTCAGCGTGCCCACAGCCAGGGGTGCAGGGGACGCAGTCCCCGCGAGCGGCTCGCTCCCGGCGGCCCGCAGCCAGGGGTGCAGGGCGGCCCCGCAAGGTGCTTGGGCCCGGTGGCACGCAGCCAGGGGTCCGGGGCGGCCCCGCGAGCTGCTTGGGCCCGGTGGCGCGCAGCCGGGGTGCAGGGGACGCAGTCCCCGTCGGCGTGCGGGGCGGGCGCCCGCGAGGTGCTCGCTCTCGGCGGCGCGCAGCCAGGAGTGCGGTGGCGGAGCCCCGCGGGTTACTGGCTCCGATACTCGCCCCGTGGCGGTCCCGGCCGGACCGCTGGGGGTCCAGGGCGGCCCCGTGAGGTGCTTGCCCCACCCGCTCCCGTCAGGGGTGCAGGGGACGCAGTCCCCGCCGGGTCCAGGGGCGGAGCCCCTGGTGGGGTCGAAGGGGCGGAACCCCTGGGGATGGGACGGGTAGGGGCGGCGGGGGCGAGAAAAACTACCCCCCACCCCTCCGCCGCCGCCCCAACAACTCCGCCAACCCCCTCCGCGTAGCCGCCAACACCACCCGATCCTCCCCCCGCAGCACATACGAGTCAGGCAGCCCCCACACCAGCCCGACCCCGTCCCCCACACCCGCACCCGCCTCCCGCCCACCCCCCTCCAACGCCAACACCCGCCAGTACCCGGCCCGAAACGCCTCCCCCACCGTCTTCCCCACCAACTGCCCATACCCCCCGACCTCCAGCGCGGCGAACAACAACACCCGCCGCTCCACCGGAATCGCCCCCAGGATCTGCCGCCCCATCATCGCCCCCGCGAACGACGGCGCAGCCAGATGCGTCACACTCCGACTCCGCGTCAACGCCCGCGGATGCGCAGCCCGCAACGTGCGATAGACGGCCGTGGCGAAGTCGTCGTCGTACAACCGCAGCACCACCCGCAGATCGTGCCGCAACGACCGCCCGTACAGAGCGGCTTCGAGATTCGTCGTGTCCGAGCTGGTAACCGCCAGCAACGCATGCGCCCGATGAATCTTCGCCGCCTCCAGCACCCCCTCCTGCGTGACATCCCCCAGTACCACCGGCACCCGCAGCCGCCGCGCCACCGCGACCCCCCGCGCCTCCGGCGCCACTTCGACACACACCACGGGAATGTCCAGCTCCCGCAACCGCGTCAGCACCCGCGTCCCGATCTTCCCCAGCCCCAGCAGCACCACATGCCCACCGAGCCCCCGCGGCGGCCGCCGCAACGCACCGGCGGTCCGAAACGTCCCCAGCCCTTCCAGCACAGCCGCCAGCAACACCGGCAGCAGCAGCAACCCCACGAATCCGGAGAGGAGTTGAAGAACCTGCCGCTCGGTCGACGCCCCCACCGCCGGATCGTTGATCGAGAACAGATCGAGCAGCGTCAGATACACCGCCCCCAGCGGATGAACCCCGGTCACCAGCCACAACGCCACCGCCAGGGCGACGACGCACCCCACGAGCCCCGCCAACGACCACCGCAGCCGCCGCGAGAACAGGGAGGCGAACGGCGCCACGACCCCGACCCCCCGCCCGGAGGGCAACGCGGGTCCGGCCGAGTACGACACCTGCTCCAGCACGACACTGCCCCGCCCGCTCGCGGCGGCGACGGTCGCCGCGTCCGGCAGCAGCAGCGGCCCCTGCTCCCCGCTGGCCTCGGAACCGTCCGCGAAGGAAGGGTCGTTGCTGGTCACGGACAGCAGCGCGAGCGTGGCCAGCCGGGGATCGGCCACCTGCCCGACCCCCGGCGCGGGCCGTTCGACGGCCCGCAGCAACAGCCCGTCCGTCTGGACGACCTTGGTGGTACCGGCGACGGCGGTCGCGGCCAGCGCGGGCGCGGCGGTGTCGGCGTCGGACAGTACGGTGGTGGAGGCGTCCCCCACCGCGTACTCACCGCCCCCACCGGCGATCGCCAACGCGGCTGCCTGGTCGAGGAGTTCCTCGATGTGCTGCCCCAACCGCCGGTTGTACAGCCGCAGGACGAGCCGCAGTCGCGGGTTGAGCCGCCGGGCGGTGAGGGCGGCACGGATGTTCGTCTCGTCGTCGTCGTACACGAGCGCGAGCGCGGCCGCCCGCTCCACCCCGGCCTCGGCGAGCACGGCCTCGGTCGGCTCGACGGCCTCCAACACCCGCCCCGAGCCCCCGGATCCCCCACTCCCCGAACCAGCACCAGCACCGGCACCCGTCCCCGACGCGGCCCCCGCCCCCACTCCCGCCCCGCCACCGTTCCCGGCGGCAGCCCGATTGACGGCCGCACTCACCACCCGGTCGAGCAGCGCGGCGGACACCGCGCGGGCCCGCCCCACGACAGGCGGCCGTACCGTCCGTTCGGAGGGCGGTACGACGAGCGTGACCTGTTCCTCGTACACGCCACGCAACTCCGCGGCCAGCCGGTGCGCGAGCCCGTCGTCGCCGCACACCACCATGTGTGCGCCGGACTCGCCCGGCGCGGGACTCTGATTCGGTAGACCAGCCACGAGGAGAAAGACTGCCTCACCGTGGGGGGTGGTTCCATACGAGACCTGAACAGGCGGAGCCGCAGGCCCGTATGAGAGGGGAGGGAGACCCATGGAAGCCGGAGGTGCCCCACCCGTGGCCATAACCGAAGAGGCCCTGGACAGGCCGGCCACCCCGAGCGAGGGCCACCGTCCGCCCCCCACCCCCCGCCGCCTGACCTCCCCCCTGGCCCTCACCCTCCTCCTGCTCCTCATGGTGCTGCTGCAGTCCCCGCTGCGCCGAGCCCTGGGCGCCCCGGTGATGCAGACGTGGACGACGGTGTTCGTGGCGGTGATGATCCAGGCGTTGCCGTTCCTCGTCCTGGGCGTCCTGCTGTCGGCGGCGATCGCGGTGTACGTCCCCCCGTCCTTCTTCGCCCGCGCCCTGCCCCGCCGCCCCGCACTGGCGGTGCCGGTGGCCGGGCTGGCGGGCGCGGTCCTGCCGGGCTGCGAGTGCGCGTCCGTACCGGTCGCGGGTGCGCTGGTGCGCCGCGGTGTGACTCCCGCGGCGGCGCTCGCGTTCCTTCTCTCCGCCCCGGCGATCAACCCGATCGTGCTGACGGCGACGGCGGTCGCGTTCCCGCGCAACCCGGAGATGGTCCTGGCCCGTTTCGTGGCGAGTCTGCTGGTGGCGTGTGCGATGGGCTGGCTGTGGCACCGCCTGGGCCGCACGGACTGGATGCGGCCACCCGCCCACGGGCGGCACGAGGGCCAGAGCAAGGGCGAAGCGTTCTGGGACTCGACCCGTCATGACGTGATGCACGCGGGTGGTTTCCTGGTGGTGGGCGCGATGGCGGCGGCGACGCTGAAGGCCGTGGCCCCGGAGCACTGGCTGCGAGCGGCGGCCGACAATCCGGTGGTGGCGGTGCTGTCGCTGGCGGTGCTGGCGGTGGTCCTGTCGATCTGTTCGGAGGCGGACGCGTTCGTGGCGGCGTCGCTGACCCAGTTCTCGCTGACGGCCCGACTGGCTTTCCTCGTCGTCGGCCCGATGATCGACCTGAAGCTGTTCGCGATGCAGGCGGGTACGTTCGGCCGCGGCTTCGCCTTCCGATTCGCGCCCGCCACCTTCGTGCTGGCGATCGGCGGAGCGGTCCTGACCGGGGCGGTGCTCCTGTGAACCGTCAGGCCCAGTCAGCGGTCCTGTTCCTCCTCGGCGCGAGCCTGCTGCACGCGGGCACGACCGACCTCTACCTGCGTTACGTGAAGGCGGGCCTGCAACCCCTGCTCCTGGCGGCGGGCGCGGTCCTGATCGCGACGGCTCTGGCGACGGCCTGGTACGAATGGCGCGCGACGAGCCGCAAAAAAGCCACCGCGGCGCCCGACACGGCTCCCCCTCCCCCTCACCCCGAACCCCGCGTCTCCTGGCTCCTGGTCCTCCCCCTCCTGGCCCTGATCCTGGTGGCCCCGCCGGCCCTCGGCTCGTACAGCGCCACCCGCACGGGTACGTCGCTCCAGGAGCCGTTGGCGTACCCGGCCCTCCCGGCCACCGGCCCCCTCCGCCTCAGCGTGGTCGACTACGCGGGCCGCGCGGTCTACGACGACGGCCGTACGCTCACCGGCCGCCGCATCCAGCTCACCGGCTTCCTGGCGCTGGACCGCGACGGCACGCCGTACCTGGTCCGCATGGCGCTCAACTGCTGCGCGGCGGACGCCCAGCCGGTCAAGGTGGGGCTGACCGGCCGGATCCCCCCGGTACTCCAGCCGGACACCTGGCTGGAGATCACCGGCACCTACACCCCGCACCGGGTCGAGGACCCCGTCAACGACGGCCCGATCCCCTTCATAGAGGTCACCGCCGCGAGGCCGGTGCCGACCCCGAAGGATCCGTACGACGAGACGTGGAACACCTGAGGCGGCGGAACCGCTCTCTCAGGACTGGTACGGCTGCTGCTGCGGCTGCCCGTACGCCTGCCCGGCCTGCCCGCCGGCGGCCTGCGCCACCAGGTGGTCGGCCTGCTCCTTCACCAGCTTCTGCTCCGCGCCGCAGAACGTGCACTGGGTGGCGTACTTGGTCGATATCGGGAACAGCGGCACGAAGAACAGCGTGAACTTCGTGACGCGCTTCCTCAGCGTGTGCGCGGACGGATTACCGCAGCTCCCGCACACCAGCGTCAGTATCGCGAGCTGGTACAGATACCCCTTGGTCCCAAAGATGATCATGTCACCGGTCCTTTCCCGGTTCGGTGCCTCCCTCCCACAGTGCGGGGAAGCGGCGTCTGGCACCACACACCATGCCATCCGGCTACCCACCCCGCCGAAGGCGATTGCCAGACCGGTCATCATCCTGCCGCGCGGAGATCGTTGCCGGGCCGGCAGTCGCGGCAGCGGCCGGGGTGCTGGGCGCGGATGGGCCGGTAGCAGCCCTCGCAGTCCTGGACGGGCAGGAAGGGCCGGGCGTTCCGCCGGGGACGTCGTAGAAGTACGTCCGCGTACGGATCTTCCCACTGCCGACGCTCCTCGTGGTTGCTGCGACGGTGGGGCTGGCCTGGTGGTTCTTCGCGACCCGAGGAACGCTGGCCGACACCTCAGCCACGGACCTGTTGCGACGACCCACCGGTGTACGCGGCGCCCGCCTGCTGCCAGTCAACCTCCCCGACGCCACGCTTCGAAGGTCAGCACCGGTGGCGAATCCTATTTCCTGCTCAAGGAGATCTGGGAAGAAAAGCAGCTCGACTCATAACGTGCGGAGACGCGGATGACATTAATTAAGAAACGCTCTCCTCAACGTTTCCCCCGGGCCAGCTCACTCATTTGCCGCGCATCTGGAGGAGAGGGAGCATCGTTAGCGGGATATGACGAAAGCAAGGTCCCATGGCTTGCCTCACCGCAGCACGGGAAAGGATAAGATGCCTGCGGTCCGTGATGCGACAGTGAGGAAATACACTTACGTGCCTGGGCTGGCGCACCCGGTGCTCGAGTCGCGCGGCACCTTGCACCCCTTCCAGGGAGGGGGCGCACTGGTTGAACTCCAAAACACCCAGTCCATGCTCCGCGAGTTCCTCGTGCTGCTGGAGGCGGCCCAGGAGGAGCTCAATCAGCGGTGGAACGATCAGGAAAAGTCCGGCTGTCATGCGGACCGCGTGTGACGGGGGCGCATTTCCATGAATCGCGACTATGCGGATCCCCCCTTTGCGCGCCGTGAATGGCAATCCGACACATACCCGCACGGGTCGGGCGCTGACTGGCACAGCAGTCCTGTCGATTCCCTTCACTCGGGGGTTCCCTTGGCGCCTCCCGATTCGGGCTGGGATCCGGTCGAGGAACTGGCCTACCTCCTGCAGGAGGCCGTTCCGACGGAACAGGCGACCGTGGTGCCGCCGCATCGCAGCGAGTCGTCATCCGGCGTCAACTTCACCGACCCCATGGACAACCTGGCGCAGATCAGCGCTCAGCTTCCTCCCATCCGGCGATCTTCTGCCGGCCATCGGAAAATGCGAGCCCGAAAACTCCGACTCGCATGGTTGCAGACTGGCAGCTTCGTAATCGTCGCATTCGTTGCCGTCATCGTGGCGATGGTTAGCGTATTTGGCGGCATGGTGGCCTACGCGCCTCTGCAGAACATTTCATCCGGTACGAGGAGCGGGATGATCCCTCAATGGCCTCTTCTCGTGTACGGCCCCTGGATGGTGGCGTCGCTCTCCATCCTGCGAACTGCCTTGCATCGGCGCAGAGCCTTGCACTCATGGTTCATCGTTCTGCTGTTTTCCTTCGTCGCCATCGTGCTGTGCGTAGCTCAGGCCGACCGGACCCTGACCGGCATGGCCGGAGCCGCCTTGCCCGCCCTCGCGTCCCTGGCATGCTTTCAGCAACTGGTCCGACAAATCACATTGACGCTGCCACCGCGGAAGGCGCCCCGGCACCGTCTGTAGCGCCACACACGACATTGGGGCCGTGAATCGTCGAGGCTCGCGCCAAAGCCCCTGCCTGAAGCCGTGGAGCAGGGCCGGGCCGCCTTGATGTACGCGTACATCGTCGTCGCCCTGCCGACCGGTGCCCGTACCGAAGAACCGCGGGCCCTCACTTGGATAACGTCTTCCGCAAGGCCAGGCCGGATGCCGACCCGCCGCGGCCTCCGCACACCGCGGGGTGGGGACCCCAGGACTCGCAAGTCCCGTCGCACGCTGGCGCTGGCGCTGGCGCTGGCGCTGCCGGTGCGTTGCGTCGAAGCTCAGCCGTGTTCCTCCCACGCGTCGCCGGCGGCGAGCCGTTCCCAGCCCTGGTCCTCGAACTGCGGCCATGGACGGGATCTTGGGGACCGAGCCGCAGCGGCCCCAGGCACGCAGCCGAGCACTCCCGAATCGATGGTTGCGCAGAGAGACACGCAGCAACGCCAGAGGGCCCTCACCGATCCGGTGAGGGCCCTCTGACCTGCTACTTCACTGTCGGGGTGGCGGGATTTGAACCCACGACCTCTTCGTCCCGAACGAAGCGCGCTACCAAGCTGCGCTACACCCCGATGTCGCTGCTGTACTGCTTGTCGCGGCGACGTCGTTTACTTTAGCCCACCGCTGGCTAGAGACGAAATCCGGTTTTGATGCGGTGGGGGATGGGGTTGGGGCGGGCGTGGTCGAGGGCGACCAGGAGGACGGCCAGGGCGTAGAAGGAGAGGCCGAGGAGGAGCGCGTTGGCCAAGATGTGCTTGTAGCCGTGGGCCGCGGCGTCGAGGAACGGGTAGAAGTAGCGGCCGGGAGCGCCGGCGCTGATCAGTGCGGCGCGGGTCAGGAAGAAGCCCAGATAGGCCAGGGGATAGACCAGCCAGGTCGCAGCCTGGCGCAGGTGGAGGTTGCCCGGCGCCGTCAGCAGCAGCCAGTCCAGGAGGGCCGCTGCCGGGATCACCGTGTGCAGGAGGTGATGGGCGACTGCGTGCCAGCCCGTCGGGGCGCCTGCCGTGCCCGTCACCGAGAACGGACTCGCCGCGTCCGCCAGCAGCAGGTGGTACACCAGCCCGTTGATCACGGCGTAGAGCAGTGCCGCGCCCGTCAGGGCGGAGGGGAGGGGGCGGCGGGCTGTCCAGGCGCGGCGGGCGGACGCGAGGGTGACCAGGGCCAGCAGGATCGTGCTCTGGACCGAGAAGTGGCTCAGCACCCGCGGCGGGCTGCCGAGCACCAGTGCGAGGGTCACGGCCCCGGCCGCCGTCCCCGCGATGAGCAGACGGAGTAGGCCTGCCAATCGGCGGCGTACCGGCGTCACCACCGCGGAGGCGGGGACGAAGGAGGGCAGGAGCGCGTGGGTCCGCGGGATCGCCGGCAGGTCCGGGATGTCCCTGGGTATTGGGGCGGTCATGCCCTCACGCTAGGGAGAGGGGGCAAAAGGGGCGATACGGGTGGGCCATCCGAGGGAGCCCGGCCCCGCCCGAGCCCCGCGGGCCCAGCCCCTGCCTCTACTCCTTCCCCACCAACGTCAACAACGTCACCTCTGGCGGACACGCGAACCGCACCGGCGTGTAGCGGTTCGTACCGCAGCCCGCCGACACGTGCAGGTACGCCGTGTGGTCGTCCGCCGTGTGCGTGGACAGGCCCTTCACCCGGTCCGTGTCCAGGTCGCAGTTGGTGACGAGGGCGCCGTAGAAGGGGATGCACAGCTGGCCGCCGTGCGTGTGGCCCGCCAGGATCAGGGGGTAGCCGTCCGCCGTGTACGCGTCCAGGACGCGGAGGTACGGCGCGTGCACGACGCCCATCGAGAAGTCCGCCGTCTCCGACGGACCACCGGCCACCTGCGCGTACCGGTCCCGCTTGATGTGCGGGTCGTCCAGTCCTGTCAGCTCCACCGACACGCCCTCGACCTTCAGCGTGCCGCGCGTGTTCGTCAGGTTGACCCAGCCCGCGCCGTCGAAGCCGTCACGCAGGTCCTCCCACGGGTTGTGGACGACGCCGACCGCGGGCGCGTTGCCGTTCAGCCCGTGCCGGCCCTGGGCCTTCTCGAACAGATAGCGGGCGGGGTTGCGCAGCTTGGGGCCGTAGTAGTCGTTGGAGCCGAAGACGTACGCGCCGGGGAGGTCCATCAGCGGGCCGAGCGCGTCGAGGACCTCGGGGACGCCCTCCGGGTCGGACAGGTTGTCGCCCGTGTTGATCACGAAGTCGGGGCGCAGGCCGGCCAGCGAGCGCAGCCAGCGCTGCTTCTTGCGCTGGCCGCTCACCATGTGGATGTCGGAGACCTGCAACACGCGCAGGGGCCGCATCCCGGCGGGGAGGACGGGGACCGTCACCCTCCGGAGACGGAAGGAGCGGGCCTCGAAACCCGCCGAGTACACCAGACCGGCGGCGCCAGCCGCCGCGATGGACAGAGGTACTCCGTATCGCGCGCGCATACGACCATCGTGTCAGACCCGGTCGGCGGCCAGGACCCCACCGTCCCTGGAACGTCCCTGAGCCGCCCCTCAGTTGTCCCTGACGTGCCGCCCCTTAAATGAAGGGGCGTCGTTCCGTGCGCACCTGCGACAATCAAACCCATGACCACGCTCAAGTCGAAGCTCAAGGAAGACCTCAACGCTGCGATCAAGGAGCGCGACGAGCTCCGCTCCTCCACGCTCCGGCTGACCCTCACCGCGATCACGAAGGAAGAGGTCGCGGGCAAGACCAAGCGCGAGCTCTCCGACGACGAGGTGCAGAAGGTGATCACCCGCGAGGCGAAGAAGCGCCGCGAGGCGGCGGACGCCTTCGCGCAGGGTGGTCGCGCCGAGTCGGCAGAGCGGGAGAAGGCGGAGGGCGAGATCCTCGCCACGTACCTGCCCAAGCAGCTCGGCGACGACGAGCTGGAGGCCATCGTCGCCCAGGCCGTCGCGGAGGCGAAGGCGGCCGGTGCCGAGGGGCCGCGGGCGATGGGCGCCGTCATGAAGATCGTGAACCCGAAGGTGGCAGGGCTGGCGGAGGGCGGCCGCGTCGCCGCCGTGGTCAAGAAGTCCCTCGCGGGCTGACCGGGCTGAGCGGGCTGGCCGCGCTGACCGCTGACCGGGCCGATCGGACCGACCAGACCGGCTGCGACGCCAGGACATACATACGGCCCCGCGCCCAGCAGCAACAGAAACGGCCCCCGTCCCCCTGGAAGGGGAGACGGGGGCCGTTGACCGTGTAGGGCGCGAACCGGTAAACGGGGGGGCCTCAGCCCCGCCCACCACCGCCATTGCCGCCGCCGCCATTGCCCTGCCCCTGGAACAGGTTGTCCGGGAGGGTGATGCCGCCGTTGGTGTCGCCCGTCGTGCCGCCGTCGACGAGGCCGCCGATGAAGCCCTCGTCGCCGTTGTTCCCGTCGTCGTCGCCGCGGCCGTTGTCGTCGCGGTCGTCCTCCTTGGGGTCCTTCTCGCCGCTCGGGATGCTGATGAGGTTGAAGGGGGGAGCCTCCTTGCCCTCCAGCGCGCCGGTCATGGCGTCCCGCCAGATCGGGCCGGGAGTGTCACCGCCGTAGACCTGGGCGTGGTAGGTGCCGCCGATGGAGATGTTGGTCATCTTGACCTTCTGGGAGGCGCTGCCGACCCAGACCGCGCCCGACAGGTTCGGCGTGTAGCCGACGAACCAGGCGTTCTTGCGCTCGTCCGTCGTACCCGTCTTACCGGCGTTCGCGCGGCCGCCCGAGAGGCCGGCCTCCTTGCCCGTACCGGAGTCGACCACTCCGCTCAGCAGCGTGTTGATGCTGTCGGCGGTCTTCTCGCTCATCGCACGCGAGCAGGTCGACTTCGGGACCTCCAGCGACTTCTTCTCGCCACCGACGGTCTGGGTGATCGACTCGATGGCGACCGGCGTGCAGTACATGCCGCGGCTGGCGAAGGCGGCGTACGCGCTTGCCATCGTCAGCGGCGAGAGGCCGGTCGAACCGAGGGTCATCGAGGACGGCACCTCGGGCACCTTGTCGCCGTTGCCCTGGACGACGCCGAGGGCGTCGGTCATCTTCACCACGGGGCACATGCCGATGTCGCCGAGCATCTGCACGAAGTAGGTGTTGACCGACAGCTCCATGGCCTCCCTGAGCGCGTACGGCCCGACCTCGGACTCCGCCTCGTTCTCGAGCGTCTCGTTGTTGGTGTTGACCCAGGGCTTCCCGCTGCACGTCTGCACCTGCTGCGGGTACGGCATCTTGTACGGCGCGGGGTACGACTGCGTCGGCGGCTTGCCCTGCTCCAACGCGGCCGCGGCGACGAACGGCTTGAACGTCGAACCGGTCGGGAAGCCGAAGTTCGACCCGCCCATCGAGGCGTCGACCGAGAAGTTGTACTCGGTCTCGTTCTTGCCGTAGCCGTACGGCTTCGACTGGCCCATCCCGAGGATCTTGCCGGTGCCGGGCTCGACGAGCGTGGCGGCCGCGGCCACCTTGTCCGACTTGTAGACGTGGTCCTTCAGCGAGTCCTGCACGGACGCCTGGGCCTGCGGGTCGAGCGTCGTCCGGATGGTCAGGCCGCCCCGGTTCCAGACCTTGGCGCGCTCTTCCTTCGTCTTGCCGAAGACCGGGTCGCTGAGGAAGACCCGCTCGACGTACTTGCAGAAGAAGCTGGCGCCCTGCACGGCCGTGATGCAGCCGTTCTTCGGCTGGGTGACCTTGAGGCCCAGCGGGGCCTCCTTCGCCTTGTCCGCCTCGGCCTGCGAGATGTCGCCGACCTCGGCCATGCGCTCCAGCACGACGTTACGGCGCTTGACGGCCTCGGCCTCGTCGTTGACGGGGTCGTACCGGCTGGGCGACTGGACGATGCCGGCCAGCAGGGCCGACTCGGCGAGGGTCAGGTCCTTGGCGTGTTTGGAGAAGTACCGCTGGGAGGCGGCCTCGACGCCGTAGGCCTGCTGACCGAAGAAGGTGATGTTCAGGTAGTTCTCGAGGATCTTCTTCTTGCCCAGCTCCTCCTCGACCTGGATCGCGTACTTCAGTTCGCGGATCTTGCGGCCGATGGTCTGCTGGGTGGCCTGCGCGACCTTCGTCGGGTCGTCACCGGCCTCCTCGACGAAGACGTTCTTCACGTACTGCTGGGTGAGCGTCGAGGCGCCCTCGGAGACACCGCCGCTCTGCGCGTTCTTGTTCAGGGCGCGCAGGACGCCCTTCAGGTCCACCGCGCCGTGCTGGTAGAAGCGCGAGTCCTCGATCGCGACGATCGCCTTCTGCATGTACGGCGAGATGTTCTTGAGGTCGACGACCGTGCGGTCACGGGAGTAGACCGTGGCGATCTGGTCGCCCTCGGCGTCGAGGATCGTGGTGCGCTGGCTCAGCGGCGGCGTCTTGAGGTTGGCCGGGAGTTCGTCGAAGGACTCCACCGAACCCTTCGCGGCCAGGCCCAGTGCGCCGACCGCGGGCAGCGCGATGCCGGCCAGCACGGCTCCCGCGAGCACACTGACACCGAGGAACTTGGCGGCCTGCTGGGTCGCCGTCAGACCACCGCCGGAGCTCTTCTTTGGCATGAGGGCAGCCTACGTTCTCATTCGCCGGACACGCGTCAATGCCTTGGCCTAAGCTGCTCTCAACTGTCACAGCAGCAGGGCTACGTATCAATACGTCCGGCGACCCCGAATCGTTCCGGAGGTTCCTCACTTTCTTGGTGAGAGCGTGTCCGAATCCGCCTTGTGTGTCACCCGGTGTCCGTTGTGACTCAAGGAAACCGTCCTGATTTGCCGGGATGTTTCGCACATGTCGCAGGCTCACTCCCCCGGGTGATCTGCCGCTTACGCATAGTCCGTTCGGGCCATTCAAGATTGGGCCCGAAGGGGGTGTTGCGCTGTGCCCACCTTCCGTAACGTCCTCAACTGGCGGCGGTGAATATGCCGCTGCCGCCGTGGGGGAGCCTCGATTCGGGAGAGGACGGCGCCGGTATGGGCTGGGTAACCGACTGGAGTGCGCAGGCCGCCTGCCGCACTACCGATCCGGATGAACTGTTTGTTCAGGGAGCAGCGCAGAACAGGGCCAAGGCGGTGTGCACCGGATGCCCGGTGCGGACCGAGTGCCTGGCGGACGCGCTCGACAACCGCGTCGAGTTCGGCGTGTGGGGAGGCATGACGGAGCGCGAGCGCCGCGCACTGCTGCGCAGGCGGCCGACCGTGACCTCCTGGCGTCGGCTCCTGGAGACCGCGCGCTCGGAGTACGAGCGCGGAGCGGGCATCGTGCCGCTCGACGATGACCAGGTGTACGAGAACTACGCGGCGGTGAGCTGAGGGGGTCCGTCCCCTCAGGCCTCCGCCTCGGGCAGCTCCGGCCGGTTGGCCGCGAGCCGGTTGCCGATGTCCCGCAACCCCGCCAGGTCGTGTACGTCGCCGGGAAGTGCGGCCACTTCGGCCACGGCCACCTCGGGGTGCAGCAAGGCGAAGCGGTCCCGTGTGCGCTGCTCGCGAGAGAGCAGGTGCATACGATCGGCGTGCAGCCTCAACAGGCCTGCGGTGAGCTGGTCGGCGGATCGCTCCGGATCGGGGCCGGTGGGGGAGCCGCCGGCGGTGTCACTGTCGGCGGCCGGTGTTCCAGGAGCGGCTGCTTCTGAACTGCCATACGTGTCGGGAGAGTTACGAAGTCCAGCTTTCCCGCTGTCCTGATCCACAATGCGGGGTTCTTCAAGATTTTCGGCGGCGGCGAGTGCCCGCTCGGCGGACAGCTGGGCGGCGCCGCTGCCGTGAACCCGGTTGAGGACCAGCCCGGCCAGCGGCATCTCCTCGGCGGCCAGCCGCTCCACGAAGTACGCGGCTTCCCGCAGCGCGTCCCGCTCGGGCGCCGCCACCACGAGGAACGACGTACCGGGCGCCTGGAGGAGCCTGTACGTGGCGTCCGCGCGCGTGCGGAAACCGCCGAAGGTCGTGTCCATCGCGGCCACGAACGTCTGGACGTCCTTGAGCAGTTGGCCGCCGAGGAGTTTGCCGAGGGTGCCGGTCATCATCGACATCCCGACGTTGAGGAACTTCATGCCGGCGCGGCCGCCCAGCTTGGCCGGGGCCGTCAGCAGCCGGATCAGCCGCCCGTCCAGGAACGACCCGAGCCGCTTGGGCGCGTCCAGGAAGTCCAGCGCGGAGCGGGACGGCGGCGTGTCGACGACGATCAGGTCCCACTCGTCCCGTGCCCGCAGCTGCCCCAGCTTCTCCATCGCCATGTATTCCTGGGTGCCGGCGAAGCCCGCGGAGAGCGACTGGTAGAAGGGGTTCGACAGGATCGTGGCCGCCCGCTCGGCGTCCGCGTGCGCCTCGACGACCTCGTCGAAGGTGCGCTTCATGTCGAGCATCATCGCGTGCAGTTCGCCGTCCCCCTCGACGCCCTTCACACGGCGGGGCGTGTTGTCGAGGGAATCGATGCCCATGGACTGCGCGAGGCGGCGCGCCGGGTCGATGGTGAGGACGACCACCTTGCGGCCACGCTCGGCCGCCCTGAGGCCCAGCGCCGCCGCGGTCGTCGTCTTGCCGACCCCGCCCGAACCGCAGCACACCACGATGCGGGTCCCCGGATCGTCGAGCAGCGGATCGACGTCCAGCGTGCGCGCGGGGGAGAGACGGCGGGTGCCCTCCTGGGCCGGAGCCTTGTCCGCACTCATGACATCCCCTGCTTCCGCAGCTCGCTGGCGAGTTCGTACAGGCCCGCGAGGTCCACGCCCTCGGCGAGCAGCGGCAGTTCATGCAACGGCAGACCCAGCTCGCCCAGTACGGCACGCTGCTCGTGCTCCAGCGCATACCGCTCGGCGTACTCGTCGGCCTGGGTCAGGAGCGGGTCCACCAGCCGCTCGGCGTGCCCGCCCCGGCGCGCCCCGCCCAGTCCCGCGGCGGACAGCGACCGCGCAACAGAGGAACGCGCCACCGTCCTGACGAGTTCCAGCCCGTCCGGGTCCAACACCTCGGGCCGGACCATGTTGACGACGACCCGCCCCACCGGCAGCCGCGCGGCCCGCAGTTCCGCGATGCCGTCGGCGGTCTCCTGGACGGGCATCTCCTCCAGCAGCGTCACCAGGTGCACGGCCGTCTCCGGGGACTTCAGCACCCGCATCACGGCCTGTGCCTGATTGTGTATCGGGCCGATCTTGGCGAGGCCCGCGACCTCGTCGTTCACGTTCAGGAAGCGGGTCACTCGGCCCGTGGGCGGGGCGTCCATGACGACGTAGTCGTACACGAACCGCCCACTCTTGTCTTTCCTGCGCACCGCCTCGCACGCCTTGCCGGTGAGGAGTACGTCCCTCAGGCCGGGCGCGACGGTGGTGGCGAAGTCGATCGCGCCGAGCTTCTTCAGGGCCCGGCCGGCGCTGCCCAGTTTGTAGAACATCTGGAGGTAGTCCAGAAGGGCCAGTTCTGGGTCGATCGCCAGGGCATACACCTCCCCGCCCCCGGGAGCGACGGCGATCTTCCGCTCCTCATAAGGCAGCGCTTCCGTCTCGAAGAGCTGCGCGATGCCCTGGCGTCCCTCGACCTCGACGAGAAGCGTCCGCTTCCCCTCGGTCGCGAGAGCCAACGCGAGAGCGGCGGCGACCGTGGTCTTTCCGGTCCCGCCCTTGCCGCTGACGACCTGGAGCCTGCTCACGTCTTCGAGCGTAACCAGTCGGCGCGCGAGTCAATCGGCAGGCTGTGGATAACCGGTGTCCGATCGGCCACATGGCCGGGGACGGACCCTCGCCGTCACAGCGGATAAAGTCGGCCCATGACCAAGTGGGAATACGCAACCGTGCCGCTGCTCGTCCATGCCACGAAGCAGATTCTGGACACCTGGGGCGAGGACGGCTGGGAGCTCGTCCAGGTCGTGCCCGGCCCGAACAACCCCGAGCAGCTCGTCGCCTACCTGAAGCGGGAAAGGGCGTGAGCGCGGTCGAGGCGCGGCTCGCCGAGCTGGGCCTGACCCTGCCCGCGGTCGTCCCGCCCCTCGCGGCCTACCAGCCGGCCGTGCAGTCCGGCCGGTACGTGTACACGTCCGGCCAACTGCCGATGGTGGACGGCAAGCTCCCGGTCACCGGCAAGGTCGGCGCCGAGGTCACCCCTGCCGAGGCCAAGGACCTGGCCCGCACCTGTGCCCTGAACGCCCTGGCCGCCGTCAAGTCGGTCGCGGGCGACCTGGACCGCATCGCGCGCGTGGTGAAGGTCGTCGGCTTCGTGGCGTCGGCCTCCGACTTCACCGGCCAGCCCGCCGTCCTCAACGGCGCGAGCGAGCTGCTGGGCGAGGTCCTCGGCGACAAGGGTGTGCACGCGCGCAGCGCGGTGGGCGTCGCCGTACTGCCCCTGGACTCGCCGGTCGAGGTGGAGATCCAGGTCGAACTGGCCGAGTAGCCGACGGGGCCGGTGGACTCCGGACGGCAGGGGGCTTCCCACCGGCGTACCCCCTGACCTCGGGCACCTCTCGAACATTCGCGCATCACGGGATAGCCTCCGGCCATGGCGAATGGGCAGTGGTTTCCACCGGACTGGCCGGAGCGTATCCGTGCGCTCGCGGACGGCACGCTCACCCCGGTCGCCCCGAAGCGCGCGGCCACGGTGATGCTCCTGAAGGACGCCGGCAGCGGCCCCGTCATCCACATGCTGCGCAGACGCGCCTCCATGGCCTTCGCCGGAGGCGCGTACGCGTATCCGGGCGGGGGAGTCGACCCGCGCGACGACGACCGGCACGTGCGCTGGGCGGGCCCCCCGCGCACGTGGTGGGCCGAGCGGCTCGGCGTCGACGAGACGGCGGCCCAGGCGGTCGTCTGCGCGGCCGTACGGGAGACGTACGAGGAGGCCGGCGTGCTGCTCGCCGGGCCGACCCCCGGCTCCGTCGTCGGCGACACCACCGGCGACGACTGGGAGGCCGACCGGGCCGCTCTCGTCGCCCGCGAGACGTCCTTCGCGGAGTTCCTCGACCGACGAGGGCTGGTGCTGCGCTCCGACCTGCTGGGCGCCTGGACGCGCTGGATCACCCCGGAGTTCGAGCCCCGCCGCTACGACACCTGGTTCTTCGTCGCCGTGCTCCCCGAGGGCCAGCGCACCCGCAACGCCTCCACGGAGGCCGACCGCACGGTCTGGATCCGGCCCGCCGACGCGGCGGCCTCGTACGACGAGGGTGAGTTGCTGATGATGCCGCCCACGATCGCGACCCTGCGCCAACTGCTCCCGTACGGCACGGCCGCCGAGGCCCTGGCCGCCGCACCCGCGCGCGATCTCACCCCGGTCCTGGCGCGGGCCCGCCTCGTGGACGGCGAGGTCGTGCTGTCCTGGCCGGGACACGACGAGTTCACCAAGCACATCCCGGCCGGTGGAGGCCCCGCATGACCGACGCAGCCGCCCTGCCCGGCCAGCCCCGCGGCGGAGTCCTGTCGGGCCCCGCCACCCCGCGCGCGGTCAACGTCCTCGCGCCCAACGCCTCCGCGATGACCCTGGACGGCACGAACACCTGGCTCGTCTCCGAGCCCGACTCGGACCTGGCCGTCGTGATCGACCCGGGCCCCCTGGACGAGGCTCACCTGCGCGCGGTCGTCGACACCGCAGGGAAGGCCGGCAAGCGCGTCGCCCTGACCCTGCTCACCCACGGCCACCCCGACCACGCCGAGGGCGCCGCCCGCTTCGCCGAGCTGACCGGCACGAAGGTGCGCGCCCTGGACCCGGCGCTGCGCCTGGGCGACGAGGGCCTGGCCGCCGGTGACCTGATCACGGTCGGCGGCCTGGAACTGCGGGTCGTACCGACGCCGGGCCACACCGCCGATTCCCTCTGCTTCCACCTGCCGGCCGACCGCGCGGTCCTGACCGGCGACACGATCCTCGGCCGCGGTACGACCGTCGTGGCGCACCCCGACGGCCGCCTGGGCGACTACCTGGACTCCCTGCGGCGGCTCAGGTCCCTCACGGTCGACGACGGTGTCCACACGGTGCTGCCGGGCCACGGACCCGTTCTGGAGGACGCCCAGGGCGTCGTCGAGTTCTACCTCGCCCACCGCGCCCACCGCCTCGCCCAGGTCGAGACGGCGGTGGAGGACGGCTTCCGCGAGCCTGCCGAGGTCGTCGCCCACGTCTACGCCGACGTGGACCGCTCCTTGTGGCCGGCGGCGGAGCTGTCGGTACGGGCGCAGCTGGAGTACCTCCAGGAGCACGGCCTCATCTAGTCCCGCTCCCTCAGTCCGGCCGGGGTGCCTTCACGCCGTGCACGCGCGCGTACTCCTCCGCGAGCCAGGGCCCGAGATCGTCGACGTACTCGCGCAGGACGTCCACGTCCCCGGTCGGTTCGTAGCCGCGTACGGCCGCCGTGCGGAGCTGTTCCGCGCGCGCGGGGTAGTACGCGGCGAAGGCCTCCGCCATCTCGTGCAGGTCGCTCGTCCAGCCGTTCCAGCGGGGCATGACCAAGGTGAAGGCGGTGCGCACGAGGTGCCGGGACATGAACCGGACCAGTGGCAGCCGGGCCGCGTCGGTGTCCTCGGCCTCGGCGATGCGGGTGCGCCAGCGGACGAGGAACAGAGCGAGATCGCCGTTGGTCTCCCGGGCGAGCAGGGAGCCGGGCCGGTAGCGAGGCAGGTGCCCGGCCAGGTCCTCGCCGAGCAGCGGCGTGCACAGACACGCCACGAACCAGCCCAGGTCGTGCGTCTCCACATCGCTCAGCAGCCGCGCACGGCCGTACAGCAGCGTGCCGACCCCGTCGATCTGCGGGTACTCCTTGTCGAGCGCCTCACCCAGGGCGCGGGCTCCCGCCCGGTCCGCCTCGGTGGGCTCCTCGCGCAGCGCGACCAGGAGATCCAGGTCGCTGCGCCCCACGCGCGCGGTGCCACGAGGAAGCGACCCGTACAGATACGCGCTGTGCAGCCGCGCCCCGAACACGTCCGGCAACCGGTCACGCGCCGCGGCGACGACAGGACGGAAAAAGTGCGGCACGCGCGCGAGGGACCCTTCGCGCGCGATGTACCCCTGGTCGTCGAGCCCCGGGCGGTGTTCGGTCATGGGGCCACTGTGCAACGGGGACGACGACAGGGCTCGCCATTTTCGTGCCGGTGAGGACGGACAGCCCGTCCGGCGTTCGAGGACGAGGCCGTCCAGGCCGAGAGCGGGGGCCTGGGGGCGGCAGCCCCCAGCAACACCTACTCCAACGCCCCCTCGGCCAAGCCGGCGGCTAGCGAGACCGCTTGGCCAGTCGCTCCACGTCCAGCAGGATGACCGCGCGTGCCTCCAGGCGGAGCCACCCGCGCTGCGCGAAGTCCGCCAGCGCCTTGTTCACCGTCTCGCGGGACGCGCCGACCAGCTGGGCCAGCTCCTCCTGCGTGAGGTCGTGGACGACGTGGATGCCTTCCTCGGACTGCACGCCGAAGCGGCGGGAGAGGTCCAGCAGGGCGCGCGCGACACGGCCGGGAACATCGGAGAAGACCAGGTCGGACATGGCGTCGTTGGTCTTGCGCAGGCGCCGGGCGACGGCGCGCAGGAGCGCTGTGGCCACCTCGGGACGGGCGTTGAGCCAGGGCTGGAGGTCGCCGTGGCCGAGGCCGAGCAGCTTCACCTCGGTCAGCGCGGTGGCGGTGGCCGTCCGCGGGCCCGGGTCGAACAGCGACAGCTCGCCGATCAGCTCGCTGGGGCCGACCACCGCCAGCATGTTCTCGCGGCCGTCCGGAGACGTGCGGTGGAGCTTGACCTTGCCCTCGGTGACGACGTAGAGCCGGTCGCCGGGGTCTCCCTCGTGGAACAGGGAGTCGCCACGGGCGAGCGTCACCTCGCTCATGGAGGCGCGGAGCTCCGCGGCCTGCTCGTCGTCGAGTGCCGCGAAGAGCGGGTTGCGCCGGAGGACGTCGTCCACGAGTTCTCTCCTTGTCGACCTGCTCAGGGGATCTTGCTCCCCCGTGTGCCAGGGGTCCGTGTTCCCCATTTTGCCGGACGGTCCAAACAGTGTGATCTGTCACAAGGATGCCGCACACGTGTCCCGGGGTAAGCGGCAGGGGTCCAATCGGGGCTGATCTTCAGGGTCCGGGGCGGATGTCGGTGCCGGGCTTTAGGCTGGCCGGGTGTCCAAATAGCCGGTGAGAGCACAGGCCAAGGGGGCTGGGCGGGTGGTTGTACGTCGCGATTCCGCTGTGGGCGAACAGGGCTCCGGTGGTGATGGGAAGAGGGCGAAAGCCGTGAAGAAGGCGACTGCGGCTGCGAAGGGTACGGCTGCCGTGAAGCCGGCGGCGGTCAAGAAGGCGGCCGTCAAGAAGGTGGCCCCGGCGAAGAAGGCCGATGCTGCCGCCGTGACGTCCCTCAAGCCACCGAAGCCGCCCAGGAACGAGTCCCGCACCGCCCTCGTCCGGCGCGCCCGCCGGATCAACCGCGAGCTGGCCGAGGTCTACCCCTACGCCCACCCCGAGCTGGACTTCGAGAACCCCTTCCAACTGGTGGTCGCCACGGTCCTGTCCGCCCAGACCACCGACCTCCGGGTCAACCAGACCACCCCCGCCCTCTTCGCGAAGTACCCCACCCCCGAGGACCTGGCCGCCGCCAACCCGGAGGACGTCGAGGAGATCCTGCGCCCGACCGGCTTCTTCCGCGCCAAGACCAAGTCGGTGATAGGGCTCTCCAGGGCCCTGGTCGAGCAGTTCGACGGCGAGGTCCCCGGGCGCCTGGAAGACCTGGTGAAGCTTCCCGGCGTCGGCCGCAAGACCGCCTTCGTGGTCCTGGGCAACGCGTTCGGGCGACCGGGAATCACCGTGGACACCCACTTCCAGCGGCTCGTACGGCGCTGGCAGTGGACGGAGGCGACCGAGCCGGACAAGATCGAGGCCGCCGTCGGTGCGCTCTTTCCCAAGAGCGAGTGGACGATGCTCTCGCACCACGTGATCTTCCACGGCCGCCGTATCTGCCACGCCCGCAAGCCCGCCTGCGGCGCCTGCCCCATCGCCCCGCTCTGCCCGGCGTACGGCGAGGGAGAGACGGACCCCGAGAAGGCGAAGAAGCTCCTGAAGTACGAGAAGGGCGGCTTCCCCGGCCAACGGCTGAACCCGCCCCAGGCCTACCTGGACGCGGGTGGCCGGCCCGCTCCCCCACTGGGGGCGGGATGAGGCAGGGTGAAGCCCCGCCGAGCCGGAACGATCCCCGCCCGTTCGGGCGTTGGAGCAGGCAGAGCGGGGGATGGTGTGGCGATGACGCGCGCGAGTGACACGCAGGGCGGGGCGGTGGCCCTCAGTAAAGAAGGGCTGCCGGACTGGCTGGAGCCGGTGGTGGACGCCGCTGAGACGGTGCAGCCGGTGCAGTTGAGCCGTTTCCTGCCCCCGGAGGACGGCGGGGGCAGGCAGTCGGCCGTCCTGATCCTCTTCGGCGAGGGCGAGCGCGGCCCCGAGCTGCTGCTCATGGAGCGCGCCAGCTCCCTGCGCTCGCACGCCGGGCAGCCGTCCTTCCCCGGCGGCGCCCTCGACCCGCAGGACGGCGATCCGCATGGCGACGGCCCGCTGAGGGCCGCCCTGCGCGAGGCCGAGGAGGAGACCGGCCTGGACCCGGCGGGCGTCCAGCTGTTCGGTGTGCTGCCCAAGCTGTACATCCCGGTCAGCGGGTTCGTCGTGACCCCCGTGCTGGGCTGGTGGCGCGAGCCGAGTCCGGTCGGCGTGGTCGATCCGAACGAGACGGCCCGGGTGTTCACGGTCCCCGTGGCGGATCTCACGGATCCCGCCAACCGCGCCACGACGTACCACCCCAGCGGCCACCGAGGCCCGGCATTCCTGGTCGAATCCGCCCTTGTGTGGGGCTTCACCGCCGGCGTGATCGACCGCCTCCTGCACTACGCGGGCTGGGAGCGCCCCTGGGACCGCGAGAAGCTGGTGCCACTCGACTGGCGGTCGTGACAGGGTGTCGTCCGTGCTGTGTGTACCCGGGGGACGACCCTCCGGACCCCGGCCGGCCTGCCGTGGCCGGGTAGAACGAGGCGAGGCCTGAAACGGTGAACGTGCTGGACATCCTGTTGCTGGTCGCGGCCGTCTGGTTCGCCGTCGTCGGCTACCGTCAGGGCTTCGTCGTCGGCATCCTGTCGGTGATCGGTTTCCTGGGCGGCGGCCTCGTCGCCGTCTATCTGCTGCCGGTCATCTGGGACTGGCTCACCGACAACTCCGAGGTGAGCACGACGGCCGCGGTCGTCGCGGTGGTCGTCGTGATCGTCTGCGCCTCCGTGGGGCAGGCCCTCACCACCCACCTGGGCAACAAACTGCGCCGTCACATCACCTGGTCCCCGGCCCGCGCGCTGGACGCGACCGGCGGCGCCCTGGTCAACGTGGTCGCGATGCTGCTGGTGGCCTGGCTGATCGGGTCCGCCCTCGCCGGTACCACCCTGCCCACGCTGGGCAAGGAGGTCCGTAGCTCCACGGTGCTGCACGGCGTGTCCGAGGCACTGCCCGCCCAGGCCGACACCTGGTTCGCCGACTTCTCCTCGGTCCTCGCGCAGAACGGCTTCCCGCAGGTGTTCAGCCCGTTCGCCAACGAGCCGATCACCAACGTCCAGCCGCCCGACCCGGCCCTGGCCAACAGCGCCGTGGCGGTCCGCGCGCAGCGCTCCATCGTGAAGGTGATGGGCACCGCGGAGAGCTGCGGCAAGGTCCTGGAGGGCACAGGCTTCGTCTTCGGCGAGCGCCGCGTCATGACCAACGCGCATGTCGTCGGCGGCGTCGACGAGCCGACCGTCCAGATCGGCGGTGAGGGCCGCAAGTACGACGCCACGGTCGTGCTGTACGACTGGAAGCGAGACATCGCCGTCCTCGACGTACCGGATCTCGACGCGCCCGTCCTCCAGTTCACCACCGGGGACGCGGCGAGCGGGGACAGCGCGATCGTCGCCGGCTTCCCGGAGAACGGCGCGTACGACGTCCGCGCGGCGCGCGTGCGGGGCCGTATCACGGCCAACGGCCCCGACATCTACCACCGCGGCACCGTCCGCCGTGACGTCTACTCGCTGTACGCGACGGTTCGCCAGGGCAACTCCGGCGGCCCGCTGCTCACGCCCGAAGGCAAGGTGTACGGCGTGGTGTTCGCGAAGTCCCTCGACGACGCGGACACCGGCTACGCGCTCACCGCGGACGAGATCCGGCAGGACATCGCCCGGGGACGCACCGCGAACCAGCAGGTGGACAGCGACAACTGCGCCCTGTGAGACGGGTGCGGTCGGTCAGCCGGCGGACTGCGCCCCGGGAGAGGCCCGCGCGAGGTCGTCAGTCGCGCGGGTGACGCAGGCGTACCGAGACCCAGCGGGCCCGGCGGCGCAGGATGCGCGGAATGCCCACACGCGGGTCGCTGCCCTGCAACTGCGGGCCGCTACCTCGTTGGTGGGAGTCAAGACCACCGGTCGAGCGGCGGTTGCGTGCTGCGTCACTGTAGTCGTGCGTCCAGCCCATACCCCGACGTCTGCCCCTGCCCCAAGGTCGATAACCGCGCGACAGCCCACCAATTGGCCTATGCGTCAGGCAATTGGCTGTTCGTAGTACAGATGTTCAGCACCGGATACCGGGCGCGACGGCCCGGTCACCGATCGGGTTCGGGATCCTTCAGCCAGTTGACCAGTTCGGTGGAGAAAGCGACCGGATCCTCTTCGTGCGGGAAGTGCCCGAGTCCGTCGAACAGGCGCCAGCGGTACGGCGCTTCGACGTACTCGCCCGAACCGGCCGCGCTGCGCGTGCGCATCACCGGGTCCAGCGAGCCGTGCAGATGCAACGTCGGCACGCGCACGGGCCGCTTCATGCGCCGATAGAACTGGATCCCGTCCGGCCGGGCCAGCGACCGCACCAGCCACCGGTACGGCTCCACCGAGCAGTGCGCGGTGGAGGGGATGCACATCGCCCGCCGGTACGTCTCGATCGCCTCGTCCTCCGGCGGGCGCGGACCGGACCACTCGCGGATCAGCCGGCCTACCAGCTCGCCGTCGTCGGCGGTCAGCTGCCGTTCCGGGATCCAGGGCCGCTGGAACCCCCAGATGTGGGAGCCGGCGGTGGTCTGCCGGACGTCGGCGAGCATCGCCGAGCGCCAGCGCCTGGGGTGCGGCATCGAGGAGACGGCGAGCCGCCGTACGAGCTTGGGGCGCATGACCGCCGCCGTCCATGCCAGATAGCCGCCCAGGTCATGGCCGACCAGCGCGGCGTCCGGCTCGCCCAGGGAGCGGATCACGCCGGTGATGTCGAGGGCGAGGTTGGCCGGGTCGTAGCCGCGGGGCGTGCGGTCGCTGCCGCCGACGCCCCGCAGGTCCATGGCCACGGCCCGGAACCCGGCGTCGGCCAGCGCGGTCAGCTGATGCCGCCACGTCCACCAGAACTGGGGGAAGCCGTGCACGAGCATCACGAGGGGGCCGTCGCCCAGCTCGGCGATGTGGAAGCGCGCGCCGTTGGCGGCGACCTCCCGGTGGGTCACCTTGGTCTCGCCGACGAACTCGGGCCGTACTACCGAGGCCGGCTGAGCCGAAGGGGTGGCGGGGTCCGTCATGACGACGAGCGTGCCACAGCCTCGACGGCTTTCCGGTCCTGATCCCGCGCGAGCTCGGGCCGCGGGTGCGGCTTGGCGTTCTGGAGGACGCCCGCCGACTCCTTCATCGAGGCGGCGACCTTCTGCGGGCCCTTGCTCCTCTTCGCCTTCTTGGCGAAGAGGACGCCGACCAGTGCCAGGACCACGGCGATGAGGACGTTCGCGGCGAAGGACAGCAGGAAGCAGATCGCGAGATTCCAGTCGCTCCAGGTACGGATGCCGTACGCGAGGGCGAAGTTCAGCATCGGCAGCGAGAACAGCAGGATCGCCGCGGCCACCGTGAACGCCCCGCCGCTCGTCGCGCCGCGCTTCACGTCCTGTTTGAGCTGTGCCTTCGCCAGCGCGATCTCGTCGTGCACCAGCGACGACATCTCGGTCGTCGCGGAGGCGAACAGCTGGCCGATGCTTCGTTCGGCGCCGACCGGGCTGCCGTCGGGTGCGCTCATCGCGGTCTCCCTCGTCTTGTACGGTTCCGCCGTCTTCTGCCTGACTGCGTGCGGTCCCGTCTTTTGTACCGTCCCGTCAGATCATGCCGGACGGTCGCCCTCGTTGCCCGCCCCGCCCGGCACTTCGGCAAGCCCGTGGCGCGCGGCGGTCTTCTCCGCGGCCATCCGGCGGTGCTCGGCGGCCTTCCGCTCGTGGATGTCCGCCATCCGCAGGTGGTACGCCGGGTCGTCCTCCTCGTAGATGTCCGGGACGCCGCTGAGGTCGTCGTCGCGCTCCTCGGCCTCGCAGATCCGGCGGTACTTGGCGTTGCGCAGCTTCAGCAGGACGGTGGCCAGGGCCGCCGCGATCAGCGAACCGATCAGGACGGCAGCCTTGACCTCGTCGGTGAGGACCCCGTCGCCCTCGAAGGCCAGCTCCCCGATCAGCAGCGAGACGGTGAAGCCGATACCGGCGAGCGAGGCGACGGCGAAGACGTCCGCCCAGGCGAGATCCTCGCTGAGCGAGGCCCGGGTGAAGCGGACGGTCAGCCAGGTCCCGCCGAAGATGCCGACCGTCTTGCCGACGACCAGACCCAGCACGACTCCCAGCGTCTCCGGCTTGGTGAAGACGTCCCCGACCGCGCCGCCGGAGATCGACACCCCGGCGCTGAACAGGGCGAACAGCGGAACCGCGAGGCCCGCCGACAGCGGGCGCACGAGGTGTTCGATCTGCTCGCCGGGGGAGTGCTTCTCGCCCTCGCGGGTGGTGCACCGCAGCATCAGGCCCATCGCGACACCCGCGATGGTGGCGTGGATGCCGCTGTTGTACATCAGCGCCCAGATGAGCAGCGCGAGCGGCACGTACACGTACCAGCCGCGTACGCCCTTGCGCAGCAGCAGCCAGAACACGACGAGGCCGACGACCGCGCCGCCGAGCGCGGCGAAGTCGATGCCCTCGGTGAAGAAGACGGCGATGATCAGGATCGCGAACAGGTCGTCCACGACGGCGAGCGTGAGGAGGAAGGCGCGCAGGGCACTGGGCAGGGAGGTGCCGATGACGGCCAGCACGGCGAGCGCGAAGGCGATGTCGGTCGCGGTGGGCACGGCCCAGCCGTCCAGGGAGCCGCCGCCGGTGAGGTTGGTCACTACATAGACCAGTGCCGGTACGGCCATGCCGCACAGGGCGGCGACGACGGGCAGCGCGGCGGCCCTCGGGTCCTTGAGGTCACCGGCGACGAGCTCGCGCTTGAGCTCGATGCCGGCGACGAAGAAGAAGACGGCGAGGAGCCCGTCGGCCGCCCAGTGCTCGATCGACAGGTTCAGCCCGAGCGTCCCGGGGCCGAGGTGGAAGTGGCTGACGCTCTCGTAGCTGTCGTGCAGCGCGGGTATGTTCGCCCAGATCAGCGCGGAGACGGCGGCGACCAGCAGCAGTACACCGCCGACGGTCTCGGTGCGCAGCGCGTCCGCGACGTAGTTCCGCTCGGGCAGGGACAGACGTCCGAAGACCTTGCGGGGGGTGGTGCGGGGCGAGGGCACGACAGGGACCTCCGGTGAGTGGGCAGCACAGAACTCATGCCGACCAGACTTCCCGGCTCACCTTTGTTTAGCTTACCTAAAGTGAGCCCGGGGTGTTCCGGCGATACTGACGTTAGGCGCAAAAAGGGCACCCCGCGCACCTGGTGCGGGGTGCCCTCGGTGACGGGCCTCAGTCCTCGCTGGGCGCCGCGGGGAGCTTCGTCTGGATGAGGTCCATGACCGTCGAGTCGGTCAGCGTGGTGACGTCACCCAGCTGCCGGTTCTCCGCCACGTCCCGCAGCAGGCGACGCATGATCTTGCCGGAGCGGGTCTTCGGCAGCTCGGCCACCGGCAGGACCCGCTTCGGCTTGGCGATCGGGCCGAGCGCGGTGCCGACGTGGTTGCGCAGGTCGGCGACGAGGTTCTCGTCCTCGGCGTTCGCCGTGCCGCGCAGGATCACGAAGGCGACGATCGCCTGCCCGGTCGTCTCGTCGGCGGCACCCACCACGGCCGCCTCGGCGACGGACGGGTGCGACACCAGCGCCGACTCCACCTCGGTGGTGGAGATGTTGTGGCCCGACACGAGCATCACGTCGTCGACCCGGCCGAGCAGCCAGATGTCGCCGTCGTCGTCCTTCTTCGCGCCGTCACCGGCGAAGTACTTGCCCTCGAAGCGCGACCAGTACGTGTCGAGGAACCGCTGGTCGTCTCCCCAGATGGTGCGCAGCATCGACGGCCACGGCTCGGTCAGGACCAGGTAACCGCCACCGCCGTCGGGCACTTCGTTCGCCTCGTCGTCGACGACGGTGGCGGAGATGCCGGGCAGCGGCGTCTGCGCGGAGCCGGGTTTGGCCGCGGTGACACCCGGCAGCGGCGAGATCATCATCGCGCCGGTCTCGGTCTGCCACCAGGTGTCGACGACGGGCGTGCGGTCCGCGCCGATGTGCTTGCGGTACCAGATCCAGGCCTCGGGGTTGATCGGCTCCCCGACGGACCCCAGGACCCGGAGGCTGGAGAGGTCGAACTTCGCGGGGATGTCGTCGCCCCACTTCATGAACGTACGGATCGCGGTCGGCGCCGTGTACAGGATCGTCACCCCGTACTTCTGCACGATCTCCCAGAACCGGCCCTGGTGCGGGGTGTCGGGCGTGCCCTCGTACATGACCTGCGTCGCGCCGTTCGCCAGCGGTCCGTACACGATGTACGAGTGGCCGGTGACCCAGCCGACGTCGGCGGTGCACCAGTACACGTCGGTTTCGGGCTTGAGGTCGAACACGGCGTGGTGGGTGTACGCGGTCTGGGTGAGATAGCCGCCGGAGGTGTGCAGGATGCCCTTCGGCTTACCCGTCGTACCGGAGGTGTAGAGGATGAACAGCGGGTGCTCGGCCTCGAACGCCTCGGGTGTGTGCTCGGCCGACTGCCGCTCGACGATCTCGTGCCACCACACGTCACGGCTGTCGTCCCAGACGACGTCCTGGCCGGTCCGCCGGACCACGAGGACGTGCTCGACGCTGTCCACGCGCGCGACCGCGTCGTCGACGGCCGGCTTCAGCGCGGACGGCTTGCCGCGCCGGTACCCGCCGTCCGAGGTGATGACCACCTTGGCGTCGGCGTCCTGGATGCGGGTGGCGAGCGCGTCCGCCGAGAAGCCGCCGAAGACCACGGAGTGCGCGGCACCGATCCGGGCACACGCCAGCATCGCGACGGCCGTCTCGGGGATCATCGGCATGTAGACGGCGACCCGGTCGCCCTTGCGCACGCCCAGCTCCAGCAGGGCGTTGGCCGCCTTGGAGACCTCGTCCTTGAGCTCGGCGTAGGTGATGGCACGGCTGTCGCCCGGCTCGCCCTCGAAGTGGATCGCCACCCGGTCGCCGTTCCCGGCCTCCACATGCCGGTCCACGCAGTTGTACGCGACATTGAGCTCGCCGTCCTTGAACCACTTGGCGAACGGCGGGTTCGACCAGTCCAGCGTCTCCGTCGGCTCCTTGGCCCAGGTCAGCCGACGGGCCTGCTCGGCCCAGAAGCCGAGCCTGTCAGCCTTGGCCTGCTCGTACGCCTCCGCCGTGACGTTGGCGTTGGCGGCCAGGTCGGCGGGCGGCTCGAACCTGCGCTCTTCTTTGAGCAGGTTGGAAAGGGAGGAATTCTCGCTCATCCGACCCTCTCCTCCCTCAGCAGGTTGGCCAGGCTTTCGTTGCTCACGACATCTCCCTTTCCAAGGGTGTCCGTTGTGTCCCGGGCCACAGCTCATCAGACCGGGAGGCCGGTGACAAGGGCCGACAATAAATTGGTTTAGACCTGTCGGGCCGTGCCGTGCGGCTTCCCTTCTGTCGCCCGGATTCATCCGTACCCACGGACCCCGGACGGGCGGAGTTCAGGTGGTGTAACGGCTTTCACACTCGGGGGAGGTGTGGGCGAGGTGGCACGGGGAGGGGCGGCCGTGGTCCGGGCACGTGCCGAGGAGCGGGCGGGCCTGCTGCGAAGGGGGGCCGGGCCGACCTCCTGTGCCGGACAGCCGGCCCGCCCCGACCCCTCAGACGCTCAGATCCGCCACTCCCACGTGGTCGAACACCTCGCTCTCGCCCTCGCTCTCGCCCTGCCCCGCCTCGCTGAGCAGGTACGCCTGGGCCTCGCCCACGTGGAAGTACATCCCGTGCAGCTCGAGCTCCCCGGCCCGCAGCGCCCGCGCCACCGAGTCGTAGGCCCGCAGATGGTCCAACTGTTCGACCACGTTGGTCAGGCAGAGCTGCTCGACCGGGTCGGCGGCCGCCCGCCCGGCCAGCCGCGCCCGGGGCCGCCCGGTGTCGGCCATCCGCTCCAGGCTCGGCCGCCCGTGCCGAAGCCACCGCTTCAACGGCGTCTGCACACCACCAGGTGCTGCGTCGAACAGCGCCTGCATGGCCCCGCACCCGGAGTGTCCGCAGACCGTGATGGACCGCACCTTCAGTACGTCCACCCCGTACTCGATCGCGGCCGCGACCGAGTCGTCCCCGCTCTCCTCGCCGGGCGGTGGCACGAGGTTGCCCACATTGCGCACCACGAACAGGTCGCCTGGACCACTCGAGGTGATCATCGACGTGACCAGCCGTGAGTCGGCGCAGGTGAGGAACAGCTGGGACGGTTGCTGCCCCTCCCGTGCCAGCCGCGCCAGCTCGCCCCGGACCAGCGGCGCGGTGTTGCGCTGGAACGCGCTGATCCCACGGACCAGTTGACGCGCACTGGGCCCGGAGCCGGTGGCACCGACGGACTCGATGGGCTCGTCGGAACCGGTCGAGTCGGTCGGATCCGTCTGCTCGGTCGACTCGGTGAGCGCCGCGGGTGCGGCGGACCTGGCGGGCCCGCTCGCGGCGGCAGACTCGGCGGTCTCCGCGGGGAGGTCGCCGGTACGTTCGCCTGGTTCCCCGCCGGACGGCTCATCCGGCAGCCTTTCCTGGTACTCCGCGGCGCGACCGTCGGGCAGCGGCGTCGGCGGCGGGCCATCGCACTGATGGTTGCGCCAGGGTGTCCAGGGTCGGCAGCGGCAGCCGGCGAGAGGGCTGTCCGCCATGCCGACGACGGAGACGACGGCTTGGACGGGGGAGGTAACAGGCTCGACGCCCTCGGAGTGGGAGCCGGGACCGGTATCTGTGTCGGGACCGGTGTTGGTGTCGGTTCCTGCGCCGGAGCGGCGGCCGGTCAGTTCGACGGAGCCGCCCCGCGCGGTGTGCGTTCTCTGCCAGTCCTGCAATGTCTCGTACGCCGCATGGTCCATGAAGGAACCGTCCAACTCCACGAGGACGGACGAGCCTTGTGGCACGTGATGCAGGGCGCGGCTGAGGCGTGGAACCGCCAGGAAAGTCAACTGCCCTCGTACGTGTACGTGATGGACTCCTTCCTTCTCGTCGTGGGTGATGCGGGTGCGGGCGAGGCGGCGCATGGATACGGCGACGGCCACGGCGATCCCCAGAGCGACGCCCTCCAGGACACCGAGGAAGACCACGCCGAGGGTGGTGATGGCGTACACCGGCACCTCTCGGTGGCGGGTCACCGTGCGAATGTGGTGCAGGGACACCATCTGGATACCGACGGCCATGACCAGAGCTGCGAGCGAGGCGAGCGGGATCAGCTCCAGGGCCGGGACCATCAACAGCGCGGCGACTACTACGAGAACGCCGTGCAGCATGGTGGAGTTCCGGCTGACGGCACCGGCTTGCACGTTCGCGGCGCTGCGCACCGCCACTCCCGCGACGGGCAGCCCGCCCAGTGCGCCGGAGACCATATTGGCGGCGCCCTGTCCGAGCAGCTCGCGGTCGAGGTCGGAGCGGCCGACCTGGGCCGGCACGCTGGGACGGGTGGCGATCAGCTTGTCCACGGCGACCGCGCCGAGCAGCGACTGCACGCTGCATACCAGCGTGGTGGTGAGGACTGCGGCGACGAGGCCGAGCACCGGTCCCTCGGGCAGCCCGGCCAGGGCATGGCTGCTCCAGGACGGCAGTTCCACTCTGGGCTGGGTCAGCCCGGCGAACACGGCGGTCGCGGTGGCCCCGGTCACGGCGACGAGGGCGGCGGGCACCTTGCGCAACAGGCGGCCCATACGGCCGGGCAGGCGCGGCCAGAGCAGCAGCAGGGCCAGGGTGAGGGCGCTGACCGCCACCGCGGCGGGGTGCAGATCGGCCAACTGGGCGGGCAGGGAGCGGAGGTTGTCGGGGACGGAGCTTTGTGGGCTGCCGCCGAGGACGATGTGCATCTGGGCGACGGCGATGGTGACGCCGATGCCCGCGAGCATGCCGTGCACGATGGCGGGGCTGACGGCGAGCGCACTGCGGGCCACGCGCAGGCAGCCGAGGCCGAGTTGGACGAGTCCGGCCAGGACGGTGATGGCGCAGGTCGTCCGCCAGCCGTAGCGCTGGATGAGGTCGGCGGTGACGACGGTCAGGCCGGCGGCGGGCCCGCTGACCTGGAGGGGCGATCCGCCGAGCCGTCCGGCGACCAGCCCGCCCACGGCGGCGGCGACGAGGCCCGCCTGGAGGGGTGCGCCGGTGGCGAGGGCGATGCCCAGCGACAGGGGCAGTGCGATGAGGAAGACCGCGATCGAGGCGGATACGTCGGCGCCCGCGACACGGAAGCGGCGGTGCGGGGCGCGCGGGGGGCTGTGGGGCGGGTGGACGCGCTTGGTGTGCGGCGAGTCCGGCGTACGAGTGGGGACGCAGGCTGACATGTTTCCCGTCTCCTCCGGGGCTGCGCGGTCGCATTTTGCGGCCGTGGGTCACGGGCGTACAGCGGCGGGATGGATCAACTCTCAGTAAACGAATCGTAATGCAGAGTAAAGGCTAAGCATGGATGTTTCGGGCAAATGGGTCAATCGGTCACCCCAATGAGTGAACTGGCCATTTTGTCGGCTTGTCGTATTAATTCCTTTTCGGGCCCCGTGCGACGTTGGCGGCGCCGTTGTTGGCCCGGAGAAGGAAGAAGGTGGGCGGAAAATGGCCGCCACCCAGAGGATCGTCGCAGGTGCCGTGATCGCCGCGGCGGTCGCCGCATCGCTCGCCGGCTGCGCTACGGGAACCGGTGGTTCCCACGGTTCTGAAGGAGGGGCGTCGGGGCCTCAGAAGGCGAAGCCGGCGGCCCCCGCCCCCAAGGGCGCCGTCCGCCTCATCGGCGACGGCTCCACCGCGTTCACCGGCGCCCAGCCCCATCTGCCCAGGCCTGAACGCCTGAAGCCGGGGCAGAAGCCGCCGCAGTTCGTCGTCTTCTCGTGGGACGGCGCGGGCGAGGACAGTCAGCGGCTGTTCTCCCACTTCCGCAAGGTGGCCAAGGAGAACAACGCCACCATGACCTACTTTCTCAGCGGCGTGTACCTGCTGCCGGAGCACAAACGCGACCTCTACAAGCCGCCCCAGCACTCGCCGGGCCGCTCCGACATCGGTTTCAACGACGAGCAGGGCATCGCCGACACCGTGAAGCAGTTGCGCCTGGCGTGGTTGGAGGGCAACGAGGTCGGCACCCACTTCAACGGCCACTTCTGCGGCAAGGACGGTGGCGTCGGCGAGTGGTCGGTCGAGGAGTGGAAGGAGGAGATCGCCCAGGCCAAGCAGTTCGTGAAGACCTGGAAGACCAACACCGGCATGGAGAAGGCGGCCCCGCTGCCCTTCGACTACGACAAGGAACTCATCGGCGCCCGCACCCCCTGCCTGGAGGGCCAGGAGAACTTCCGCAAAGCCGGCCGGGAACTGGGCTTCCGCTACGACACCAGCGGCGTCAACAACCAGGTCTGGCCCGGCAAGAAGGAGGGCCTGTGGGATCTGTCCATGCAGCTGGTGCCCTTCCCCGGCCACTCCTTCGAGCAGCTCACCATGGACTACAACTTCATGGTCAACCAGTCCGGCACCGCCACCCAGGGCGACCCCGCCAAGCACGAGTACTGGGGCGACCAGATGCGTGACGGCCTGCTCAGGGGCTTCCAGCGGGCCTACGACGGCAACCGCGCGCCGCTGATCATCGGCAACCACTTCGAGTCCTGGAACGGCGGCACGTACATGCGTGCCATCGAGGAGGTCGTGGAGAACGTGTGCACCAAGGAAGAGGTGCGCTGCGTCTCCTTCCGGCAGCTCGCGGACTGGCTGGACGCCCAGGACCCGCAGACCCTGGCCAAGCTGCGCGGCCTGGGAGTCGGCGAGGCCCCGAAGCAGGGCTGGGCGTCCTACCTCTCCGGCAGCCCCGCCCCGGCCCCGAAGGGCGTACCCGGGGCGCCGGCGGTCAGGCGGTAGCGGTCGGTCGTAGCCGGCGGGTGTCGCGCGGGCAGGCCCGCGCGACCGTCACACCGAGGCGGTCACGCTCTCGCCGAGGACGAAGCCGGGGTCGACCTGCGCGGCCAGGTCGGCCCCCGTGCGCTCGTTCCCCCACGACTGGGCGTTCTTCAGGTGGAAGTGCACCATCTGACGCGTGTAACGCTCGCGGTCGCGCCGCTCGTACGCCGAGTCGGCGGCCGCCCGGAGCAGCTCCAGGGCGCGGCTGTTGGTGTCCTCCAGGGAGTCGAACCGGGGCGGTCGGCCCTTCTCCATGGCGCGCACCCAGTCCGAGTGCCCGACCGTCACGAGCAGGTCGTCCCCGATCTCGGCGCGGAGGAAGTCGAGGTCGTCCTGGCCCTGCACCTTGTTGCCGACGACCTTCAGCTCGACGCCGTAGTCACGGGCGTACTCCTTGTACTGGCGGTAGACGGAGACCCCCTTCCGGGTCGGCTCGGCGACGAGGAACGTGATGTCGAAGCGGGTGAACATGCCGGAGGCGAAGGAGTCCGAGCCCGCCGTCATGTCGACCACCACATACTCATCGCGGCCGTCCACCAGGTGGTTCAGGCACAGCTCCACCGCTCCGGTCTTGGAGTGGTAGCAGGCGACCCCCAGGTCGGCGTCCGTGAAGGGGCCCGTGACCATCAAACGGACGGCGCCGCCGTCGAGTTCCACCGGCCGGGCGCACGCGTCGTACACCGGGTTGTCCTCCGACACCCGCAGCAGCCGCGAGCCCTCGCCGGGCGGTGTCGTCTTGATCATCGTCTCGGCGGAGGCGATGCGGGGGTTGGTGCCGCGCAGATAGTCCTTGATCAGAGGCAGTCGGTCGCCCATCGCGGGCAGTGCCGCGGCCTCGGCCTCGTCGAGTCCGAGCGCGGCGCCCAGGTGCTGGTTGATGTCCGCGTCGATCGCGATCACCGGCACGCCGGTGGCCGCGAGATGGCGGACGAACAGGGAGGACAGGGTGGTCTTGCCGCTGCCGCCCTTCCCAACGAAAGCAGTTTTCATGTTCAGCAAGCGTAGTGCGACGAAAGTGCTGCTTGGCACACGCGCGTGAAGAAGACCACTCCTTCGTGGGGTCCGCGGCTCCGTTGCGTAATGTCGTACTCATGAGTACGACAGGCGCTACCGCCGATCCGCTCGCAGCCCTGGGATCGCTGCCCGGGGTGGCCGACTCCGTCGAAACCGTGCGCAAGGCGGTGGACCGGGTCTACGGGCACCGCATCATGCGACGCCGCAGCACCGCGATCACCTCTGAGGCGGCCCTGCGCGGCTCCCGTGGCTCGGCGGCGCTGTCCGGGGCGGACTGGGCCCTGGAGGAGGTGCGCCGACGCAGCGACTTCGGTGCCGACGACGAGGCGCGCGTAGTCGGTGCGGCCCTGCGGCTGACCGCCGAGGCGGGCCAGTTGCTGTCCATCTGGCGGCAGTCGCCCCTGCGCGTGCTGGCGCGGCTGCACCTGGTGGCCGCCGCGACCGACGGCGACGAGGTGGGCCGGCCGCGGCAGGCGGGAGAGGCCGTCGACGAGCCGCTGCTCGCTCTGCCGCTGCCGAGCGCGGTCGAGGTCTCCGGCCGGCTGGAGGGGCTGTCCGAGCTGATCGTCACGGGCAGTTCCGCGCCCGCCCTGGTCACGGCCGCCGTCGTCCACGGCGAGCTTCTCGCCCTGCGTCCCTTCGTCTCGCACAACGGCCTGGTGGCGCGTGCCGCGCAGCGCATCGTCCTCATCGGCAGCGGCCTCGACCCCAAGTCGGTCTGCCCCGCCGAGGTGGGCCACGCGGAACTGGGCCGGGCGGCCTACCTCGCGGCTCTCGACGGCTATGCCTCCGGCACCCCGGAGGGCATGGCGGCCTGGATCGCCCACTGCGGCAGGGCGGTCGAACTGGGGGCCCGCGAGTCGACAGCGGTGTGCGAGGCGCTCCAGCGCGGGGCGGCGTAACGGAAGAAGGCTCCCCGAAGGGAGCCTGAACAGGGTTGCGGCGGTACGAGTTCTCGTACCGCCGCTGGCATGCTCACCGGGTTACCAAGCGTCCTCGAGATATGCCCATCAGGTCGGGAACTTCGCCCGTCACCTGGTGCGGCTGGCCCGTAATCGACGGGTCGACGTCGCGTGGGTGCTCGGTGCTCATGCTTCGGTCCGTGGGGCCAAATGCGGTATTCAGGTAATCCTCTCGGATGTCCTTGGTCTCGCGGGCCGTTGAATCCTTTGTACTCCAGGACCCGGGCAAGCGGAAGTGCTGGCGCCGGTTCTTTACTTTTACTCTCAAACAGGTGGCAAACGGACGCAGCTGGGGTGTGAGTCCGGCTCAGGCGGTCGCCGCCGCCCGCCGTCGGCTGGCGTACCAGACGAGGCCCGCCGTGGCCGCCGCGGCTCCCACCGCCGCCATGGCGACGAGCGCCGGACGGGGCGGGACGGAGAACCCCGGAATCCGCTGCTTGAGCCGCACCGGGCGGTGGAAGTCCAGAATCGTCCACCCGCGCGCGACGGCCTCGCGACGCAGCGCGCGGTCCGGGTTCACGGCGTGCGGATGGCCGACCGCCTCCAGCATCGGCAGATCGGTCGCCGAGTCACTGTAGGCGTAGCAGCGCGAGAGGTCGTACCCCTCGGACTCGGCCAGTTCCCTGACCGCCTCGGCCTTGGTCGGGCCGTACGCGTAGTACTCCACCTCCCCGGTGAAGCAGCCGTCCTCGCCCACGACCATCCGGGTGGCCACCACGCGGTCCGCGCCGAGCAGTTCGCCGATCGGCTCCACCACCTCCGCGCCCGACGTGGACACGATCACGACGTCGCGGCCGGCGGTGTGGTGCTCCTCGATCAGGGAGGCCGCCTCGTCGTAGATGAGTGGGTCGATCAGGTCGTGAAGGGTCTCGGCGACGATCTCCTTCACCTGTTGGACGTTCCAGCCGCGGACCATCGCGGAGAGGTACTCGCGCGTCCGCTCCATCTGGTCGTGGTCCATACCGCCGACGAGGAAGACGAACTGGGCATACGCGGTACGCAGGGCCGCCCGGCGGTTGATCAGCCCGCCTTGGTAGAAGGACTTGCTGAAGGTGAGCGTGCTCGACTTCGCAATGACCGTCTTGTCCAGGTCAAAGAAGGCCGCTGTGCGGGGCAAGGAGTGGTTTTCCACACCCTTGAGCATAGGGGCAGCTCATTCGGCGTAAGGTCGGCGTGTGGGTTTGCCTGACAAGGCTCTCGGGTACACCATGGAAGTCACGGATCGTTCGCGACCGTGCTAACCCGGTCCGACTCCTCCCCCCCCGAGTCGGCCGTGGAAGACGACCCCCGCTCTCCCCCCCGGCGGGGGTCGTCGCATGTCCGGATGGGTTCTCCCCTCTTTCTTCGCGGCTGTAGTGCCGTACCGAGGCGACTGAGGTCGCCTCTTCGGCATGCCCGCGGGCAGTCACGGGGTGTAGCCGTCGGACTGCTCTGCGGGCTTCGTACACAGGACGGACAACGCTCACCGGTATGGGTGACGGCGATATTCACAACTCCCCACTCGTCCACAGTTATCCACCAAGATCCACACGATTTCCGGGTTCGCTGCACCGTGATTCCCACACGTTCGCTCGTGCCGCGTTCGGGACCGGTTCCGTTTGCCGGCCGCCCGAGCCGGTTTCCGTCGGACGTGCATATGGAGGCCGGGCGCCGGTTCTTCACACGTAAGGGAATCGCGGGGCCGCAGAGGACTGCGTGCCACGCGGCGAAGGGGGATGGAAACCGTGACCGGAGCCGTCACATACGACCCGCCGCCCGCCGCCGGAGGGCGGCAGGGCAGGCCACTGATCGTCACCGAGGACGCGGCACTCCTCGACGACCTGTTGCGGCTGTGCGCCGCCGCCGGCGCCACACCCGAGGTGCACCACTCGGTGCCCGAGCAGCGCGGCGGCTGGGAGTCCGCGCCGCTCGTCCTGGTCGGCGACGATGCGGCACGCCGCGTGCGCGGTGCCGCCCGCCGCCGCGGGGTGGTCCTCGTCGGGCGTGACCAGGACGACTCGGGGGTCTGGCGCAGGGCCGTCGAGATCGGCGCCGACCATGTCCTGGTGCTGCCCGACGGCGAGCAGTGGCTCGTCGACCGGATCGCCGACGTCGCCGAGGGCGTCGGGCGGCCCGCCCTCACCGTCGGAGTCGTCGGCGGGCGCGGCGGAGCCGGAGCGTCCACGCTCGCGTGCGCCCTCGCCGTCACCTCCGCGCGTGAGGGACAGCGCACCCTCCTCGTGGACGCGGATCCCCTGGGCGGCGGACTCGACGTACTCCTCGGCGGCGAGACGGTCGAAGGCCTGCGCTGGCCCGCGTTCGCCGCCTCACGCGGACGCGTCGGTGGCGGCGCACTGGAGGAGTCGCTGCCCGAACTGCATCAGCTGCGGGTGCTCAGCTGGGACCGTGGCGACTGCGTCGCCATCCCGCCGCAGGCCGTACGGGCGGTGCTCGCCGCGGCCCGGCGCCGCGGGGGCACCGTGGTCGTCGACCTTCCGCGCCGCATCGACGACGGGATCGCCGAGGTCCTCGCCCAACTCGACGTCGGGCTCCTCGTGGTCCCCGCCGAACTGCGCGCCGTCGCCGCGGCCGGACGAGTGGCCTCCGCCGTCGGCATGGTCCTGCGCGATCTGAGGGTGGCGGTACGCGGTCCGTACGCCCCCGGGCTCGACGACCGTGAGGTGGCCCGCCTGCTCGGACTGCCCCTGGTCGGCGAGGTGCCTGTCGAGTCAGGCCTGCTGCGTCCGGACGGCGGCAAGGCACCGCCCGGCGCGTCCGCGCGCGGACCACTCGCCCGCTTCTGCAAGGAGTTCTGGGAGCGGTCCCTGACCGAGGCAGGCACCGCATGAGCACCGTGCCCCCGCTCGACCGGCCGCGAGGATCCGGCGCACTTCTCGACGGCGTACGGCATTGGCTCGCCGAGAGCGGAGCCGAACCGACACCGGCGCGCGTGGCACAGGCGCTGCGCGAACAGGGACGGGTCCTCGGGGACGCGGAAGTTCTCGGAGCGGCCGAACAGTTGCGCTCCGAGCTGGTCGGCAGCGGCCCGCTGGAGCCACTGCTCGCCGACCCGTCGGTGACCGACGTACTGGTGTCGGCCCCCGACCGGGTCTGGGTGGACCGGGGCGGCGGCCTGGAGCTGACCACCGTCTCCTTCCCGGACACGGCAGCCGTACGGCGCCTCGCTCAGCGTCTGGCCGCGGTGGCCGGCCGGCGCCTGGACGACGCCCGGCCCTGGGCCGACGCCCGGCTGCCCGACGGGACCAGGCTGCACGCTGTGCTGCCCCCGGTGGCCGTCGGCTGCACCTGCCTGTCGCTGCGCGTGGTACGGCCGCGGGCGTTCACCCTCGACGAACTCGTGGCCGCGGGCACGGTGCCGCCGGGCGGGGACAGGGTGCTGCGCGAGCTGCTGCGGGCCCGCCTGTCGTTCCTGGTCAGCGGAGGCACCGGCAGCGGTAAGACCACGCTGCTCAGCGCACTTCTCGGGCTGGTCGGGCCGGGGGAGCGGATCGTGCTGGCGGAGGACTCGGCGGAACTGCGGCCGGACCATCCACACGTCGTCCGGCTGGAGACCCGGCCCGCCAACCAGGAGGGCGCCGGCCTGGTCACGCTCGAGGACCTCGTGCGGCAGGCGCTGAGGATGCGGCCGGACCGGCTGGTCGTGGGCGAGGTGCGCGGGCCCGAGGTCGTCCACCTGCTGGCCGCGCTCAATACCGGCCACGAAGGCGGGTGCGGGACTGTCCACGCCAACGCCGCGGCCGACGTCCCGGCCCGGCTGGAAGCGCTCGGCACGGCGGCCGGGCTCGACCGGGCGGCTCTGCACAGCCAGTTGGCGGCCGCGCTGTCCGTCGTGCTGCACCTCGTGCGCGACCCGGCCGGGCGGCGGCGGATCGCCGAGGTGCACGTGCTGGAGCGGGACCCTTCGGGGCTGGTGCGGACCGTGCCGGCGCTGCGGTGGCAGGCGGACGCGTTCGCGTACGAGCGCGGCTGGGAGCGGCTGAGGGAGCTGCTGCGAAGTGGGAGGAGCGAGTCATGGGCGTGACCGGCGTGATGGGTGAGGTGCCGATGGACGCTGCCGTTGCCTGTGCCGGGGTGGCGGTCCTGCTGTGGGGAGGACCGTACTCAGCGGCCCGGCGGGCGCAGTTGCTGCTGGCCGGGGGAGGAGTGGTCGGCAGTGGGCCACCGTCCTGGCAGGACCTGGCACGCGAGCTGCGGCGCGCGCGTGGACGGTGGCGGCCCGAATGGTGGTCACCGGTCGTCGGACTGGTCGTGGGCGTGCTGGGCGGCTCGGTCCTGCCGGTCGCCGCGGGGGCGGCCGGAGTACCCCTGCTGCGCCGGATGCGGCGGGCCCGCTCGGCGCGGCGGGCGGGCGAGCGCCGGGCTGACGCGGTGATCGCGCTGTGCGCGGCGCTCGCTGGGGAGGTGCGTTCGGGGAGGCAACCCGGCGAGGCGTTGCAGTGCGCCGCACGCGACTCGGGAGGGCTGGGCGAGGCCCAGGCGGCCGTGCTGGCGGCCGCCCGGTTCGGCGGGGACGTACCCGGTGCGCTGGCGGGCGCGGCACGACAGCCGGGGACCGGTGGCCTGTTGGGGCTCGCGGCGTGCTGGCGGGTGGCCGTGGACCAGGGCGCGGGACTCGCGGCCGGACTCGACCGCCTCCAAGGAGCGCTGCGCGCCGAGCGGGATCAACGCGCCGACCTACGGGCGCAGTTGGCGGGAGCGCGCTCCACGGCGGTGATGCTCGCCGGCCTGCCGGTCCTGGGACTCCTCCTGGGCACTGCACTCGGCGCGGACCCGCTGCACGTCCTGCTGCACACCGGAGCCGGCCTGGGCTGCCTGCTCGTCGGCGGATTGCTCGAGGGGCTGGGGATGTGGTGGGCGCTGCGCATCGTGCGAGGCGCGGAGGGGGCGTGAGGGGTGGGTTGGTCCGGTGAGACGGGCGCGGAACGGGTGAGGGAGAGGGAGAGGAAGGCGGGATGAGTGCGGAGGTTGTCCACAGGCTGGGGGTGGCCATGGGGATCCTGGTGGTCCTGGGGTGGGCGGTGCGGTGGCTGGACACGGTGCGGCGTCGGCGGCGCGCGAGGCAGCGGCTCGCCGAAGTGCTGGCCCGGCCGGTGAGGACGGAGATCTCGCGGCCGCGGGTGCGGGAGGTCCTGCGGCGGTGGCTGCCCGAGGTGGCGGTGGTGTGCGCCGGGTGGACGGTGGGCGGTGGCGTTGTCGGTCTCGGCCTGGGGCTGGCCGGGGC
Source organism: Streptomyces sp. NPDC058335 (assembly GCF_042723915.1). Classification (NCBI taxonomy): domain Bacteria; kingdom Bacillati; phylum Actinomycetota; class Actinomycetes; order Kitasatosporales; family Streptomycetaceae; genus Streptomyces; species Streptomyces sp. NPDC058335. The sequence continues at coordinate 128,416 of NZ_JBHXHX010000012.1, read as the reverse complement.
GGCGGTGCTGTGGTGGTGGCGTCGCAGGCAGCAGACGACGGACTCGATGAGTGAGGCCGACGCGCGGGCCGCGGCCCGGCAGCTTCCGCTCGCGGCCGACCTGCTGGCCGCGTGCATCGCGGCGGGCGCGGGGCCGGTGATCGCGGCGCAGGCCGTGGGCGAGGCGCTGGACGGTCCCGTCGGAAGAGCCTTGGCGCGGGGCGCCGCCGAGGTCCGGCTGGGTGGCGAACCCTCGGACGCCTGGCGGACGTTGGCCTCGGCGCCGGGGGCGGACGCCCTGGCCCGCTTGTTGGAGCGGGCCGACGTGTCCGGTCTCCCGGCGGCGGTACCGGTGGCCCGGATCGCGGCCGACGCCCGCGCCGACTGGGCCCGCGCCGGCACAGCTCGGGCCAGACGGGCGGCCGTCCTGGTCGCCGCACCGGTGGGGCTGTGCTTTCTGCCCGCCTTCATCGCGGTCGGCATCGTGCCCGTCGTGATCGGCCTGGCGGGCAGGGCGCTGGGAGGGGGTGGACCGTGAGGGGTGTCTGACGGGCAGTCGGGGCCGGGGCGGTCAGCACGGTGTCAGCGCGCAGGTCCAGCAGTGCCAGCAGTTCCCACCATTCCGACAGCTAGAGCAGTTCAAGCAGGTTCGAGCACATTCAAGCAAGCAGTTCGGCTGGTCGGCAGGACCGGTACGGGCGATGGGATCGAGACTCACGGGGGTCGGCATGAGCAAGGCGGTACGAGCGAGGCTGCGTTTCCTGGTGTGCCGGGTGCGTGTGCGTGCGGCGCGGAGGGAAGCGGGGATGGTGACGTCCGAGTACGCGATGGGAATCGTCGCGGCGGTGGCGTTCGCCGTTGCCCTCTACCAGGTCGTGACGAGCGGGGCGGTCGCGGCGGAGTTGCAGGGCATCGTGAAGCGGGCGCTCAGTGCGGGGACGTGAGCGGGGCCGGGCGCGAGGCGCGGACCGGGGGTTCGTGACTGCGGAGGCGGCCGTGGTGCTGCCGGTGCTGGTGGCGTTCGCGATGGCACTGGTGTGGGGGTTGCTGGTCATGACCGTCCAGATCCAGTGCGTGGACGCGGCCAGGGCCGGCGCCAGGGCCGCTGCCCGGCAGGACCCGTCCGACGCGGTCGTGGAGGTGGCGCGGGCAACGGCACCGCGTGGGGCGCGGGTGACGGTCACCAGGGAGGGCGACCAGGTCCGGGTGGTCGTCGTGGCGAAGCCGCCGATGCTGAGAGGGCTGCCGTTCGAAGTGCGCGAAGAGGGCGTGGCGGCGGCGGAGGACGGTGGCAGCGGGGGCACGGCTGGATGGGGGACGGGGTCATGAGGGGGTGGGGGCGTGAGGGAGGTACGGCGCGTCTACGGGCGAGCCGGGGAGCTGCTGTGCTCCGCCACTGGAGAGGCGGTCTCGTGGGCCCCAGCCGGTGCCAGGCCGACCGAGGGTCCGCGACCGTCTGGACCCTCGCTGTGATCGCCGTGCTGTGTGTGGTCTTCGGCGCCGTGCTCGCCCTCGGGCAGGCCGTCCTGGCCCGGCACCGTGCCGCCGGCGGTGCTGACCTCGCGGCACTCGCTGCCGCGGACCACTGGACGGACGGCACCGAGGCGGCCTGCGCCCGCGCGGACCGGCTGGCTCGGGCACAGGGCACACGCCTGGTGCGGTGCGTGGTCGTGGGGGAGGTGTCGGACGTTACGGCGGCGGCGGGCCGGGGGCCGTTCACGGTGGAGGTGAGGGCGAGGGCGGGGCCTGCGGGGCCGGTGGCTCCGATGGTGTCGGACGCACCGGTGGTGGTGCCGGAGGCGGGAGACTGACCGGGGCCGCATCTCCGTCAAGCGGGCTCCGGGCCGGTGGCGCCGACGACTCGCCCGCCTCCGGCGGATCAGCGGGGCAGCCCCTTCCGCCCGCGGTGGTCTCCGTCGCCGATCACCTCACCAGGCTCCCCGGTGTCGCCCTCCGGCCCCGGCCCCCTGCAAGGCTCCCCGGTGTCACCCTCCAGGCCCGGCCCCCCGGCAAGGCTCACCCCTCCGACCCACCCGCCACGTCCCTCAGACCCCTCAGCGCACCCCTCCAGCCCTCCGGGGACCTCCCCGCCCCCAGCCTCCTCCCGCACCCCCGCAGCCCCCTCCCACGCGCTCCAGCCGCCGTTCAGCCCTCTACTCCCCCCGCTCCCCCGACTCCCCTTCGTCCACCGCCCCGAGCCCCGCCAGCATGGCGTCGGCCTCCTCCGGCACTCCCCGCAGCAGCTCGGTCAGGAGTCTGATCGCGCCTCTCTTGTGCAAGGGGTCGTTGCCGTTGCCGCACTTGGGGGACTGAATGCAGGACGGGCAGCCGGCCTCGCACTCGCAGGAGGCGATGGCCTGGCGGGTGGCGGTCAGCCAGGAGCCGGCCGTGTGGAAGGCGCGTTCCGCGAAGCCCGCGCCGCCGGGATGGCCGTCGTAGACGAAGACCGTGGGGAGGAGGGTGTCGGGGTGCAGGGGGATCGAGACGCCGCCGATGTCCCAGCGGTCGCAGGTCGCGAAGAGGGGCAGCATGCCGATGGACGCGTGCTCGGCGGCGTGCAGGGCTCCGCCGAGGATCTCGGGGTTGATGCGGGCGGCGTCCAGTTGGTCCTCGGTGACCGTCCACCACACGGCACGGGTGCGCAGCGTACGAGGGGGGAGGTCGAGTTTCGACTCGCCCAGTACTTCACCGGTGATGACACGCCGACGCAGGAAGGAGACCACTTGGTTGGTGACTTCGACGGAGCCGTAGCACAACCGGCCGTCGCCCCAGGGGATTTCGACGTCCGTGTCCAGGACGGAGACCGCCGTCGTGTCGCGGGCGACCGTCGAATACGGCGGGTTGGCCTCCTCGACCAGGGCGACCGAGTCCTCGAGGTCCAGCGACCGCACCAGGTAGGTGCGGCCCTGGTGCAGATGGACCGCTCCCTCGTGGACGGTCGAGTGGGCGGCGCCCTCGTCGACCGTGCCGAGCAGGCGGCCCGTGCCGGACTCGACGATCTGGACCGGCCGACCGCCCCCGCCGCGGATGTCGGTGAGGTCTGCGGCACGCTCTCGGCGGGTCCAGTGCCAGGCCTTCGTACGGCGGCGCAGCAGCTTCGCGGCCTCCAGCTGGGGCAGCAGGGCCTCGGTCTCGGGGCCGAACAGCGCCAGGTCGTCCTCGGTGAGCGGGAGTTCGGCGGCGGCCGCGCACAGGTGCGGGGCGAGGACGTAGGGGTTGTCCGGGTCGAGGACGGTCGATTCCACCGGGCGGTCGAACAGGGCCTCCGGGTGGTGGACGAGGAAGGTGTCCAGCGGGTCGTCGCGGGCCACCAGCACGGCCAGCGCGCCCTGGCCTGACCGGCCCGCCCGTCCCGCCTGCTGCCACAGGGAGGCGCGGGTGCCCGGGTATCCGGCGATGAGGACGGCGTCCAGGCCGGAGACGTCGATGCCGAGTTCGAGGGCGGTCGTGGCGGCCAGGCCGAGGAGTTCACCCGAGTGCAGGGCCTGTTCGAGGGCGCGGCGCTCCTCGGGGAGGTAGCCGCCGCGGTAGGCCGCGACACGCCGGGCCAGCGAGCGGTCGACCTCGGCGAGGCGCTCCTGGGCGATGAGCGAGATCAGCTCGGCTCCGCGCCGGGATCGGACGAAGGCGACCGTGCGGACGCCCTGGACGGCGAGGTCGGTGAGCAGGTCGGCGGTCTCGGCGGTCGCGGTGCGGCGGACGGGGGCGCCCTTTTCGCCCTGCATCTCGGTGAGCGGGGGCTCCCAGAGGGCGAACACCAGTTCACCGCGCGGTGAGGCGTCGTCGGCCACCTCGACCACCGGGAGGCCGGTGAGGCGGCCGGCGGCCACCGAGGGCTCGGCGGAGGTCGCGGAGGCCAGCAGGAAGACGGGGGAGGCGCCGTAACGGGCGCACAGGCGGCGCAGGCGACGCAGCACCTGGGCCACGTGGGAGCCGAACACGCCCCGGTAGGTGTGGCACTCGTCGATGACGACGTATTTCAGGGATTTCAGGAAGGAGGACCAGCGCGGGTGGGACGGGAGGATGCCGCGGTGCAGCATGTCGGGGTTGGTGAGGACGTAGTTGGCGTACTGGCGGATCCACTCGCGTTCCTCGACCGGGGTGTCGCCGTCGTACACGGCCGGGCGCACCGCGGTGCCCAGCGGTTGTGAAAGTTCCTTCACGGATCGGCACTGGTCCGCCGCCAGGGCCTTGGTGGGCGCGAGGTAGAGCGCGGTGGCGCCGCGGCCGTTCGGGGCCTGCGAGCCGTCCAGGAGGGCCGACAGCACCGGCACGAGGTACGCCAGGGACTTCCCGGAGGCGGTGCCGGTCGCGACGACCACCGACTCGCCGTCCAGAGCGTGCTCGGCGGCGGCGGCCTGGTGCGCCCAGGGGTGCTCGATACCGCAGGCCTGGACGGCCGCGATGACCTCCGAACGAATCCGGTCAGGCCAGACGGCATGGCGGCCCGCGCGCGGGGGCACATGCTCCGTATGAGTGATGCGCGACGCCCGGCTCGGTCCCGGGGCGAGCCGGTCCAGGATCTGGCCCGGCGACAGGCGGGACGCGGGTTGTGCGGAGGGTCGATCGGATCGGTGATTCTTGGCCATCGGCACCGAGTGTGTCACTGGCGTGACGGACAATGGAGCCAAGGCGTCGTGCACGCCTGCCGGTAAGTGATTGAATGCCATCGCGGCTGGCGTACCGTCCCGGGGGCTCCTGCCCAGGAGTTCCGAGGGACGACCGCTCGATAGCAAGGTGCTGGAGGATCCGTGGACCTGTCCCTGTCGACCCGTACCGTCGGCGATCGTACGGTCGTCGAGGTCGGTGGCGAAATCGACGTATATACCGCGCCCAAGTTGCGCGAGCAGCTGGTCGAGCTGGTGAACGACGGCAATTTTCACCTTGTCGTCGATATGGAGGGCGTGGATTTCCTCGACTCCACCGGGCTCGGCGTGCTGGTCGGTGGCTTGAAGCGGGTGCGTGCCCATGAGGGCTCGCTGCGCCTGGTCTGCAACCAGGAGCGCATTCTGAAGATCTTCCGCATCACCGGTCTGACCAAGGTGTTCCCGATTCACACCTCGGTCGACGAAGCGGTCGCGGCCACCGACTGACCACTCCGTCCGGGCCCTCGTGGCCCGGACGGCCCAGTTGAACTCCGGGGTACCGGGCTCTCGGCAGCCCGGCCCCCCGACAGCACGCCCGTAGTTCCGAGGGGGATGCATGGCCACCGTTGAGCTCCGCTTCAGCGCGCTGCCCGAGCACGTCAGGACCGCCCGACTGGTGGCGGCGGCGGTGGCGCGCAGGTCCGGAGTGGACGAGGCCGTTCTCGACGAGGTCAGGCTCGCCGTCGGCGAGGCCTGCACTCGTGCCGTCGGACTCCATCAGAGCGGTGGCATCACCGCCCCGGTGAAGGTGTCGCTCATCGAGGAGGAGAAGCAGTTCTCCATCGAGGTGGGGGACGAGGCCCCGCGGATCGCGCCCGGTGACCGGGTGCAGGGTTCCGGCGACATCGACGTGGACGCCGAGGAGGACGAGATGGGCCTCGCGGTCATCAGCGGCCTCGTCGACGACGTGGAGGTCACCGCCGGCGAACACGGCGGGCTGATTCGTATGACGTGGCCGACCGCACCGCCGGCCACGGCGCTCGGCTGACCCCGGCGCGCCACCCGTCCGGCCCGGCCGGACAGACATGTACCGAAGGGCCCCACTCCGGTGGGGCCCTTCGGCATGTGCGCAGGTGCGACGGCGCGCTTACAGTGGTCCCAGGAAGTGAATCTTGGTGAAGTGAATCTTGCCGTGCGGGGAAGTGAATCTTGCCGCGAATTTCGTGAATTCGTTCACGAACGACAATGCCTTGAAGGCATTACTGTGGCGGATTTGCGTGCGAAGGCGAATTCCGTTTACCGCACACTGTTTTGATCAGGTTCCGGTACCTACAATCCGTCCACATCTTGAGCTCAGCCCAAGCGTCAAGGAGGACGAATGGCGGGGCTTTCTACCCCTCATCGGTTGGACCACTCCACAACCTTCGCGGCCGCGGTGTTGACCGACGGCAACCGACTCCTCGTGGTGGTCATCGGGGTTGTCGCACTGGCCGCACTCGTGGTCGCGGGCGTGCTGCTGCGCCAGGTGCTCGCGGCGGGCGAGGGCACCGACAGCATGAAGAAGATCGCGGCGGCGATCCAGGAGGGCGCCAACGCCTATCTGACCCGGCAGTTGCGCACCCTCGGCGTATTCGCCGTCCTGGTGTTCTTCCTGCTCATGCTGCTGCCCGCGGACGACTGGAATCAACGCGCCGGTCGATCGATCTTCTTCCTGGTCGGTGCGGCCTTCTCGGCGGTCACCGGTTATATCGGCATGTGGCTCGCCGTGCGCAGCAATGTGCGTGTCGCCGCGGCGGCCCGGGAAGCGACTCCGGCGGAAGGCGAACCGGAAAAGGATCTCACCGCCGTTTCGCACAAGGCGATGAAGATCGCATTTCGCACGGGCGGCGTGGTCGGCATGTTCACGGTGGGGCTCGGTCTGCTCGGCGCCTCCTGCGTGGTGCTGGTGTACGCGGCCGACGCGCCGAAGGTCCTCGAGGGCTTCGGTCTCGGCGCGGCGCTCATCGCGATGTTCATGAGGGTCGGCGGCGGCATCTTCACCAAGGCCGCAGACGTGGGCGCCGACCTGGTCGGCAAGGTCGAAAAGGGTATCCCGGAGGACGATCCGCGCAATGCCGCGACCATCGCCGACAACGTGGGCGACAACGTCGGCGACTGCGCGGGCATGGCGGCCGACCTCTTCGAGTCGTACGCCGTCACGCTGGTCGCCGCGCTGATCCTCGGCAAGGTGGCCTTCGGCGACGCCGGACTCGCGTTCCCGCTTCTCGTGCCCGCGATCGGTGTGATCACGGCCATGATCGGCATCTTCGCGGTCGCGCCGCGCCGCTCCGACCGCAGTGGCATGTCCGCGATCAACCGCGGCTTCTTCATCTCCGCGGTGGTCTCGATCGTGCTGGTCGCCGTGGCCGTGTTCGTCTACCTCCCGGGGAAGTACGCCGACCTCGACGGCGTCACCGACGCGGCGATCCAGGGCAAGAACGGCGACCCGCGCATCCTCGCCCTCGTCGCGGTGGTGATCGGCATCCTCCTGGCCGCCGTCATCCAGCAGCTCACCGGCTACTTCACCGAGACCACGCGCCGCCCGGTGCGCGACATCGGCAAGACCTCGCTGACCGGCCCGGCCACCGTCGTCCTCGCCGGAATCTCCCTCGGCCTCGAATCGGCCGTCTACACCGCCCTGTTGATCGGCCTGGGCGTGTACGGGGCGTTCCTGCTCGGCGGTACGTCCATCATGCTGGCGCTGTTCGCGGTGGCCCTGGCCGGCACCGGCCTGCTCACCACGGTCGGCGTGATCGTCGCGATGGACACCTTCGGACCCGTCTCCGACAACGCGCAGGGCATCGCCGAGATGTCCGGCGACGTGCAGGGCGCGGGCGCGCAGGTGCTCACCGACCTGGACGCCGTCGGCAACACCACCAAGGCCATCACCAAGGGCATCGCCATCGCCACGGCCGTGCTGGCGGCGTCGGCGCTCTTCGGGTCGTACCGCGACGCCATCACCACCGGCGCGCGGGACGTCGGCGAGGAACTCTCCGGGGACGGCGCGCCGATGACCCTGATGATGGACATCTCGCAGCCCAACAACCTGGTCGGGCTGATCGCGGGCGCGGCGGTCGTCTTCCTCTTCTCGGGACTGGCGATCAACGCGGTGTCGCGGTCGGCGGGTTCCGTGGTCTACGAGGTGCGGCGGCAGTTCCGGGAGAGGCCCGGGATCATGAACTACAGCGAGACGCCGGAGTACGGCAAGGTCGTCGACATCTGCACCAGGGATGCTCTGCGGGAACTCGCCACGCCCGGACTGCTCGCGGTGCTGGCGCCGGTCTTCGTCGGGTTCACGCTCGGCGTCGGCGCGCTCGGCGCCTTCCTCGCGGGCGCGATCGGCGCGGGCACGCTGATGGCCGTGTTCCTCGCCAACTCCGGTGGCGCCTGGGACAACGCCAAGAAGCTCGTCGAGGACGGCCACCACGGCGGGAAGGGCAGCGAGGCCCACGCGGCGACCGTCATCGGCGACACCGTCGGCGACCCCTTCAAGGACACCGCGGGACCCGCGATCAACCCACTGCTGAAGGTCATGAACCTGGTGGCGCTGCTCATCGCGCCCGCGGTGATCAATTTCAGCTACGGCGACGACAAGAACCTCGGCGTACGGATCACGATCGCGGTCCTCGCGCTCGCGGTGATCGTCGGCGCGGTCTACGTCTCCAAGCGGCGTGGCATCGCCATGGGTGAGGAGGGCGACGCCGACGAGTCGGCCAAGTCGACGGATCCGGCGGTGGTTTCCTAGGGACCGGGTCGGACCCGCAGCTCAAAGGGCGGGCGGGCGACGCGTGTTGACGCGTCGGCCGCCCGCCTCGCTGCGTGTGCGCCATGGCCGTGAGCCTTCTCTCTCTTGGTTCAAACAGCCTCAAAGGCATATGAAACGGATATCCAGTCTGGGGTTGTCACCTGGTCGGCGTGTATGTTCCGGGGCCGAGAGCCATGGAAGGGACCAAACCGGTGAACAAGAAGCTCGCGGCCGCACTGTCCGGCGGTGCGGTACTCGTACTGGCGCTGTCGGGATGCAGCGAGGAGAAGGACAACAAGGAACTGGACGCCTGGGCCAAGCAGGTCTGCGAGACGGTCCCCGCCCAGCAGGCGAAGATCGTTGCCGCCTATGACGCGCTGGCGAAGGTCGCCAAGAACGGCGCGCCGGAGGATCTCCAGAAGACCGACTCCCAGGCCTTCCAGGATCTGTCCGACGGGTTCAAGGGGCGCGCGACCGCTCTCGAGAGCGCCGGTGCGCCTCCGGGCGTCGAAGGCAGCGCGAAAAAGCACCAGGACGCCGTACAGAAGCTCACGGTCCTGTCCGAGTCCTACGCCGATCTGAAGAAGCAGGTCGACGCGCTCGACACGAAGGACCAGGGCAAGTTCGCCACCGGGCTCGATGACGTCTCGAAGCAGATGAAGGACGTGTCCCAGCAGTACAAGGGCGCGGTCACGGCACTGCAGAGCCTGGAGCAGGGCGACGTCAAGCAGGCCGTGGCCAAGCAGGCCGGCTGCAAGAAGGCCGCCGAGTCCGCGTCGGCCACCGACAGCTGAGCCGGTCACCGCGGGACACAATGGGGGCGTGAGTAACGCCACCCAGTCCCCCCTGCCCTCCGCCGACCACCCGGACGTCGCCGCCAGGCTGCGCGAGGCCCTGCTCGCGGCCTCCTTCACCGCCGACGGCCTCCTCGACCTGCTCGGCGCCCCCGCGTACGCGGCCCTCGCGCGCAGCGAGACCGTGCCCGCGCTGCGCGCGACCCGCGGGGACACGCCGCTGGAGACGCTCGTCCGTCTCTTCCTGCTCCAGCAGCCGGTGCCCTACGCGCGCGTGCAGGACGTGCTGCCCGTGCACGCGTGCGTCGAGACCGGCTGGCTGACCCGCGCGGGCGCGGACGACATCGCCGCCACCGTGGACGTCCGGCCCTTCGGCGGGCCGGACGGCGAGGACTGGTTCATCGTGTCCGACCTGGGCTGCGCCGTCGGCGGGGCCGGCGGTGTCGGCAGCAGCGCCGAGGGCGTCGTCCTGGGCGTCGGCGGGGCGTCCACGACGCTCGCCGGGATCACCGTCCGCACCCCCGTCTCCGCCGCGCTGGACCTCGGCACCGGCTCCGGGATCCAGGCGCTGCACGCCGTCCGACACGCCACGCGCGTGACGGCGACGGACCTCAACCCGCGCGCGCTGCACATCACCGCGCTCACCCTGGCCCTGTCCGGCGCGCCCGCCGCGGATCTGCGCGAGGGCTCGCTGTTCGAACCGGTCCGGGACGACGAGACGTTCGACCTCATCGTGTCCAATCCGCCGTTCGTCATCTCGCCCGGCGCTCGGCTGACGTACCGCGACGGCGGGATGGGCGGGGACGATCTCTGCCGCTCGCTCGTTCAGGGGGCGGGGGAACGGCTGAACGTGGGCGGGTTCGCGCAGTTCCTCGCCAACTGGCAGCACGTCGAGGGGGAGGACTGGCAGGACAGACTCAGGTCCTGGGTGCCGCGCGGTTGTGACGCGTGGATCGTGCAGCGCGAGGTGCAGGACATCACGCAGTACGCCGAGCTGTGGCTCAGGGACGCCGGTGACCATCAGGGCGACCCGGCGGAGTACCGCGCGCGGTACGACGCGTGGCTCGACGAGTTCGAGGCGCGGAAGGTGAAGGCCGTCGGCTTCGGCTGGATCACCCTGCGCCGAACCGCTTCCGACGAGCCCACGATCACCCTGGAGGAGTGGCCGCACCCCGTCGAGCAGCCGCTCGGGGACACGATCAGGGCCCACTTCGAGCGCGTCGACTATCTCCGCGGGCACGACGACGCGGCCCTGCTCGCGGCGCGCTTCCGGCTCGCCGCGGAGGTCGTGCAGGAGCAGGTCGGGCTGCCCGGCGCCGAGGACCCCGAGCACGTGGTGCTGCGCCAGAACCGCGGCATGCGCCGCGCGACCAAGGTGGACACCGTCGGAGCGGGGTTCGCCGGCGTGTGCGACGGCTCGCTGAGCGCGGGCCGAATCCTGGACGCCATCGCTCAGCTCGTCGGCGAGGACCCGGTCCTGCTGCGCGACCGTACGCCCGCGCAGATCCGTTTGCTGGTGGAGCAGGGGTTCCTGGAGCCGGCCTGAGAGCGAAACAGGCCGACGTCCTTCTCTCACCGACCGTTCGCAACGGCACGACGGCGGTAAACCGCCCTCTCGATTGCGAAAAGGCGGTGACAGAAGGACGTGAGGGAAGGATGTGAGAGAAGAACGACACGGGAGAACGGCGTCACGGGAGCGACCGAGATCCGCGTCATCGAATTCGGCGTGTTGCGGGCGCTCACCCCGTTCCGGATGTGGCGCCGCCCGGTTCGCCGGGCGACGAGGGCCGCGCGCGGGCGGTGTGACGCCCATCGCACGTGCCGCTGGTTCCCAAGGACAGCGCCCGCCGGCCGCTCCCGGCCCCGGTACTCGCCGCCGGTGACCCGGCCCCCGCCCGTAGAGCCGGCGTTCACCTCGGGTTCGTCCGGGCGCCGCCCGTGCGTGTCAGTCTCCGGGCGACGGGACACGCGCGGGTGGAGAAAAGGGGCGCGGGCGATCATGGAGAGCGGACCGGCGATCTTCGCCGGAATGGTGTTCGCACTGTTCGGGGGCGGTCTGCTGGCGTGGACCGCGGTGCGCGTGCGGCAACGGCAGCCTGTCGCCCACGGTGTGAGACCTGTCGCATCCGTGACCGTCGCGACGCTCGTCGCGGTCGTCGCGCTGGCTGTCGGCGCGTGGTGCTTCACCCGCCTCTGAATGCTCTCGGGGATCTTGTTCGGACCCTTGTGAGATCTGCGCAAGGGATCGCGGCGGACAATTGACAGCTGGCGCTCCGGTGAGGCCGGAAAGAGCCGGTGGACACGCCGGGCGGCAGGAATGGCGGTAGTCGGGTTACCGTTCGAGTGGCCGTTGCGGGCTTTTCCCGTTTGACACGGGGGCGGGATGTACCGTCACACTCCGCAGCGTCAGCATGACCCGACCCCGGGAGCCAAGGCCTGGGGAGACACCCCAGCGTCGACCGGAGAGAAGAGCGAAGTTGTCCCCGACCAGCGACACCGCACACGGCGGCCGCCGACTCGTCATCGTCGAGTCGCCTGCCAAGGCGAAGACGATCAAGGGCTATCTCGGCCCCGGCTACGTCGTCGAAGCGAGCGTCGGGCACATCCGCGACCTCCCCAACGGCGCCGCCGAGGTGCCCGAGAAGTACACCGGCGAGGTGCGCCGCCTCGGGGTGGACGTCGACAACGACTTCCAGCCCATCTACGTCGTCAATGCCGACAAGAGGGCCCAGGTCAAGAAGCTCAAGGACCTGCTGAAGGACTCCGACGAACTCTTCCTCGCCACCGATGAGGACCGCGAGGGCGAGGCGATCGCCTGGCATCTCCAGGAGGTGCTCAAGCCCAAGGTCCCGGTCAAGCGGATGGTCTTCCACGAGATCACCAAGGCCGCGATCCAGGCCGCCGTCGCCAACCCGCGCGAGCTGAACCAGAAGCTGGTCGACGCCCAGGAGACCCGCCGCATCCTCGACCGCCTCTACGGCTACGAGGTCTCGCCGGTCCTGTGGAAGAAGGTCATGCCGCGCCTGTCGGCCGGCCGTGTCCAGTCGGTCGCCACCCGGCTTGTCGTGGAGCGGGAACGCGAGCGCATCGCTTTCCGTTCTGCTGAGTACTGGGACCTGACGGGCACCTTCGCGACCGGCCGCGCGGGGGACGCGTCGGACCCGTCGTCGCTGGTCGCCCGCCTCCAGACTGTCGACGGCAGGCGGGTCGCGCAGGGCCGCGACTTCGACTCCCTGGGACAGATCAAGAGCGCGAACACCCTCCACCTCGGCGAGGCCGACGCCCGCGCGCTGGCCGCCGCCCTGGACAGCACCCGGTTCTCGGTGCGGTCCGTCGAGTCGAAGCCGTACCGCCGCTCGCCGTACGCCCCGTTCCGTACGACGACGCTTCAGCAGGAGGCCTCGCGCAAGCTCGGCTTCGGTGCGAAGGCGACGATGCAGGTGGCGCAGAAGCTGTACGAGAACGGCTTCATCACCTACATGCGTACGGACTCCACCACCCTGTCGGAGACGGCGATCACCGCCGCCCGCGCCCAGGTCACGCAGCTGTACGGCGCCGACTACCTGCCGGCGCAGCCGCGCACGTACGCCGGGAAGGTCAAGAACGCGCAGGAGGCGCACGAGGCGATCCGCCCCTCGGGTGATCGTTTCCGCACCCCGGCCGAGACCGGCCTGACCGGCGACCAGTTCAGGCTGTACGAGCTGATCTGGAAGCGGACCGTCGCCTCCCAGATGAAGGACGCGACCGGCAACTCGGTCACGGTGAAGATCGGCGGCACGGCGGCCGACGGCCGGGACGTCGAGTTCAGCGCCTCCGGCAAGACGATCACCTTCCACGGTTTCCTGAAGGCCTACGTCGAAGGCGCCGACGACCCGAACGCCGAGCTGGACGACCGCGAACGCCGTCTCCCCCAGGTCGCCGAGGGCGACGCGCTCGGCGCCGAGGAGATCACGGTCGACGGGCACGCCACCAAGCCCCCGGCCCGTTACACCGAGGCCTCCCTGGTCAAGGAGCTGGAAGAGCGCGAGATCGGCCGCCCGTCGACGTACGCGTCGATCATCGGCACGATCCTCGACCGCGGTTACGTCTTCAAGAAGGGCACGGCGCTCGTCCCGTCGTTCCTCTCCTTCGCCGTGGTCAACCTCCTGGAGAAGCACTTCGGGCGGCTCGTCGACTACGACTTCACCGCCAGGATGGAGGACGACCTCGACCGCATCGCCCGCGGTGAGGCGAAGGCCGTGCCGTGGCTGAAGCGGTTCTACTTCGGTGAGGGCGCCGGCACCGGCACCTCCGTCGGCGGAGCGGCCGAGGCGGGCAACGGCGACGGGGACCACCTCGGTGGTCTCAAGGAGCTGGTGACCGACCTGGGCGCGATCGACGCGCGCGAGGTGTCGTCGTTCCCGGTGGGCAACGACATCATGCTGCGTGTGGGCCGCTACGGCCCCTACGTCGAACGCGGCGAGAAGGACTCCGAGAACCACCAGCGCGCGGACGTGCCGGAGGACCTGGCCCCCGACGAGCTGTCCGTCGAGTACGCGGAGGAGCTGCTCGCCAAGCCGAGCGGCGACTTCGAGCTGGGCGCCGATCCGTCGACGGGCCATCAGATCATCGCCCGGGACGGCCGGTACGGCCCGTATGTCACCGAGGTGCTCCCCGAGGGCACCCCGAAGACCGGCAAGAACGCCGTCAAGCCGCGTACGGCCTCGCTGTTCAAGTCGATGTCCCTGGACACGGTCACGCTCGAGGACGCCCTCAAGCTGATGTCGCTGCCGCGCGTCGTCGGCAAGGACGCCGAGGGCGTGGAGATCACCGCGCAGAACGGCCGCTACGGCCCGTACCTGAAGAAGGGCACGGACTCGCGGTCGCTCCAGACGGAGGACCAGCTCTTCACGATCACGCTCGAAGAGGCGCTGGAGATCTACTCCCAGCCCAAGCAGCGCGGCCGGGCCGCGGCCAAGCCGCCGCTGAAGGAGCTGGGCGAGGACCCGGTCAGCCAGAAGCCGGTGGTCGTCAAGGACGGTCGCTTCGGGCCGTACGTCACCGACGGGGAGACGAACGCGACGCTGCGCTCCGACGACAGTGTCGAGGACATCACCCCGGAGCGCGGCTACGAGCTGCTCGCCGAGAAGCGGGCGAAGTCGCCCGCCAAGAAGACGGCGAAGAAGGCACCTGCGAAGAAGGCGACGGCGAAGAAGGCCGCGCCGGCCAAGAAGACGGCTGCCAAGAAGACCACCGCGAAGACGACCACGGCGGCGAAGAAGACCACTGCGAAGAAGGCGACCGCTTCGAAGTCGGCCGCTTCGGAAGCGGCTTCCGAGGGCTGAGCCGCCTCGCGGTTCCCCGGCACCGGATCACAAAACGCACGCCCCGGCATCACTTTGGTGTCGGGGCGTGCGTACGTATGGACGGGCCCTCCGGGCTGTCAGTCGCTGCCGATAGGCTGAAAGCATGACGCGAGCCGAGCAGCCAACGGCCCACCACCCGGCCCCGGACGACGCCCTGGTGGTGGACTCCCGCGAGCGCGCCGTGCGCGCCCTGTTGCGTGAGCCGCAGCTGAGGCGCCTGTGGAGCGCACAGTTGGTGAGCGGCGTCGGCGACGCCCTCGCCCTCCTGGTGCTGGTCCTCCTCGCCCTCCAGGCGGCCATCGCCGAGGGCTCCTTCGGAGGCGGCTACCGGGGCGTGGCGTTCGCGGTCGCGATCGTCTTCGCGGTCCGGGTGCTCGCCACCGTGCTCTTCGGCGCCGTCCTCCTCGGCCCGCTGACCTCCCTGACCTCGCCGGACGGCCCGCTGGACCGCCGCTGGACCATGGTCGGCGCGGACGGTGTGCGGGCCGCCCTGCTGCTCGTCGCGCCCCTGTGGATCGACTGGATGCCCGACGACGCCCTGGCGCTGCTGCTGGTCACCGTCTTCGTGACCGGCGTCGCCGAGCGGTTCTGGACGGTCGCCCGCGAGAGCGCCGCCCCCGCGCTGCTGCCCGCCCCGCCCCTGGAGGGCGCGACGGTACGGCCGCTGCCCGACCACCTGGACGCCCTGCGCCGCCTGTCCCTGCGGACGAACTTCCTCGCGATTCCGCTGGCGGCCGCCACCCTGGTCGCCGCGGCCCTGTTCAACAACCTTCTGGGCGCCGGCATCGACTGGTTCGGCCAGCACCAGGCGGCCCTCGCCTCGTACGTGGCGGGCGGGCTGTTCGCCGGCTCCCTGTCCGTCGTGGTCTTCCTGGACCTGCCCGGCACCCGCACTCCGCGCGCGCGGTCCCCGCTCGAAGGCCTGCGTCGTCCGCGGACGGCCACCGGTGTCGACGGCGGCCGCACGGGCGCCGTCCCGGTGCTCGTCCTCGCCTGCGCGGCCGTGGCCGGGGCGATCGCCGCCGCCGTCGCCGTGGCGGTGCTGCACGCCAAGGACCTGGGCGGCGGCCCGGTGACGTACGGCCTGCTGGTGCTCGCGCTGACCGGCGGAGTCGCCGTCGGCATCCGTACGGCACCGAAGGTGCTGGTGACGCTGTCGCGGCGCCGGCTGCTCGCGCTGGCGATCGCCTTCACCGGCGTGGCCCTGCTCGCGGCGGGTCTGGTCCCGGACGTCACCACCGTGCTGCTGATCACGGCCCTGGCCGGCGTCGGCGCGGGCATCGCCGCCAACACCGGGCACGCGCTGCTCGACCAGGAGACCGAGGACCAGCGCCGCACGCGCGTGACGGAACACCTGCACGCGGTCGTACGGGTCCTGGTGGCGCTCGGCGCCCTGATCGCCCCACTGGTGGCGGCGCTCATCGGGCCGCACCGGCTGGAGAACGGCAAGTTCGTCTTCGCCCACGGTGGAGCGGCGTTCACGCTGATGCTGGTCGGCGCGCTGCTGCTGCCGGTGGCCGCGCTGGTGCTCGCCAAGGTCGACGACCGCTCCGGCGTCCCCCTGCGCAACGACCTGCGGGACGCGCTGCTCGGTGGCGACGACCCGGAGCAGGCGCCGCTGTCGACCGGGTTCTTCATCGCCCTGGAGGGCGGCGACGGCGCGGGGAAGTCCACGCAGGCCGAGGCGCTCGCCGAGTGGATCAGGGCCAAGGGCCACGAGGTCGTCCTCACGCGCGAGCCGGGGGCCACGCCCGTGGGCAAGCGGCTGCGGTCCATCCTGCTCGACGTCTCCAGCGCCGGTCTGTCGCACCGCGCCGAGGCACTGCTGTACGCCGCGGACCGCGCGGAGCACGTCGACACCGTCGTGCGGCCCGCCCTGGAGCGCGGCGCGGTGGTCATCACCGACCGGTACATCGACTCGTCCGTGGCCTACCAGGGTGCCGGCCGGGACCTCTCCCCGACCGAGGTCGCGAGGATCTCGCGCTGGGCGACGAACGGGCTCGTGCCGCATCTGACGATCCTGCTGGATGTCTCCCCGGAGACCGCCCGTGAGCGCTTCACCGAGGCGCCGGACCGCCTGGAGTCGGAGCCGGCCGAGTTCCACACGCGGGTGCGCTCCGGCTTCCTCACGCTGGCCGCCGCCGACCCCGGCCGCTACCTCGTCGTCGACGCCGGCCAGGAGCCGGAGGCCGTGACCACCGTGGTCCGGCACCGGCTCGACCGGATGCTGCCGCTCTCAGAGGCCGAGATCAAGGCCCAGGAGGAGGCACGGAGGAAGGCCGAGGAGGAGGCCCGCCGCAAGGCTGAGGAGGAGGCCGCCCGCAAGGCCGAGGAGGAGCGCCTGGAGCGGGAGCGCCAGGAGCAGCTCGCCAAGCTGCGCGCCGAGGAGGAGGAGCGCAAGCGCCGCGAGCTGGAGGAGGCGCAGCGCCGCGAGGCCGAGCGGCAGGCTGAGGAGGCCCGGCAGCGCGCCGAGGAGGCACGCAGGCGTGCGGAGGAGGAGCGGGTGCGGCTCCTCGCCGAGGAGAAGGCCCGCGCCGAGGAGGAGGCCCGCCGCAAGGCGGAGGAGGAGCGGCGCCGCAAGCAGGCCGAGGAAGAGGCCCGGCTGCGCGCCGAGGCCGAGGCGCGGCGCCTGGAGAAGCAGCGCAAGGCCGAGGAGGCGCTCCTGCGGGCCGAGGAGGCGCGGCGCGCCGCGGAGCAGGCCGCCGCCGCGGCCCAGGCCCGGCTGCGGCCGGCCCCGCCCGCGGCGCCCTCGGTCGCCCCCGAGGCGGTGACCGTGCCGACCCCGGTGGTGACGCCGACGAACGCGTCGGGCGGGCCGATCGAGGACACGGCCGTACTGCCTCCCGTGCGGATGGACAAGGAACCGGTCGAGGACGCGGCGGATGCTGCCGCGGCGCCGGCCGCCGGGGAGTCCGCGGCGCGGGGATCGGACAACGAGGTGACGGCCGAGCTGCCGCAGCCGCCGGCGCCTGCCGGGGCCGCGGACGAGACGGCCGTACTGCCGCCAGTGCGCGGGGCGAGCCCCGAGGAGGAGACGGCCGTACTGCCGTCCGTGTCCGAGGAGCATCCGGGCGACCGGGTGCCGCCGGGGTACTTCCGCGACGAGCGCGCGGCGGGGCCGGACGGGACCGAGGACCGGACGCGGGAACTGCCCCAGGTCGACGAGTCGGGCGCGCCCCGTCAGCGGCCTCGCTCCGACTGGGCCGAGGAGACCCCGCTGGACGACCTGCCGTCGCTGGCGGACGAGCTTCTGGGCCCGCACCGGGACGACGACGACCGCGACGAGGGCCGCGGGCGGGGCCGGCGGCGCTGACGTCCGTGACCGCCGCGCCGGGTTGTCAGTGGCTGCCCGCACAATGGAACCGGCAAGGCGCAGGGTGATCCGCACCGCGGACCGACCGGCGGTGCGGACGTGTATGTGACGGAAGGGCGGCGTGACCCATGACCGTGTGGGACGACCTCGTCGGGCAGGAGAAGGTGAGCGATCAGCTCGCCGCCGCCGCCCGGGACGCCGACGCGCTCGTCACCGCGACCACGGCCGGGACCGCGCCGCCCGAGGCGTCGAGCATGACGCACGCCTGGCTGTTCACGGGGCCGCCCGGCGCGGGCCGGATCCAGACGGCCAGGGCCTTCGCCGCCGCGCTCCAGTGCGTGAGCCCGGACCGGGCGCTCGGCGGGATCCCGGGCTGCGGCTTCTGCGACGGCTGCCACACGGCCCTCGTCGGCACCCACGCCGATGTGTCCACGGTCGCCGCCGTGGGCGCGGAGATCCTCGTCAAGGACATGCGGGACACGGTCCGCAAGTCGTACACCTCCCCGGCGACCGGACGCTGGCAGATCATCCTCGTCGAGGACGCCGAGCGGCTGAACGAGAAGTCGGCCAACGCCGTCCTCAAGGCCGTCGAAGAGCCGGCCCCGCGTACGGTCTGGCTCCTGTGCGCGCCCTCCATCGAGGACGTCCTGCCCACGATCCGCTCCCGCTGCCGGCATCTGAACCTGCGCACACCCTCCGTGGACGCGGTCGCCGACATGCTCGTACGGCGCGAGGGCGTCGAGCCGGCCGTCGCCGCGTCCGCCGCACGCGCCACCCAGGGGCACGTCGACCGGGCCCGCCGGCTCGCCACCGACCCGGCGGCCCGGGAGCGCCGCGCCGCCGTGCTGAAGCTGCCACTGCGCGTCGAGGACGTCGGCGGCTGCCTCAAGGCGGCGCAGGAACTCGTCGACGCCGCCGCCGAGGACGCCAAACAGCTCGCCGAGGAGCGGGACACCAAGGAGACCGACGAGCTGAAGGCGGCGATGGGTGCGGTGCAGGGCGGCCGCATGCCGCGCGGCACGGCGGGCGTGATGAAGGACCTGGAGGACATGCAGAAGCGGCGGCGCACGAGGACGCAGCGCGACAGCCTCGACGTCGCGCTCGCCGACCTCACCGCCTTCTACCGCGACGTCCTCGCCCTCCAGCTCGGCTCCCGCATCGCCCTCGCCAACGTGGACGCCGAGGACGCCCTGGAGCGGCTGGCTCGTGCCAGCACCCCCGAGTCCACCCTGCGCCGTATCGAGGCGATCGCCGCGTGCGGGGAGGCCCTCGACCGGAATGTGACTCCGCTGCTGGCGGTGGAGGCGATGACGATGGCGCTGAGAGCGGGCTGAGAGTCCGTCCGGTGGGCGGCCGCCGGGACCGAGCGGATTGACCGGGTCACTCGTCCGTGGCAGTTGGCGTACGCACCGCATTCAGCTCGTTGCCCACAGTTACGCTCGCTGGATGCACACCAGGCGCTCCTCCCACAGGTTCCGTACCGGCGTCACGCTCCTCTCCTTCGCCGCCCTGCTCGTCTCGGCCTGCTCCTCCGGGAGTTCGACGAGTTCCGCCAGCCCCGCGGCGGCCGGAGCGGCACTGGCCGCGCTGCCGCAGGCCACGCCGTCCGCGCTCGCGCCGTACTACGGGCAGAAGCTGAGCTGGCGCGACTGCGGCGTCCCCGGGTTCCAGTGCGCCACGATGAAGGCGCCGCTCGACTACGCCCGCCCCGGCACGGACGACGTCCGGCTCGCCGTCGCCCGCAAGAAGGCGACCGGCCCCGGCAAGCGGATCGGCTCGCTGCTGGTGAACCCGGGCGGACCGGGCGGCTCGGCGGTCGGCTACCTCCAGCAGTACGCCGGCATCGGCTACCCCGCACAGGTCCGCGCCCGTTACGACATGGTCGCCGTCGACCCTCGCGGGGTGGCCCGCAGCGAGCCCGTGGAGTGCCTCGACGGGCGTGAGATGGACGCGTACACGCAGACCGACGTCACCCCCGACGACCAGCGCGAGACCGACGAACTGGTCGACGCCTACAAGGAGTTCGCGGAGGGCTGTGGCGCACGGTCGCCCAAGCTGCTGCGGCACGTCTCCACCGTCGAGGCGGCCCGCGACATGGACATCCTGCGCGCGGCCCTCGGGGACCGGAAACTGACGTACGTGGGGGCGTCGTACGGGACGTTCCTCGGCGCGACGTACGCGGGGCTGTTCCCGGAGCGGGCCGGGCGGCTCGTGCTGGACGGCGCGATGGACCCGTCGCTGCCCTCCCGCCGGATGAACCTGGACCAGACGGCGGGCTTCGAGACGGCGTTCCAGTCGTTCGCGAAGGACTGCGTGCGGCAGCCGGACTGCCCGCTCGGCACGAAGGCGGCGCAGGTCGGAAAGAACCTCAAGGCGTTCTTCGACCGGCTCGACGCCCGCCCCCTGCCCACCGGCGACGCGGACGGCCGCAGGCTCACCGAGTCCCTCGCCACCACCGGCGTCATCGCGGCGATGTACGACGAGAGCGCCTGGCAACAGCTGCGCGAGGCGCTGACCTCGGCGATGCGCGAGAACGACGGCGCCGGACTGCTCGTCCTCTCCGACAGCTACTACGAGCGGGACGCCGAGGGCGGCTACGCCAACCTGATGTTCGCCAACTCGGCCGTGAACTGCCTCGACCTGCCGGCCGCGTTCAACGGCCCCGACGAGGTGCGCGGGGCGCTGCCCGACTTCGAGAAGGCGTCCCCCGTCTTCGGCGAGGGTCTCGCCTGGGCCTCCCTGAACTGCGCGTACTGGCCGGTCGCGCCCACCGGTGAACCGCACCGCATCGAGGCGAAGGGCGCGGCCCCGATCGTCGTCGTCGGCACCACCCGCGACCCCGCGACCCCCTACCGCTGGGCCCAGTCCCTGGCCCGCCAGCTCTCCTCGGCCCGCCTCCTGACCTACCGCGGCGACGGCCACACCGCCTACGGCCGCGGCAGCTCCTGCATCGACTCCGCGATCAACGCCTACCTCGTCCGCGGCACCCCTCCGACGGACGGAAAGCGCTGCTCATAGGTCTGCGGTCACTCCGCGGCCAGTCCGAGGCCACCCCGGAGCGACGGCCTCCGGGGGCGGTTCGGAGCACTCCCGGAAACTGTGTAGACTTACCCGCGTTGCTGACCGCACCATGGTGCGCACAGCGCGCCGCCTTAGCTCAGATGGCCAGAGCAACGCACTCGTAATGCGTAGGTCTCGGGTTCGAATCCCGAAGGCGGCTCTGTGAAAGCCCCAGGACTCACTCGCCGTGACCTGGGGCTTTCGCTTTTCTTCGGCGCGTGGGCGGAGCGGCCCTGGACGCCCGTGGGCTGGTGGCGGGGCGGGTCGGGGCGGGCGGGCGTGGCGTTCTTCGCGGGCGGGCAGCCGAGTGCCGTCAGCGCGGTGCACGTAACCTCTCGTCTCGCATTCTGAACGCGGACGGTGCTCCGTGAGATGCGGACGGCCTCGGTGCCAATTCGGAGTTGCAATGGAGCGCCGAGTTGAAATCTTTGCGGCGGCACTCTTCCGCGCCCAGGCCGCCGAAGGACGTCACCTTCCTCGGCTCCCGCGGCCGGCTGACCAAGGACACCTCGTACGGGAAGGCCGCGACCCCGCCGTCCGGCTCGGCCGAGCCGGCACCCGTCGTCGGCGACAGGGCCGGGCAGCCGCCGGCCGCCGCGGAGGCGGTCGGCAACCGACCGTCGGGGGGTGGGTCAGAGATTGACGCCGAAGTCGGTGGCGATGCCGGCCAGGCCGGAGGCGTAACCCTGGCCGACGGCACGGAACTTCCAGTCCGTGCCGTTCCGGTACAGCTCGCCGAAGACCATCGCGGTCTCCGTCGAGGCGTCTTCGGAGAGGTCGTAGCGGGCGATCTCGGCGCCGCCCGCCTGGTTGACGACGCGGATGAAGGCGTTGCGCACCTGGCCGAAGCTCTGGCCGCGGTTCTCGGCGTCGTGGATCGAGACCGGGAAGACGATCCTGTCGATCTCGGCGGGCACGGCGGCGAGGTTCACCTTCACGCTCTCGTCGTCGCCCTCGCCCTCGCCGGTCAGGTTGTCGCCGGTGTGCTCGACGGAACCGTCCGGGCTCTTGAGGTTGTTGTAGAAGATGAAGTGCTGGTCGGAGGCGACCTTGCCGGACGCGTCCAACAGCAGTGCGGAGGCGTCCAGGTCGTAGTCGGTACCCGTCGTGGTCCGTACGTCCCAGCCGAGTCCGATCAGGACCGCGGTCAGACCCGGGGCCTCCTTGTTGAGCGAGACGTTGCCGCCTTTGGACAGAGAAACTCCCACGCTGCTCTCCTCCTCGGAAACCGCCCTCGGATCCATGAGACGTGAACCCGAAAAAACTCTACAACAGTGTAGAAATTACCGGGAGGGTGGCGACGGCGCCGGGACCGTCAGCGGGCGACGGTGAACTCGGACGTGCGGGGCGCGAACTCCGTGTCGCCGTCCTTGGCCGTCGCCAGGGTCGAGATGTGCCAGCTGCCTTCCGCCAGTTCGGCTGCCTCCGCCTTAGTGATCTTCAGCGTGTAGGTGCAGCGGGACGTGTCGTCCGAGGTGCTTCGGCAGGTCGCGCTCTCCACGGACCCCATCTCCGTCTCGGTCGGATCCAGGCTCGAACCAGTCGGCCAGGCAAGGACTTTCAGGCCGCGGACGCCGGAGTCGTCGCTGACGTCCGCGGTGAAGGTGAGGGAGCCGGTCAGGCCGGCGGACGGTGGGACGTAGCGGGCCGAGGCGTTGTCGACGGTCAGCTTCCTGGCCGTCTCCGTCGAGGCCAGGGCCAGACCGCCGGCGGCGACTCCGCCGAGGGCCACGACGCCGACGATCGACGACACGAGAACGCGCTTGGACATGGGAGATCCCCCTGAAGTGGGTGGTGAAAGGGAAGGAAGGGAAGACGATCGGGGTGCTCGGACGAGCCGGCCGCCGATCCCTTCCTCGATGTGATCGAGCCTAGGGGCGCCCGGTCCCGTGGTCCTCGCGCTGCGGGATGACCGTCCTCCCGAACCGGAGGTAGAGAGCGACTCCGCGCCGCCCCCCTCCCTCTGCATCCCAGGTAAGAGAACGAAATCCGCCTCCAGCCGGAGAGGGCCGTTCACCTGCGGCCATAGCCTGGATTCGTCATGAACCGAACCGATGACCGGCTGCTCCCGGTCCTGCTGATCTGCGTCCAGGCCGTGGTGTGGCCCGGGGCGGAGCTGGTGCGTGGGGCCGTACCGCCCGCGTCCGCCCTGCTGGTGGCCGCGCTGGTCGCCGGGCCGGTCACAGCCGCTCTCGCGCTCCGCCGTGCCCGGCCAGTGGTGGCTCTCATGCTGGTTGCCGCCGCCTGTGCGCTGGGCGCCGGGCCGTTGCCCGTCGGCGCGATGGCGGTCCTCGGGACCGCGGGGGTCGCGCTGGCCCTGTTCACGGTGGCGACCGAACGCGACACCTTCACCGCCGTGCTGTGCGTCGTCGCGCTCGCCGCCTGGCAGCTTCTCCAGAACATCAGCCTGCACGGGCTCAGCGACCGCGACGGGCTCGACCTCGTCCTGACCGCCCTGCTGTACGCCGCCGCGTGCGGCACCGGTCTGCTGGTGCGGCGCACCCGTCGGGCACGGGGGACGGCCGAGCGGGTGCTGCGGCGCGCCGAGGCCGAGCGTCACCGGCTGCCGGCGGCAGAACGGCGTCGGATGGAACGGGAGTTGCACGACGTCAGCGCCCACCATCTGACGGCCGTGGTGGTCACGGCGGGCGCGGCGCTGGGGCTGCGCGACCGCCGTCCCGAACTCGCCGAGGGCGCGCTGGAGTTCGCGGCCGAGACCGGGCGCGAGGTGACCCGCGCGCTGGGCGCGGTGCGGGCGCCGGCTCCCTCGCGGGAGGAACTTCCCTCTCCCGAGGAGCGGTTGCGAGGCCTCGTCGCCGGGTTCCGCCGGCTGGACCAGCGGGTGGAGTGCGAGATCGATCCGCTGCCGGACGGTGCCGTGGCGGACGCGGCGTACGGCATCGTGCGCGAGGCGCTCACCAACGTCGCCCGGCACGCCCCCGGTGCCGCCACGACGGTGCGGTGCCGTTACGGCGACACCCGCACCGAGGTGGTGGTGACGAGCGCGGCACCGCCGGCCGGTGCCGCGGCGCACGGCGCGGGTCTCGGCTCGGGACGTGGCCAGGGCTTCCTGCGGTCCCGGGCACGGGAGGCCGGCGGCACGCTGACCAGCGGTCCGACGCCCGAGGGCGGCTGGGAGGTGCGGGCGGTCCTGCCGGGGCGTTCCGCCGCGCCGGTGGAGGCGTCCGTGCCGCGCAGCTACCGTCTCGCCCAGGTGACGGCCGCGGTCGGGCTGTGCCTGCAACCGCTGCTGCCGGTGCTGGTCGTCCGGTCGGAGGCCACGTCGAGCGGGTCGCAGGTGTCGGCCGGCGTGCTGTTCGCGCTGCTGGCCGCGGCGCAGGCCGTCGCGCTGCTGTGGCTGCGGCGGGCGCCGCGCGCCGCCCAGGGCGTACTGCTCGGTCTGGCCCCGCTGTGGCCGGTGGCGATGGCGGTGGGGGAGTACACCGGTCCCGTCGTCCTGCCGCTGGCGCTGAGCATGCTCGCCACGTGCGTGGCGCTCGCCGCGGACGCGGCCGTGCTCACTCGCGACCAGCGCGCGCGGCGTCCCCCGGGCATGCCCTCGGCCGCCGTCGCCGTACACGCCGTCGCCGTGAGTGCCGCCGTCCTGGACCGTGGCACGGACCTCCCCGACTGGGCGGTCCCCGTGGGCGCGACGGCCGCGGTGGCGCTGGTGGTGGGCGCGGCCCGCTGGGCGGGAGCCGTGCGGGGGCGGCGGGACCTGGCCGCGCGTGGGGTGCGGGAGGAACGTCTCGCCGCCTGGACCGAGGCGGCCGTACGGGACGCGTGGGCCGAGCGGCGCCGGATCGCCGCCGGTCTGGAGACCACGGTGCTGGCGCGCGCCGCCGACATGGTCGCGGAGGCGGAGGCGGGCCGGCTCGACACGGCCGCCGATCGGGCCCGCGAGGCCCTGGCAGCGATGCGCGCGCTGCTCGACACGGTCCGGGAGGGGGAGCCGGGGCCGACCGGGCCCGAACTGCGCCCGCAGCCCACCCTCCAGGCCCTCGACCTGCTCGCCCAGCAGTGCCGGGCCACCGGCCGCGAGGTGGAGATACGGCTCTCCGACCGGGTACCCGAACGGCTGCCGACGGCCGTGGACCTGGCCGCCTATCACGCCGCCGAGACGATGCTCGCCGTCGGCGGAGAGGAGCCCGCGGTGCTCGAACTCGACGTCGACGGCGACACGTTGACCCTCACGACCACCGGGGTGCCCCGCGCCGGCCGTCCCGCCGTACGGCAGCGGCTGGCGGCGCGGGTCGCGGCACTGGGCGGCACCCTGACCGCGGCGGAACCGGGCGCGGTACGTCTGCGGTTGCCCCTCACGGGGGCGTCGGTTCCGGACCCGGTTCCGGACCCGGTTCCGGACCCGGTTCCGGACCCGGTTCCGGACCCGATGCCGGACCCGGTTCCCGAGCGCGGCGGCGACGAGGAGGGGGAGCGGTGAGCCTCAGGGTGCTGGTCGTCGACGACCAGGGCGTCGTGCGGGCCGGGTTCGCCGCCGTCATCGACGCCGAGGAGGACATGACGGTCGTCGGCGAGGCCGGTGACGGCGCCGGGGCGGTGCGGCTCGCCGCGGAACTGACGCCCGACGTGGTCGTCATGGACGTACGGATGCCGGACCTGGACGGCATCGCCGCCACCCGGATCATCACCGGCCGGGAGAACGCGCCCCGGGTGCTGGTGCTGACCACCTTCGACCTCGACGCCTACGTGTTCGACGCGCTGCGTGCCGGCGCCTCCGGCCTCCTGTTCAAGGACGTGCGCTCCACCGAACTCCTGTGCGGGATACGGGTGGTGGCCGCCGGCGACAGCGTGCTCACCCCGTCCGCGACCCGCCGCCTCATCGGCCACTACGCGTCCGGTGCGGGCCCCGGGTTCCGGGCAGGGAGCGGCCCCCGCGAGCCGGACAGCCTGACCGGCCGCGAACGGTACGTCCTCACCCTGGTCGCCTCCGGGCTCGACGACGCGGAGATCGCCGGGCAGCTCGGCACCACCGTCGGCACCGTGACGTCCCACGTCAACGCGCTGCTCCGCACACTCGGGCTGCGCGACCGGGTCCAGGCGACGATCCTCGCCTACGACCTCGGACTCGCCCGCCCGAACCTGCCCGGCACCCACATCTGACCGACCACCCACCGGCCGAGGAGCCCACCGTGCCCGATGCCAACACCAATACCGGTACCGGTTCCGGTACCGGCCAGCCCTTTTCCCGCCGACTGCGCCATGTGCTCGGTGACGCCGTCGCCCTCGCCTACCTCGCGGTCTGTGCCGCCCTGCTCGTCTGGGCGATCGTGGTGAGCGCGGTCGACGACTCGGGCGAGTCCATGGCGGCCGTCATCCCGCTGCTCGCCACCGCCCCGGGCAGCCTCCTGTTCCTCGTACTGCCGGACAGCGGCGCGATGCTGCTCCTCGCCGTCGTGCTCGGCGCGCTGATCAACGCGACGGTCATCGGCTGGTGCTCCCGCGCGCTGCGCCGCGGCGGCGGGCGCGGAACGGCGGCTTCCTGACCCCGGTGGCCGGGAGGCACGCGTGGCGGTGACGAGGACGACGCCTGCCCCTCAGACACCCACGTCGCCCGAGCGAGGCACGATCAGGCCGGTCTCGTAGGCGACGACGACCGCCTGCGCACGGTCCCGGAGGCGGAGCTTGGCGAGGATGCGGGCCACATGGGTCTTCACGGTCGCCTCACTGAGACGGAAGCGGGCCGCGAGTTCCGCGTTGCTGAGGCCGCCGCCGAGGGCCTGGAGGACCTCCCGCTCCCGTGGGGTGAGGACCGAGAGGTCCCGGTGCAGGGCGGCCGTACCGGAGCCGTGGGCGACGAAGCGTTCGACCAGGCGGCGGGTGATGGCGGGGGAGAGCAGCGCGTCCCCGGCGCGGGTCAGGCGGACGGCCGCGACCAGGTGTTCCGGGGTGACGTCCTTGAGGAGGAAGCCGCTGGCGCCCGCGGTGAGGGCGGCGTAGACGTAGCGGTCCAGATCGAACGTGGTCAGCATGACGACGCGGGGCGGCGGGTCGGGCACCGCGCCGGACAGGATGCGCCGGGTGGCTTCCAGGCCGTCCGTGCCGGGCATGCGGATGTCCATCAGCACCAGGTCGGGGCGGGTGCGGTGGACCGCCTCGACGGCCTGGTCGCCGTCGGCGGCCTCGGCCACGACGTCGATCCCGTCGGCCGCCAGGATCATGCCGAAGCCGGTGCGGACCAGCGCCTGGTCGTCGGCGATCACGACGCGGAGCGGCTCGGTCATGCAGGTTCCCCGATCGGGAGGACCGCGTGTACCTGGTAGCCGCCGGTGGGGCGGCCGCCCGCCCGGAGGGTGCCGCCGTGCAGGGCGACGCGTTCGCGCAGGCCGGTCAGACCGCGGCCGGTGCCGGTCCGGGCCGACGCGGAGGCCGTCCCACCGGTGTCGGTCACCACCACATGCAGGGCGTCGGGAGTGTGCTCCAGGGCCACCCGGACCGTGGCACCCGCCGCATGCTTCACAGTGTTGGTCAGCGCCTCCTGCACCACGCGGTACGCGGCGAGGCCGACACCCGCGGGCAGCGGCACCGAAGTGCCGGTGACGGTCAGTTCCACGGGTACGCCGGTGGCGCGGACCCGGCCGACCAGCGCCGGAACCTGGGACAGGTCGGGCTGCGGGGCCAGGTCGGCGTCGAGGACATGGTCAGTGTCCGTGCCGGTTTCGGGCTCCTCCCCGGCCGGCGTCAACAGGCCCATGACCTGCCGCAGTTCGGCCATCGCCGTGCGCCCGCCCGCCTCGACGGCCAGCAGCGCCTCACGAGCCCGGTCGGGCGCGGCGTCCATCACCTTGCGGGCCGCGCCCGCCTGGATCACCATCACGCTCACATTGTGGGTGACGATGTCGTGCAACTCCCGTGCGATGCGGGCCCGCTCACGGTCCAGCGCGAGCCGGGTCGCGGCCTCCTGCCGTACCTCCAGCGCGTGCACCCGCTGCTTCCAGACGTGGGTCGCGTTCGCCCCCAGACCCACGCCGACCAGCAGCAGGAAGGGGACCACGCCCGGGGTGACGTACGGGAAGTTCTCCTCGGGGAACGCCGCGATCAGACCGGCGCCCGTGAGCACGCCGGCGAGTGCGCGCAGCCGGTGCGGGCTGTAGACGGCGGCGCTGTACGCGGCGACCACGCAGGACAGGAACGTGTAGACGGTCGTGTCGCCCGCGCCCAGACGCTGGTTGGACAGCAGCGTCGTGACGATCACGGCCCCGAAGGCCGTCAGCGGGTACCGGCGGCGGGCGGCCAGGGGCAGGGCGGTCAGCGCGGCCAGGACGATCTGCCAGGGTTCGAGATGGCCGACCGGACCGAGGTCCGCGACCCAGCCCGCGGGCGGCGGAGGCGGCACTGGCACCGGTACCGGCCCCTGCACGAGGGGCACTTTCCCCGACGGTACGACCATGCCCGCGTCGCCCTGCCGTACCGCGGTGCCCACCGTGCAGACCGCCAGTACGAAGGCGAGGATCACGTCGGCCGTCCACATCCACCGGGACGGGCGCGGCAGCGGTCCCGCGGCACGCAGCAACGCCGACGCACCGGACCCGGGCAGCACCGAGGCGGCCGACCCGCGCAGTGCCGTGAGGGCGGACCTCCACCGGTCCGCCGTCCCCGCCCGTGTCGCCCCCGCAGCCCCACCCATGCGCTCAGTGTCGCAAGCACCCCGCCCCGCCCACATCCCTCCCGGTGGCGAGGGCCCCTACATCGTCCGCGTACATCGCAGGGATGACCCGCGCGCCGGGTCCGCCCGGTACGGCAGCCGGTCTCGCCGTAGCGGGCGACGACCCCGGACCGGTTCCCTCCCTAGCGTCGGGGCGACCACCGACCACCGACCACAGGCCGCAGGAGGCGTCGTGACATCGACCGCACCCGTCATCGACATGCATGGGGTGAGCAGGAAGTACGGCGCGGGACCGCCCGCCCTCGACGACGTCACGCTGAGCGTGCGGGCGGGGGAGGCGCTGGCCGTCGTAGGGCCCTCCGGCAGCGGCAAGTCGACGCTGCTCAACCTGATCGCCGGACTGGACCGGCCCAGCGCGGGCAGCGTCACGGTCGGCGGGGTGCGGGTGGACGAGCTGAACGAGACGGGCTCGGCGCGGTACCGGAGGGACCGGATCGGCATGGTCTTCCAGTTCTTCAACCTGCTGGACGACCTGACCGTGCACGACAACGTGCTGCTGCCCGCCCAGTTGGCCGGGATGCCGCGGGCCGAGGCGCGGGCACGGGCGGCGGAACTGCTGTGGCACCTCGGCGTCGAACGGCATGCCGGCGCCTACCCCGGCCGGCTGTCCGGCGGGGAGCGCCAGCGGGTCGCCGTCGCCCGCGCCCTGATGAACCGGCCCGCGCTGCTGCTGGCCGACGAGCCCACGGGCGCGCTGGACACCGCATCCGGCGAGCAGGTCCGAGAGCTGCTCACCGGGCTCAACGCGGACGGCCAGACCATCGTCCTGGTCACCCACGACCTCGTCCTGGCCCGGTCCTGCGCGACGCGGACCGTGGAACTGGTCGACGGCCGGGTCGCCCGGGACAGCGGCAGCGTGCCGGGTCACCGTCCGGCGGTGAGCCCGTGAGCCCCAGAAGACTCACGAGCCCTCTCGGCCGGGTCGTCCGCGCCGGGGTGGCCCGCCGCCGCGTCCAGACCGCCGTGATGGTGCTGACCACGCTCATGGCGGTGACCGCGTCCGTCCTCGCCGTCGGCCTGCTGGTCGCGGCGCGGGCCCCCTTCGACCGGGCCTTCGCCGCACAGCAGGGGGCCCATCTCGCCGGGCAGTTCGACGGTACGAAGGTGACCGCGGAGCGGCTCGCGCGGACCGCCGACGCGGCCGGGGTGGCGGCCGTGGCGGGCCCGTTCCGGACCGTCCCCGTGCGGGCGAGGACCGCCTCGGACACCGCTGTCCTCCCGGCCGGGGTGGATCTTCCGCCCTTCACCGTCGTCGGCCGGGCGGGCCCCGGCGGCCCGGTCGACCGGGTCCGGATGGTCGAGGGCAGGTGGGCGACCCGGCCGGGCGAGATCGTCCTGGCCGACGGCGTGCTGCCCGCCCGCCCCGGCGGACAGCTGGCCCTGCCGACCGCGCCGGGCGCGCCCTCCCTGACCGTGGTCGGCATCGCCCGATCGGTGACCGACACCGCCCAGGCCTGGGTGACCCCGGACCAGGCCGAGACGCTGGCGGCGGAGGACGGCACGGCCGCCGGGTACGAGATGCTCTACCGCTTCCGCCACGCGGAGACGGACGCCGACGTGGCCGCCGGCCGTGCCGCGATCACGGCGGCCGTACCGCCGGACGCGCTGAGCGGATCGCGGTCCCACCTCACCGTCGAACAGGAACGCACCGCGAACGCACGGGCGTTCGTCCCCTTCCTGGCCGCCTTCGGCGTGCTGGGGCTGCTCCTGTCCGTCCTCGTCGTCGGCATCGTGGTCAGCGGCGCGGTCGGCGCGGCCACCCGCCGCATCGGCATCCTCAAGTCCCTCGGCTTCACCCCGGCCCAGGTCGTCCGGGCCTACGTCGGCCAGGCACTGCTCCCGGCGGTGGTCGGCTGCCTCCTCGGCCTGGCCCTGGGCAACGCGCTGGCCGTCCCGGTCCTCGGCGAGGTCGGTGAGGCCTTCGACGCGCCGGTGACCACGATCCCCCTGTGGATCGACGTCGTGGTGCCCGCCGGGGCCCTGTTCCTGGTCGCGGGCGCGGCCCTGCTGCCGGCACTGCGCGCGGGCCGCCTGAGCACCGTCGCGGCGCTCGGCGTCGGCCGCGCGGAGGGGAGGAAGCCGGCGTCGGCCCGGTCGGTGAGGCGGCTCACGGGACGGCTGCCGCTGCCCCGCGCGGTCGGCCTCGGCCTGGCCGACCCCTTCGCCCGGCCCGCCCGTTCGGGCACCATGGCGGCGGCCGTCGCCTTCGGCGCCGTATGCGTCACCTTCGCCGTCGGGCTCGCCCTCTCGCTCGGGGTCGTCCAGGCGGGCCGCATGCTCAACTCGGCCGGCTCCGTCGTCGTACAGACCGGGGGAGGGTCCGGTCCGCCCGGTGCCCAGGTCGTGCACGCGGGCAGGGAGGCGGAGACGCCGAAGGCCGATCCCGAGAGGGTCGCCGCGGTACTGCGGGCGCAGGAGGGGACCGGCCGGTTCTACGGCACGGCCCGCGCCGAGGTGAGCGTGCGGGGCATCACCGGGGCGACCACCGTGGTGGCGTACCAGGGAGACTCCGCGTGGGGCGCTCCCCGGACCGTCGCG
Source organism: Streptomyces sp. NPDC058335 (assembly GCF_042723915.1). Taxonomy (NCBI): domain Bacteria; kingdom Bacillati; phylum Actinomycetota; class Actinomycetes; order Kitasatosporales; family Streptomycetaceae; genus Streptomyces; species Streptomyces sp. NPDC058335. Next base: position 97,333 of record NZ_JBHXHX010000012.1, on the reverse strand, counting down.
GGCCGCTGGCTCGACGGTCCGGGGGAGGCGGTGGTCACCAAACGGTTCCTGGATGCCGCCGGCATCGGGGTGGGGGACACCCTGCGCCTGACGGAGCGGGGGCGGCACGCCTCGGTGCGGATCGTCGGCGAGGCGTTCTTCACCGAGGGCCAAGGGATGGCACTCCTGACCTCCACCTCCACCCTCGCCGACCTGGGGCTGGACGCGCGGCCCGGCCGGTACGACGTGAGGACCGAAGCCGGCACGGATCTCGCCCGCTATCTCGGCTCGCTGCAAGGCGACCTGGAAGGCGTGGGCGCCGTCGCGCAGGCGAACACCGGTGACTCGTCGAGCGTGATCCTGGCCATGGACGCGCTGATCGGGATGCTCACCCTGATGCTCGTGGTGGTCGCCGGCCTGGGCGTCCTCAACACGGTCGTCCTCGACACGCGGGAACGCGTCCGTGACCTGGGCATCCTCAAGGCCCTCGGCATGACGCCGCGGCAGACCGTCGCCATGGTCGTCACCTCCGTCGCCGGAACCGGCCTGCTCGCGGGCCTGGCCGCGGTCCCGGCCGGGGTCGCCCTGCACCACTGGGTCGTCCCCCTCATGGGCGACGGCGTCGGCTTGAACCTGCCCACCGCGGCCCTCTCCGTCTACGACCCACAGCGACTGACCCTCCTCGCCCTCGGCGGCCTGGTCATCGCGGTGGCCGGCGGCCTGCTTCCGGCGAGCTGGGCGGCGAGGACGGACACGGCCACGGCGCTGCGGTCGGATTGAATCCGACCTCGCGTGAACGAAGGGGGACTCCTGGCTCAGGCAGCCTCCTGGAGCAGCGCTCCAGAAGGTCTTCCGCCGTCGGTCCCAGCCGGGTCGGGACCGGCCCTGACGAGCATCACGCGGGCAGAGTCCTTGTCCCTTGGGGAGACGGCGCCGCACGCGGTGCGGGTGTAGGTGCGCTCAGCCAGCGGCAGTGCGTGCTTGGCTCTCGCATCGCAGTGCGCGCGGTCCATGGAGGTGTGCGCGGGGTGTACGAGGGGGCGTCCCGCCCGTGCCGGTGGTCCATCACGGTCAGCGCGACGGCGTCGTGGTCGCGGACAACCTTCTTGGCCCGCTCGCGGCCGGTGTCCTCCCGCTGCCTCGCGACTTTCTCCCCGGCGTGCACACCGTGGCACCGTCGCAAAAGACAGTCAGCGTCCGGCAGTCGCGGCGCGGACCCCGGTCGGTCACCTCCGCCGACCGAGGCCCACACGCGCCTCCGGATCCGGCCGCGGCGGCGACACTCCCCCGAGAAACGCGTTGTACGCGCGCACCGTCGGGCCAGATCCGATGTTGTGATCACATCAGGTCGCACCAACGAATCGCTAACATGTGGCCAACGGTTCTCCGCCTCACCGAAGCCGTCGGCACAGCCGTCGTCGCAGGTCGCCTGGCTTGAAGTCGCCGGGTGGGCACGGGAGGCAGCCGGAACGGTAGCGGATTCCTGCGGGAACCGTCGGGGACAGGATGGCGGAATACCGCCGCGCCGGGGCGGAAATCCGCCAGAACGGCGGGGTGCACGCCGTGGGGCGCGACCGGGGACGGACGCGCGGAAGGGCGAGGGTCGGTGTGATGCGGCGGTACGGGCTGCGGTTCGGACTGCTGGGCCCACCGGTCCTCTACGACACCGTCCCGACCGACGCTCCGGACCCTCCCCCCGCCCCTGTTGCCGCTCCCGTACCCCGCAGCATCCGCAGCCCCAAGGGGCGCGCCCTGCTGGCCGCCCTGCTGCTCGACGCCGGCCGGATCGTCCCGGTCGATGCGCTCAAGGAGGTGCTGTGGGGCGGTGCGCCGCCCGCATCCGCGCAGGCCTCGCTGCACAACCACGTCACGCGGCTGCGCCGCATGCTCGACGACCCGACGCGGCTGCGTACGGCCCCGCCGGGCTACCAACTGCGGGTCGAGCACGGCGAACTCGACGTCCACGTGTTCGAGTACCACCTCGCCACCGCACGCGGCGCGCACGCCGCCCACGACTGGGAGCGCGTGGTCGACGCGTGCGCGGCGGCGCTCGCCCTGTGGCGGGGCACCCCCCTCAGCGGACTCCCCGCCGAACTGGGCGGCTACGCCTTCACCCAGCGCCTGAAGGAGGCGCGGCTGCTCCTCCTGGAATGGCGCTACGACGCCGAACTCGCCCTCGGTGAAGCCACAACCGGGGCCGGAGCGGGGACCGCCACTGACACGGGCACCGGAACCGGCACCCGACGCCGACCCGCCCCCGCCCTCGACCGTCTCGTCCCGGAGCTGACCGCCCTGGCCGCCGAGCATCCCCTCCGCGAGGCCTACCACCGTCAGCTGATGCTCGCCCTGCACCGGGGCGGCCGTCAGGCCGAGGCCCTCGCCGTCCACCGTGACCTGCGCACCCGCCTCGTGGAGGAACTCGGCATCGAACCGGGGCCGGCGGTACGCGACGCCCACATGGAGATCCTGCGCGGCCAGCGAACGGACCCCGAAACCACGCCGACCCCCGCCCCCGCTCACCGCCCCGCCCAGCCCTTCCCACCCCCCGCCCAACTCCCTCCGCCTCCCGCTCACTTCACCGGCCGTACCGCCACCCTCCGCTCCCTCCACCCCACCCTCACCGCGCAGCCACCGGCCGGCGCGGGCGTGCTCGCCGTCATCAGCGGTATGGCCGGCGTGGGCAAGAGCGCCCTCGCCCTGCACGTGGCCCACACCCTGAAGGAACGTTTCCCCGACGGTCAGCTCTACATCAACCTGCACGGCGCCACCCCGGGCATGACGCCCCTCACCGCAGGGCAGGCCCTCGCCGCCCTCCTCCGCGACCTCGGCACCGACCCCCGGCACATCCCCGAACACCCGGACGCCGCATCGGCGTTGCTCCGCACCCTGCTCGCACCGACCCGCACCCTCCTGGTGCTGGACGACGCCGCACACGCCGCGCAGGTACGCCCGCTGCTGCCGGCCGGCCCCGGCTGCGCGGTGATCGTCACCAGCCGCTCCCTGCTCACCGCCCTCGACGGCGCCCACCGCTTCCCCCTGGCGCCCCTGTCCGACGAGGAGAGCGCGACCCTGCTGCGCGCGGTGTCGGGACGCGACGGTCTCGGCCCCGGGCACCCCCTCGTCGGCCTCACCGGCCGTCTCCCGCTCGCCCTGCGCGTGGTCGCCGCCCGTCTCGCCGCCCGCCAGGCCCTCACCCCGGACGTCCTGGCGGGCCAACTGGCGGAGACCGACGGCCGGTTGCACCACCTGGAGTACGACGACCTCAGCGTGCGCCGCTCCCTCGCCGTCGCACACGACGCGCTCGCCGCCTCCGACCGCGAGGCCGACCGCGACGCCGCCCTCGCACTCCGCCACATCGGCGCCCTCGACCTCCCTGCCTACGGCGTGCCGCTGCTCGCCCGCCTCACCGGCACCGGCGAGCGCCGCGCCGAGGCCGCCCTCGACCGCCTCGTCGACGTCGCCCTCCTGGAGGAGACGGCGTACGGCCGCTACGCCCCCCACGACCTCGTGCGGGACTTCGCACGCGAACTGGCGGAGAGCGCAGGCACCGACGGCGCCGCCGTCCCGAGGGCGGCCGCCCTGTGCTGGTACGCCGCCGTCGCCGAACGGGCCCTCACGGCCATCGTCGAACCGGGCCTCGACCAGGACGACCGCCGCCTGCCCACCCCCGCCCAGCCGCGCGGGCACGCGGCCCATGTGCGGGACGTGCCGCCCTTCACCGGCCCCGAGGAGGCCTTCGCCTGGGGCGACAGCGAACTGGAGAACATCGTCGCGCTGGTGGAGGACGGCACGAACGACGTCCACGGCCATGCCGATGACCACGCCCCCCTCGTCTCCACCCTCCTGCGCCTGCTCTTCCCCTACCTCCACCGCAGCGGCCGGGTCGCCGAGATGGAGGTGCTCGGGCGGACCGCCCTGCGAGTGGCGCGACGGCTCGGCGACGAGGCCGCCGAGGCCTACGCGCTGGGAGATCTCGCGGGCCTGCACTTCCTGACCGGCCGCCAGAAGGACGCCCTCGCCCTCACCGACCGGGCCCTGACGATCTGGCGGCGCCTCGACCGGCTCTCCTGGATCCGGCGCTGCCTCAACAACCGGGGCCTGCTGCTGGAGGGCCTCGGCCGCTACGAGGAGTCCGGCCTCGCCCTGCGGCAGAGCCTGGAGTACTCGCGCCAGCTCGACGACCGGCACGGCCAGGCCGTCACCCACAGCCACCTCGGCAACCTGTACGAGCACACCGACCCGCGCGCCGCCATCGAGCAGCACCGGCTCTCGCTCGCCATCGGGGACGAGATCGGGGCCGTACTCGTGCAGCACTCGGCGCACTGCAACATCGGCTACGCGCATCTCACCCTCGGTGAACCGGCCGCCGCACGGCCGCACTTCGAGGAGAGCCTGCGCATCCTCGGCGGCCACGGCGACTGGCACGGCGAGTCCCAGTCCCGGCTCGGCCTGGTCCGCGCGCTGCGCCTGCTGGGCCGCACCGAGTCCGCCGTCCGCGAGTGCACCGAGCTGCTCCGCCGGGCCGACGCCCGCGCCGACTGCTACACCGGCGCCCTGGCCCGCCACCAGCACGGTCTCCTGCTGCGCGAGCAGGGCCGGCCGGAGCGGGCGGTGGAGGAGTGGCGGCGGGCGCTGGCCGCGCTGGACGGCACGGACGAGAAGGCCGTCGTGGGGGAGCTGAGGGAGCTGCTCGCCGGGGCGCGGTGATCACTTGGCGTCGGCATAGCACTCCACGACCGCCGTGGTGAACGGGAACCTGACCCGCGTCTGCCCGAACGTCAGCCGTCCGGCCAGGTCCGACGCCTCCCGGATCGCGGCGACGACCGTCTCGGCCTCCTCCTCGGGACAGTGCACGATCACCTCGTCGTGCTGGAAGAAGACCAGCTCGGCCGCCATGCCCGCACACGTGTGCCGCAGCGCGGCGAGCAGCAGCAGGGTCCAGTCGGCGGCGCTGCCCTGGACGACGAAGTTGCGGGCGAAGCGGCCCCGCGCGCGGGCGTCGCTGGAGGCGTACCCCGGCACCCACTGGCGGGTCTCGGGCGGGTCCTCGTCCCCGGACGGGATGCCGGCCTCCGCCGCCGCGCCCTCCCCGGCCGCGGGCGGGCAGGTCCGCCCCAGCCAGGTCCGCACCAGCCGGCCCTCCTCGCCGGCCCGTGCCGCGTCGTCGACGTACGCCACCGCGCGCGGGAAGCGGCGGCGGAGCGCGGCGAGGTTCTTCAGTCCGTCGCCGGAGGTCTGGCCGTAGACCGCGCCGAGCACGGCGAGCTTGGCCTGGGCACGGTCACCGGAGAAGGCGCGCTCGGAGACGGCCTGGTAGAGGTCGCTCTCCCGGCCGGCCACCTCCATCAGCCCCGGATCGCGGGAGATCGCCGCGAGGACGCGCGGCTCCATCTGGTCGGCGTCGGCGACGACGAGCCGCCAGCCGGGGTCGGCGACCACGGCCCGCCGGATCACCTTGGGGATCTGGAGGCCGCCCCCGCCGTTGGTCACCCAGCGGCCGGTGACGGTGCCGCCCGCGAGGAACTCGGGCCGGAAGCGGCCGTCGCGCACCCAGTCCTGGAGCCAGGACCAGCCGTGCGCGACCCAGATGCGGTACAGCTTCTTGTATTCGATCAGCGGCTTCACGGCCGGGTGGTCGATCGACTCGAGTTCCCAGCGGCGGGTGGACCTGACCCTGATGCCGGCCTGCGCGAACGCCTTGACCACGTCGGCGGGCAGGTCCGGCCGCACCCGGCGCCCGAACGCCGCCGACACCTCGTCCGCGAGTTCGGCGAGGCGCCGGGGTTCGCCCCTGCCCGCGTACCGCTCGCCGAGCAGGTCGTGCAGCATCTCGCGGTGGACGTCGGCGCTCCAGGGCAGTCCCGCGCGGTTCATCTCGGCGGCCACCAGCATCCCCGCCGACTCGGCCGCCGTCAGCAGCCGCATCCGCTCCGGGTGCTCCGCCCGGTCGTGCCGCCGCTGCTGCTCGGCGTAGACCGCGAGGAGGTCGGCCAGCGGGAGCGCGGTGGCCTGCGGCTCGAACAGCGGGGACTGGGCGCCGGGCTCGGCGGCGCGCTGCGGCGGGTCGGGCGGGACCGGGCCGCCGCGCAGCCGGGCCAGGGCGGCGGCGGCCGAGCGGGGCTCGCCGTGCCTCCCCTCGTGGCCGAGGAGGAGGGTCTCGGCGTCCTCGACGTCGTAGCACCGCTCTACTCGCACCCCCGCGGCGAGCAGACGCGGATACACCTCCGCCGTGGACCGCCACACCCACCGGCCGACGTCCGGCCGGGCCCGGACCGCCGCCGCCAGGTCCGGCTCGTGGACCACTGGTCCCGCGGGCAGCCCGTCCGGACCGAGGGCGGCCAGCTCCGCGCCACCACCCTCGGCCGGAGCGAGTGCCCAGCGTTCGGCCATGCTGCGAGTGTCGCAGGGGGGTCTGACATCGGGCCGGGACGACGTCCGGGCGCCCGCGGGCCCGCCGCCCTCAGGCCCCCTTCTCGCCTTCCCCCGCCCCCACGATCTCGGCCAGCGTCTCCTCGACGTACCGCTCGACGCCCGCCTTGTCGGCACCGAGCCCGCTCAGGACGCCCTCGCCGTTCTCGAACTCCAGCAGGGCCAGCAGGATGTGCTCGGTGCCGATGTAGTTGTGGCCGAGGCGCAGGGCCTCGCGGAAGGTGAGTTCGAGGACCTTCTTGGCGTCCGAGCCGTAGGGGACGAGTTCGGGCACCTCGTCGGCGGCGGGCGGCAGCGCGGCGGTCGCCGCCTCGCGCACCGCCTCCGGGCTGACGCCCTGCGCGGCGAGCGCCTTGACCGCGAGGCCCTCCGGTTCGGCGAGCAGGCCGAGGACCAGGTGGGCGGGCAGCCCCTCGGAGTTGCCGGCCGTCTTGGACGCGGTGTGGGCGGCCATGACGGTGTTCCGCGCGCGTGGGGTGTACCGGCTGAAGCCCTGGCTGAGGTCGAGGTCGGCCGACTCCTTGGGCACGAACCGCTTCTGCGCGGCCTGCCGCGTCACGCCCATGCTCCGGCCGATGTCGGTCCAGGAGGCCCCCGAACGCCGGGCCTGGTCGACGAAGTGACCGATCAGGTGGTCGGCCACGTCCCCGAGGTGCTCGCCGGCGATGACGGCGTCCTGGAGCTGTTCCAGCGGTTCCGGGTGGACCTTCTTGATGGCGTCGATGAGGTCGTCGAGACGGATGGAGGACGTGGGATCCTGTCGCGAGGTCATGTGTCAACCGTAAGTTGACACCTCTGGACTGTCAACCCTTGGTTGACAGTCTCGTACCGCCACGCGCGCGTGGCACGATCCATGGGTGAGCAGCACGCCCAGCACCGTCGAACGCGCCTTCCAGGCAGCCCTCTACGACGACACCGACACGGCCCTCGACACCGGCGCCTCCCTGCTGGCCGCCGACCCGGCCGCGGACGCCGAACTCGACCGGCGCGGCGAGGAGTTCCTGGCGGCCGCCTGGCGCCGCGGCTGGCAGCCCGCCGACCTCGTACGGCTCGTGCGCCGCGACCTGGAGGACACCCACGTACGACTGCTCTCGGCGCTGATCCGCGCACAGGCGCCGCACGACCGGGCGCGCGGCAGGCGCTGGTCGGCCCAGCTGGACGAGCTGCCCACCGACCCCTCGCCCCGTACCGGCGACCGCTTCTCCCACGCCACGACGGTCCTGGAGCTGTACCGGCTGCTGCTGCGGCTGCCCACCCTCGAACCCCTCCAGGAGGCGAGCGGGCGGCCGCGCTCCGACTCGCGCATGCTCACCCGCATCCGCGCGCTGCTCGCCAAGGCGGAGGCGACCGGGTTTCCCGAGGAGGCCGAGGCGCTCACCGCGAAGGCGCAGGAGCTGATGGCCCGGCACAGCGTCGACGAGGCGCTGCTCGACGCGGCGGCTCCGGCGCCGGACGCGCCCGGCGCCCGCCGCATCGGCGTCGAGCCGCCGTACGAGCAGGCCAAGGCGGTGCTGCTGGACGCGGTCGCCGGCGCGAACCACTGCCGGGCCGTGTGGAACGAACCTTTCTGCTTCTCCACGGTCGTCGGCTTCGAGGCCGACCTGGAGGTGGTGGAACTGCTCTACACCTCGCTCCTGGTACAGGCGAGGACCGCGATGACGAAGGCGGAGGCGGCACAGCGGGCGGGCGGCCGCAAACGCACGAAGAGCTTCCGCCAGTCCTTCCTGGCCGCCTACGCCCACCGCGTGGGCACCCGCCTGGCCGCGGCGGCCGAGACCCCGGTCACCGCCGACCTCCTCCCGGTCCTGGCATCCCGGGAGGTGGCGGTCACGGCGGCCACGGACCGCCTCTTCCCGCGGACGACCACCACCCGCCTGCGAGGCATCACCGACGAGGCGGGCTGGACGGAGGGCGCCGAAGCGGCGGACCGGGCCCAGGTCCACTCCCGCCCGCACCTGCCCTGACCGGGCCCGGCAACCGGACCCGGCCGGACCCGGGATCAGTCCCCCGCCACCTGGAACGCGCTCACCGAGGCGTCCGGCTCGTCACCGTCCTTGAGGGCGACCGCGCCGTACGACCAGTCCAGGCTCTCGGTGGCGGAGGCGTCCGGCAGCCCGTACTTGAGGGTCTTGACGGCGAGGCTGCCGTCGCCGTCCTCGCCGCGGACGTAGGTGATCGTGAAGGAGGCGGTGCCCTGCTCGGCGAGGGGCAGCGGCTGGGACTCGGCGCCCTCGTCGCGGGGGACCGCGACGGTGGTGCCGCCGCCCTCCAGCTCGACCTTCGGGAAGCCGTCCAGGGTGCACTCCTTGCCGCCGTTGGTGACCGTGACGGTCACGTTGCCGGTGTCCCCGGCGGCGGGGGCGGCGTTCACGGCACCGGCCGCCATGGTCAGATCACCGGCGGCGCAGGCGGTGCCGGAGGAGGCCTTGTTCTGTCCGTCGCCGGAGGCGCTGTCGTCCCCGCCCCCGCAGGCGGTGAGAAGGAAGGCGGCGGCGAGTGCGGTGACGGTGATCGGAACGGCGCGCATGAGTGGTCCCTACGGTTACGTGACGGTGCTCGGAGGATCATCACGCATGAACGCCCTCTTCCGCCGCACGCCCCCGCCCTCGTGATCGCTTCGCTATCCCGGACCGGCCGTCGGCAGCCCGGACGGCCACTGTCCGCCCTCAGCCTTGGTGTACGTCTCCTCGCCGGCCGCGCCGTCCCAGGTGATCTTGAGGCTCTCGCCGTCGGCGGAGTCGACCATGCCGGTCGTCCGGTCCTTCTTCCCGCTCGTGCAGGTGAGCCGGATCATCGTCATGCCGGCCTCCTTGCCGGCGGTCCCGCTGCACACGGTCCCGCCGGTCGCGAACAGGGCGGCCTGCCGCCCGGTGATGATCAGGGCGACGGCCCGGCCGTCCGCCGTGGCGAGCCAGCTCCCCTCCAGCTCGCCGGAGGCCGTGACCGGGGCCGAAGACCCGCTCGTCCCGCCACTCCCGCCCCCGGTGTCCGCGTCGGCCGTGACACTCGGCGTGGCCGAGGACGAGCTGTCGGAGTCACCGTCGTCGCTGCACGCGGACAGCGCGAGCGCCGCCGCCAGTACGGCGGCGGTCACGGCGGCGGCCCGCGCCCCCCGGCGGGACGTCCCGCGCGCGGGACGCGAGGTGGGCGAGGGGCGCGAGAAGTTCACCGAAGTCACTGCGGGCTCCCAAGCTGTAGCCGGACGGCCGGGTCGACCGGAGGAACCGGAAAGTACCGGAAGGACCGGCAGCAAGCTACCAGCCGGGAAACAAGGGAGGTCCGCCCCAGGCCCGCCCCGGCGACAACACCGCGGGACGCGAGCCTACGGACGTCACCAGGAGGCCTTGCGCACCCCCGGCAGATACCCCGCGTGCGCCTGTCCGCGCAGATTCACCCGGGACAGCCCGAACGCCCGGTGGTACCCGCGAGGCCGTCCGTCCACCTGGTCCCGGTTACGCACGCGTGTGGCGCTCGCGTCCCGCGGCTGCCGGCGCAGCTCCCGCTGGGCGGCCAGCCGTTCCGCCTCCGTAGACGACGGCCGCCGGACGATCTCCTTCAGCTCGGCCCGCCGCTCGGCGTACCGGGCGACGACCTCCTGCCGCTGCTCGTTCTTCGCGATCTTGCTCTTCTTCGCCATCAGACCCGCACCCCCCGCGCCCGGATCCGGGCGACGGCCGCCTCGACGCCGATCACGTCGACCGTCTTGATCCCCTTCGTGCTCAGCCGCAGCCGTACCTGACGGCCCTCGCTCGGCAGCCAGTAACGCTTGGACTGGATGTTGGGGTCGAAGCGGCGCGAAGTGCGCCGGTGGGAGTGGGAGATGCGGTTGCCGAAGCCCGGCTGGGCGCCGGTCAGCATGCAGTGCGCGGACATGGGTGACGTACCTCTCCTCGAAGTCAGATGCTAATGGAATTCATTTTCAGTAAGGTAGCAGCATGGCACGCAACGAACTGCGCCCGGTCATCAAGCTCCGCTCCACCGCGGGGACCGGCTACACGTACGTCACCCGCAAGAACCGCCGCAACGACCCGGACCGTATGACCCTGCGCAAGTACGACCCCACCATCGGCCGCCACGTCGACTTCCGAGAGGAGCGCTGACCAGCCATGCGCGAGGGAATCCACCCGCCCTACGGTCCCGTCGTCTTCCGCGACCGCGCCGCGAACCACGCCTTTCTCACCCGCTCCACGATGAGCAGTGAGAAGACGGTCGAGTGGGAGGACGGCAACACCTACCCCGTCGTGGACGTCGAGATCTCGTACGTCAGCCACCCCTTCTACACCGGCACCGCCCGCGTCCTGGACACGGCCGGCCGCGTGGAGCGCTTCGAGCGCCGGTTCGGGAAGCGGAGCGGGGCGTGAGTCTGCCGGTGGTGATCGTCGGCGGGCTGCACGCCGAGGCCCGCCGGACGACCGTCGCGCGGCTGCTCGCCGATGTCCGCGGCAGCGTGGCGCTCCACCACGACCTGGCGACGGCGGCGGCGGGCACGGTCGTCCGCACGATCCGGGACGCCGACGGCATCCTCTCCGCGGGCGAGGCGCCGCTGGTCAACGACTGTGCCTGCTGCGCCCTGCGCGAGGACCTCGTGCCCGAGCTGCTCCGCCTCGCCGACGACCCCACCACCCGGCTGGCGGTCGTCGAACTGTGGGACTCGGTCGAGCCCAAGGCGATGGCGGAGGTGGTCGTCGCCGGAGGCCTCACGGTCACCGGCGTGATCACCGCCGTCGACCCGGCGCTCCTGCTGCCGTACCTCGGCAACGGCGACGACCTCGCCGAGCGCGGCCTCGCCGCGGCGGCCACCGACCAGCGGACCGTCGCCGACACCTTCGCGCGGCAGCTGGAGTACGCCCCCGTCCTGGCCGTCGTCGACTCCCCGGAGGCCGACGAGGAGGACCGCGAGCTGCTGGTCCAGCTCCATCCGACGGCCCGTCGGGTCCCCGTCCGAGGCGGCCACCTCGGGGACCCGGCGGGCCCATCCGCACATGCAGGTGGACCGGAGCCGCGCTCGCCGCTCGTCGCCGCCGCGTTCGCCGGCTTCGACGTGGAGGCCGCCGCCGCGGCCCAGCACCCGGCCTGCGCCCTGCTGCCCGCCGAGGCCGACGCCCACGGCGTCACCACCTTCGTCTGGCACCGCCGCCGCCCCTTCCACCCCGAGCGGCTGTACGCGGCACTGGAGGACCTGACCTGCGCCGCCGCCCGCAGCCGGGGCCGGTTCTGGCTCGCCGACAAGCCGGACGTGCTGCTCCACTGGGACGCGGCGGGCGGCGCCCTGTGTGTCGAGTCCGCGGGCCCGTGGCTGGCCTCGTTGCCGGACGCGGCCTGGGAGATGCTCCCGCCGGTGCGCCGAGCCGCGGCCGCCATGGACTGGCACCCCGAGCACGGCGACTGCTGCCAGCACCTGGTCTTCACCTCACCGGGCCTCGACCGCGACGGACTCCATGAGCTGCTGGAGTCCTGTCTGCTCACCGACGCCGAGTACGCCGCCGGGCGCGACGCCTGGAAGCGGCTGCCACCCGCCTTCGACACCCTCCTGGAGGTCTGACCCGTGCCCCGCAAGACCGAACGCAAGCCCGTCAAGAACCGGCCCAACCCGCTGGATCAGGCCGGAATCACCTACATCGACTACAAGGACACCGCCCTGCTGCGGCGGTTCATCTCCGACCGCGGCAAGATCCGCAGCCGCCGGGTCACCGGTGTCTCGGCCCAGCAGCAACGCCGCCTGGCACGGGCCGTCAGGAACGCCCGCGAGATGGCGCTCCTGCCGTACAGCACCCGCTGACACCCCGGCGAGACCCCGTCGTATTCGTACGATCGCTCCCCTCATCGTCGTACGACCCGATCGCTGTTCGTACGACGGAAAACGCACCGGCCGTCCCGTCGTCCTGGCGGGATGCGCGACCCGATATCCGCCGACCGACCGTCTCCCGCGACCTGTTCGGAGACGGGACCGCCCTCGCCCCCGTGGACGACGCCTCCGTCGCCCACGGGGGCGAGGCCGTTTCGCGCCGGGGAGGCGGGGGCCGAGGCCCCGGCCTGTTCGCGGCGAGGGCGGCGACGGCGCGGGCGGCTGCCGTGAGGTCGATGCCGGGGCCGCCGGAGGCTGCCCGCGGGCCGGACGGCGTACCGAGTGGACGGTCGGCGTCCGGCCAGGCAGGCGGGATCCGGCCATCCGCCGTGGCCCGCGCCGGGGTCAGTCGGCCGAACCGTGTCCGGGGCGACGGAACATCGAGGGCCCCCGATGCGTCTCTTCCTGTGCACGAGTGGTTCGATCCGTACCACCTGTCCTGCCCGCCCAGCCGCAGGCCCCCCAGGAAGACCGGTGGCCGCATGCCGAGCGGGCTTCGGGGCAGACGCGCGACGGGCCCCAGCACCGTCCCGGGCTCGGTAAAGCAGGCGCCAAAGCTGTAACCGTGCAAGCACCCCACGTGCACGTGCATCTGCTCATGCAGACGCACGTGAACGGGGCTATGATCCGGAACAGTTGACCACGGCATCTATGGCCACACGAGCCAGTGCACCACCAGGGAGCGACCTGTGGACCACGACGTTGACGGGGGGCACGACGTGTACAACGGCATGGCGGCCACACAGCTGTACGGCGTTGCCTGGCAGAAGAGCCGGCACAGCAACTCGCAGGGATCCTGCGTCGAGTTCGCGCGTCTGCCCGGCGGTGACGTGGCCGTACGCAACTCGCGCTTCCCGGACGGTCCCGCGCTCGTCTACACGCGGGCCGAGATCGAGGCGATGCTCCTGGGCATCAAGGACGGTGAGTTCGACCACCTGATCGCCGGCTGACGGCGGCCCGCCCCGGCGTGCGACGCGCCGGGGAGAACGGTGCACAAGGGGCCGCGACGCGCGTAGAACCGCGGCACCAGAAGGCGCCGCGGTTCGTCATTCGGCGGGGGTGTGCAGCCGGAACAGCGCCCAGACGACCTTGCCGCCCAGGCTCGGGGAGAGCGGGTGCCAGCCCCAGCCCTCGGCGAAGGAGTCGACGAGGAACAGGCCGCGGCCCGACTCCGCAGCGAAGTCGTCCACCTCGCGCGGCAGGGGACTGTCGTGACTGGGATCGCGCACCGCGCACACCAGCCGCTCGGTCCACCGCAGCAGGTGCAGCCGCACGGGCGGCCGCTGCTCGGGCACGCACGGCGTGGCGTCGGGCGGCAGTCCGTGCCGCAGAGCGTTGGTCACCAGTTCCGAGACGACCAGACATATGTCGTCGAACCGCTCGCCCACGTCCCACTGACCCAGGGTTCTCCTGGTGAACTGGCGTGCCTCACGCACCGCTTCGAGGCGGGCCGGCAGGGCGCAGGAGGCCGCGTCGGACACGGCCGCGGGATCAAGCGGCGGAAGGCCCTGCCGTAACGGCTCGAGCATGGTCGATCCATTCGTCCCCATGCGAGGCACTCCCGGGATTCGCGGTCGTTGCGATGCAGCGGTGGCGCGGGACCATGGTTTCCGATGCGCAGAACAGATGCAAGGGCAGATGCACGTGCACATGACCGAAATGGACCCGCCCGTACCGCTTCTTGGCCATTTTTTCCGCCATCTTCTTGCGGTTGGCGAGCACTCCCCTTGCTTTCTCCTCACCCTTCCCTCGCGCAGCACCGCGTGTACCCTTTGGCTTTTTCCATCTCTGTAATCGGACGAGTACTGCTCGAAGTGTTTTAGTGGCAGACTGCGGGCCCTGAGGACGGTTGGGGAGGCTGGCGAACGTGAGCGCGGGAGAGCCCGGATCGGTGGTGCGGCGGATGCTGCTCGGCTCGCAACTACGGCGACTGCGTGAGGCACGCGGCATCACACGCGAGGCGGCGGGGTACTCGATCCGGGCGTCGGAGTCGAAGATCAGCCGAATGGAACTGGGCCGGGTGAGCTTCAAGACCCGTGACGTCGAAGACCTGTTGACGCTGTACGGCATCTCGGACGACGCCGAACGCCAGGCGCTCGTCGGACTCGCCCGCGAGGCCAACGTCGCAGGCTGGTGGCACAGTTACTCCGACGTCCTGCCCAACTGGTTCCCCACCTACGTCGGCCTGGAGGGCGCCGCCGCCCTGATCCGGGCGTACGAGGTCCAGTTCGTGCACGGCCTGCTCCAGACCGAGGCGTACGCGCACGCGGTCGTGCGGCGCGGGATGAAGGGGGCGAGCGCGGCCGACGTCGACCGGCGCGTGGCCCTGCGCCTGGAGCGCCAGAAGTACCTCGTCGCCGAGAACGCCCCCGACTTCCACATCGTCCTCGACGAGGCAGCCCTGCGCCGGCCGTACGGCGACCGCGAGGTCATGCGCGAGCAGCTCCAGCACCTGATCGAGATCTCGGAGCGCCCCAACGTACGGCTGCAGATCATGCCGTTCAGCTTCGGCGGCCACTCCGGTGAGTCCGGCGCCTTCACCATCCTGAGCTTCCCGGAGTCCGACCTCTCCGACGTCGTCTACCTGGAACAGCTCACCAGCGCCCTCTATCTGGACAAGCGCGAGGACGTCGCCCAGTACGAGCAGGCCCTGAAGGAACTCCAGCAGGACAGCCCCGGCCCCGACGAGAGCCGGGACCTGCTGCGCGGGCTGATCCAGCTCTCCTAGGCCGCATCCTCAGGGTTTCCCCTCGGGAAACCCGGGAGTGCCCCAGGTGTTACCCCAACTCCCTTGAAACACACGTACGATGACGTGTGATCAGATCGTGATGCCGATCGGAGCCGATCGCAGCAGGGGATTGAGGGATCACATGTCGTCGTACTTCACAGACCTGGCCCAGCAGTACATCGACGGTAAGTGGCGTCCAGGGACCGGGTCCTGGGACATCATCGACTTCAATCCCTACAACGGCGAGAAGGTCGCGTCGATCACGATAGCCACGGTCGACGAGGTCGACGAGGCCTACCGTGCCGCCGCCCGCGTCCAGAAGGAGTGGGCGGCCACCAACGCCTACGCCCGCCGCTCGGTCTTCGAGAAGGTGCTGCGGCTGGTCGAGGAGCGCGAGGCGGAGATCAGCGAGGTCCTGGTCGACGAGGCCGGTGGCACGTTCGGCAAGGCCGCCTTCGAACTCCACCTGGCCAAGGAGTTCCTGCGCGAGTCGATCCACCTGTCGCTGCGCCCCGAGGGCCGGATCATCCCCTCGCCGATCGACGGCAAGGAGAACCGCGTCTACCGCGAGCCGGTCGGCGTCGTCGGCGTGATCAGCCCCTTCAACGTGCCCTTCCTGCTGTCGCTGAAGTCGGTCGCCCCCGCGCTGGCCCTCGGCAACGGCGTGGTGCTCAAGCCGCACCAGAACACCCCGATCTCCGGCGGCACGATCATCGCCAAGCTCTTCGAGGACGCGGGCCTGCCCGCGGGCCTGCTGAACGTCGTCGTCACCGACATCGCCGAGATCGGCGACGCCTTCCTGGAGCACCCGGTCCCGCGGGTGATCTCCTTCACCGGCTCCGACAAGGTCGGCCGGCACGTCGCCACCGTCGCCGCCTCGCACTTCAAGCGGTCCATCATCGAACTCGGCGGCAACAGCGCCTTCGTCGTCCTCGACGACGCCGACGTGGACTACGCGGTCGACGCCGCCGTCTTCAGCCGCTTCGTCCACCAGGGCCAGGTCTGCATGGCCGCCAACCGGATCCTGGTCGACCGCTCGCTCGCCGACGAGTTCACCGAGAAGTTCGTCGCCAAGGTGAAGACGCTGAAGTCCGGCGACCCGCGCGACCCGCAGACCCTCATCGGCCCGGTCATCAACTCCTCGCAGGCCGAGGCCGTCTCCGGCGTCGTCGACCAGGCCATCGCCGAGGGCGCGACCGCCCTCCTGCACGGCACGACCACCGGCAATCTCGTCGAGCCCTCCGTGCTGAGCGACCTGCCCGCCGACTCCGGCCTGCTCCAGCAGGAGGTCTTCGGCCCGGTCGTCTTCATCAACACCTTCGACGGCGAGGAAGAGGCCGTCCGCCTCGTCAACGACACCCCCTACGGGCTCAGCGGCGCCGTCCACACCGGCGACATCGAGCGGGGCGTCGGCTTCGCCAAGCAGATCGTCACCGGGATGTTCCACGTCAACGACGCCACGGTGCACGACGAGCCGATCGTGCCGTTCGGCGGCGAGAAGAACTCCGGCGTCGGCCGTCTCAACGGCGAGACGACCCTGGAAGCCTTCACGACGAC
Organism: Streptomyces sp. NPDC058335; assembly: GCF_042723915.1. NCBI lineage: Bacteria > Bacillati > Actinomycetota > Actinomycetes > Kitasatosporales > Streptomycetaceae > Streptomyces > Streptomyces sp. NPDC058335. Next base: position 80,795 of record NZ_JBHXHX010000012.1, on the reverse strand, counting down.
GAAGTGGATCTCGGTCCAGCACGGTCGCAGCCGGTTCCCGTTCTAGGTCTGCCTCCCCGGCAGGCCCTGGGCGCGTCCTCAGGCCTGCCGTCCCGTTCCGGCCGGTCCCCTCTTCGGGGTCCGGCCGGTTCCGCTCTCCGCTCCCGGCCCGTTGTCCCCGCGGGTTGCGGGCGGCCTAATCTGGACGCCATGTCAGCGATCCGTCTCCTCGTGCTGGGCTCGGTGCGTCAGCACGGGCGGGCCCACGGCTACCAGGTGCGCAACGACCTGGAGTACTGGGGCGCCCATGAGTGGTCCACCGCCAAACCGGGCTCGATCTACCACGCCCTGAAGCAGATGGCGAAGCAGGGACTGCTGCACGCGCACGAGATCGCCCCCTCCACCGTGGGCGGCCCGCCCCGCACCGAGTACGAGATGACCGAGCGGGGCACCGAGGAGTACTTCCGGCTGGTGCGTGAGTCGCTGACCTCGTACGACCAGAAGATGGACGTGAAGTCGGCGGCCCTCGGCGTCATCGTGGACCTGCCGCGCGCCGAAGCGGTGTCGCTGCTGAAGGAACGGGTCCGCCGCATCGAGGAGTGGCGCTCGGCCGTCACCGAGCACTACGTGCCCGAGGAGGGCCCGGAGCAGCTCGGGCACATCGGCGAGATCATGAACCTCTGGGTCCACATGGCGGACGCCGATGCGGAGTGGACCGAGGGCCTGATCGCCCGGATCGAGGGCGGTGCCTACACCTTCTCCGGCGAGGGCGAGCCGTTCGTCGGCGTCCTCGCGGACGACCAGGAGAACCCGTACGCGACGGGGGAGCGGCACCCCGGGGACAATCGCTAATCAAGTTTGACGACTGGGGTCGGCCGCGTTAGCTTAGACAGGTAGTCAAGTTTGACTAACGAGAAAAGGTGGGGGTTCGGTACATGGCCGACGCGGCAATCACCGTCGAGGACGTACGCAAGAGGTACGGCGACAGACCGGCACTGGACGGGCTCGACCTCACTGTGGCCCGCGGCACGGTGCACGGGGTGCTCGGCCCCAACGGCGCGGGCAAGACGACTCTGGTCAGGATCCTGTCCACGTTGCTGCGGCCGGACTCGGGCCGGGTCGAGGTGGCCGGACACGACGTGGTGCGCCGGGCCCGTGACGTCCGCCTGCGCATCGGCCTGCTCGGCCAGCACGCGGCACTCGACGAGGAACTGGGCGGCCGCCAGAACCTGGAACTGTTCGGCCGCCTCCACCACCTGGGCGCCCGCCAAGCGCGGGTGCGTGCGGACGAACTGCTGGAGCGCTTCGAACTCGGCGACACCGGCCGCAAGCCGGTGCGCTCCTACAGCGGCGGCATGCGGCGCCGGCTGGATCTCGCCGCATCCCTGATCACGGACCCGGAGGTGCTGTTCCTGGACGAACCGACCACCGGCCTCGACCCGCGCGGCCGCGCCGAGGTGTGGTCCGCGGTCCGCTCCCTCGTCGGCGGCGGCACGACGGTCGTGCTCACCACCCAGTACCTGGAGGAGGCCGACCAGCTCGCGGACCGCATCTCCGTCGTGGACCACGGCCGGATCATCGCCGAGGGCACCGCGGACGAACTGAAGGCGCTCACCGGCGGCGACCGCATCGACGTCGTCCTGCGCGACGAGGGCCTGCTGGGCGCCGCGCTCGCCCTGCTGCCCATGGCCAGGGACGAGATCTCCGTCGACCTCGACCGCAGGCTGCTCAGCGCCCCGGTCACCGACCGCATGGCCGCCCTCTCCGCCGTCGTCCGCGCCCTGGAGGAGGCCGGCATCCAGGCGGAGGACGTGGCCCTGCGCCGCCCCACGCTCGACGAGGTGTTCCTGCACCTGACCGGGCGGGACGACCGCACGAAGGAGGCCGTGTGAGTACGTACGCGCTGACCGATTCCTGGACCATGACCCGGCGCGAACTCGCCCACTGGGCACGGCAGCCCGGCCGGCTGGTCGTCGGGCTCGTCTTCCCGGTGATGCTGCTGCTGATGTTCGCCTACCTGGTCGGCGGCGGCCGCGAGGTGAGGGGCGACTACCTCGACTACCTGATCCCCGGCATGCTCGCGCTCACCATGGCCTTCGGCCTGGAGGGCACGATGCTCGCCGTCACCCAGGACCTCAACAAGGGCGTCATCGACCGCTTCCGCTCCATGCCGATGGCCGACGGCGCGGTCCTGGTGGGCCGCTCGGCGGCCGACATGCTCCAGTCGGCACTGGGCCTGGCGGTGCTGATCGGCGTCGGGTACGCGCTCGGCTGGCGCGCCCAGGGCGGTGCCGGTGCCTTCCTGGGCGCCGTGGGTCTTCTCCTCCTGTTCCGCTTCGCGATGCTGTGGATCGGCATCCTGCTGGGGCTGGTGGCCGGGAAACCGGAGATGGTCCAGGCCGTGCAGATCCTCGTCTGGCCGGTCGGTTTCCTCTCCAATGCCATCGCCACCCCGGAGTCCATGCCGGGCTGGCTCGGCACGGTCGTCGAGTGGAATCCGATGTCCCGGACGGCGACCGCCGTACGTGACCTGTTCGGCCCGGCGGGGGAGACCGGCGGCCTCTGGCCGGCTGTCGTCTGGCCGCTGGTCCTGCTCGCCGTGTTCTTTCCGCTGGCGGTCCGCAGGTTCGGGCGCATGAGCCGGTGACTCGGTGACTCGCTGACTCGGCGGCTCATCGATTCAGTGGCTCAGTGATGGAAGCCGGTGGCCGCCTCCTTGTCCCGCGTCAGGGGGTGCGGTTGCCGGCGCAGCTCCGGCAGCAGCCGTGTCAGGTCGTCCATGAACAGGTCGGCCAGGTCCGAGGAGAAGCCGTTGCGGCACACGATCCGCACGACGGAGAGGTCCTCGCGGTTCGGCGGGAAGGTGTACGCCGGCACCAGCCAGCCGTGCTCACGCAGCCGCCGGGAGACATCGAAGACGTCGTAGGACTCGACGCCCGGGGCCGTGGTGAAGGCGAACACGGGCAGCTCGTCGCCCCGGGTCAGCAGCCGGAAGTCGCCCAGCGCCTCCACCCGGTCGGCGAGACCCCGGGCGACCTCCCGCGTGGAGCGCTGCACGGCCCGGTAGCCCGAGCGGCCCAGCCGCAGGAACGTGTAGTACTGCGCGACGACCTGGGCGCCCGGTCGCGAGAAGTTCAGCGCGAAGGTCGGCATGTCGCCGCCCAGGTAGTTGACGCGGAAGACCAGTTCCTCGGGCAGGGCGTCCCGGTCGCGCCACAGCGCCCAGCCGACACCGGGATAGACCAGCCCGTACTTGTGCCCCGAGGTGTTGATCGAGGCCACGCGCGGGAGACGGAAGTCCCACACGAGGTCCTCGTCCAGGAAGGGCGCGATCATCGCGCCGGACGCCCCGTCGACGTGCACCGGGATGTCCAGGCCGGTGCGCTCCTGGAGGGCGTCCAGGGCGGCGCACAGCTCGGCGATCGGCTCGTAGGACCCGTCGAAGGTGGAGCCGAGGATGCCGACGACCCCGATGGTGTTCTCGTCGCACAGTTCGGCGGCGGCCTGGGGGTCGAGGTGGAAGCGGTCGCCCTCCATGGGCACCAGTCGGGCCTCCACCTCCCAGAAGTTGCAGAACTTGTCCCAGCAGACCTGGACATTGACCCCCATGACCAGGTTCGGCCGGACGGTCGGGTCCGGTTCGCGTTTGCTCCACCGCCGCTTGAGAGCCATCCCGGCCAGCATGCAGGCCTCGCTCGACCCGGTCGTCGAACAGCCCACGGCCGCCGATGGATCAGGCGCGTTCCACAGATCGGCGAGCATGGCCACGCAGCGGCGCTCCAGCTCGGCGGTGCGCGGGTACTCGTCCTTGTCGATCATGTTCTTGTCGCGGCACTCCGCCATCAGCACCCCGGCCTGCGGCTCCATCCAGGTGGTGACGAAGGTGGCCAGGTTCAGCCGGGAGTTGCCGTCCAGCATCAGCTCGTCGTGGACCAGTTGATACGCCGTCGAGGGCGGCGTCGGGCCGTCCGGCAGACGGTGCTTGGGCGGCGCCTCGGTCATACCGGTGACCGGGTCCGCCTCGCCGTAGAAGGGGTTCACGGACAGGGAGCGCTCGTCGGGCTTCGCGGGGCCTTTGTGCAAGGGCATGGGATTCTCCTGTCAGGGTGAGGGCGGCAGGACCGGGGGCTTCCTGCCGCTTCATCGGATCGAAGGGCCTGATCGGTTCACCGGATCGCTGTCCCGTCCTCGCGCAACTGCATCTGCGGCCTGCCGGTCACCAGCAGCCAGGCCGGCAGCGAGGCGATGCACAGCAGCGCGATGACCGCGGGGGAGGAGACCAGGACGGCGGCGACGAACAGGCTCACCCAGCCCTGCCGGGTGATGGCGAGGAGCACGCCGAGAACGCCCGTCGCCACGCCGACCGCGGGATGCACGGCGGGTACGACCGCGTGAGCGGTCAGCCCGAGCGCGACGCCCACGAACACCGCCGGGAAGATCCGCCCGCCCCGGAAACCGCAGGACGCGGCGACGAGCAGCGCGGCCAGCTTCACCACCGTCATCGTGGCGAACTCTCCGGCCGTCCAGCCCTCGGGATCGTGGGCGAGCTCCCCGACCTCGTCCAGTCCCTTGAAAAGCGTCAGATGGCCGCCCAGGGCCGCCAGCAGCCCCAGCACGACCCCACCGGCCGGCAGCGCCAGCATCGGATGCCGCAATCGCGCGAACACGCCGTGGACGTACGGGAAGGCGCGCACGGCGGTCATGCCGAGCAGCGCGCCCACGGAGGCGATCACCATCGCCGACAGCAGATCGCCCCAGTCGGGCTCCCCGAACGCCGGCAGTCCGAGGTCGAAGCTGGGACGGGCCACCAGGGTCGTGGTCATCGCACCGGCCGCGGCCGCGACGAGCGGTGCGAACACGTTGTCCCACAGCGGCCCCTCGGTCTGCCGCCCGGCCAGCGCCTCGGAGATCAGCAGCGCCGCCGCGACCGGCGTGCCGAACAGCGCCCCGATCGTCGCCGCCTCCGCCAGCACCGGCCACACCCGGCCCGGCGCCCGCGGCAGCAGCCGGCGGCCCAGCCAGTACGCCAGCCCCACGTTCACCGCGATGATCGGGTTCTCGGGGCCCAGGCTCGGCCCGCCGGCCAGCATCAGCATGGTCGCCAGCAGCAGCCCCGGCAGCACCACGGGCGGCAGCACGGGCGCGTCGAGGCCGGTGGTCGCCGGATCGGGACCCGCGTGCCCCGGCACCTTCCACACCACCAGCCCGACCGCGAGGCCGGTGGCGGTGAGCATGGCGACCATCCACAGCACCGAGTAGCGGCCCACCCCCAGGGCGTTCGGCAGGTTCTCCCACAGCACGCTCTGCAACTGCTCGGCCAGCTCGCTCACCAGCAGCAGAAGCAGGCTCGCCAGCACTCCGACGACCAGGGCGGGCAGGATCGCGGGCAGCAACGCGCGCGCGGGACTCGCCGGAGAGGGGGGTGTCTGCCGCGCGGAGTCCTGAGCCACGGGCTCACGATAAGCGGACAAATCCGGCGCCGCCCGGGGAGCCGGGAGCCGCCCGCTGATATGGGCTTGCACCTGACGTCACGTGAGGGCCCACCGTGGAGTGCGAACCGAGAAGGACAAGGAGCGGACGAAGTGAGCTACTCCGTGGGACAGGTCGCCGGTTTCGCCGGAGTGACGGTGCGCACCCTGCACCACTACGACGGCATCGGCCTGCTCGTCCCGAGCGGGCGCAGCCACGCGGGCCACCGGCGCTACGGCGACGCCGACCTCGACCGGCTGCAGCAGATCCTGTTCTACCGAGAACTCGGCTTCCCGCTCGACGAGGTCGCCGCCCTGCTCGACGACCCGGAGGCGGACCAGCGCGCGCACCTGCGCCGTCGGCACGAGTTGCTGACCGCCCGCATCGAGCAGCTTCAGAAGATGGCCGCGGCCGTGGAACACGCGATGGAGGCACGTGAGATGGGCATCGACCTGACCCCCGAGGAACGTTTCGAGGTCTTCGGCGACAAGGACCCCGAGCAGTACGCCGAGGAGGCCGAGCAGCGCTGGGGCGGCACCGAGCTGTACGCCGAGTCACAGCGCCGGGCCGCCCGCTACACCAAGGAGGACTGGCAGCGCATGCAGGCGGAGGTGGCGGACTGGACCGGACGCTACGACGCGCTCATGGCCGCCGGGGAACCGCCCACCGGCGAGCGGGCCATGGACCTGGCCGAGGAACACCGACAGCACATCAGCGGCTGGTTCTACGAGTGCTCGTACGAACTCCACCGCTCCCTCGGCGAGATGTACGTCGCCGACGAGCGGTTCAAGGCGTTCTACGACTCCACGCGCGCGGGTTTGGCCGAGCACCTCAAGGAGGCCATCACCGCCAACGCGGCCCGGCACACACCCGCGTAGCGTCCCGTGGCCCGGGTCACTCCCGGGCCACCACCACCGCCGTCCCGTACGCGCACACCTCGGTGCCCACGTCGGCCGCCTCCGTCACGTCGAAGCGGAACGCCAGCACGGCGTTGGCCCCACGCGCGCGTGCCTGTTCCACGAGCCGGTCCATGGCCTGGTTGCGGGTCTCGACGAGCGTCTTGGTGAGGCCCTTCAGCTCACCGCCGATCATCGACTTCAGCCCGGCCCCGATCTGGCTCCCGAGGTGCCGCGAGCGCACCGTCAGCCCGAAGACCTCCCCGATGACCTGTTCGATCCGGTGCCCGGGTACGTCGTTCGTGGTGACGACCAGTACGTCCGGCTGGGGCCCCTGGCCGCCGCCGTAATCTTCGATGCCCATGCTCACAGGTTTGCCCGACCGGGCTCACAGTGCATCCTGGGGACCCCCATGGAACCTGGGGCGGACGCATTGCGTTGATAGCTTTGTGCGGCCGTAGAAGGACGCTGTATTTCCTCACCCCCGTCAGGAGCCCGGAACCGTGACGACCCTTGCCCTCGGACCGAGCTGGCTGGACCCCGACTATCTGCTCGACAGCTTCGGCATCTGGGGTCTGCTGCTCATCGTCTTCGCGGAGTCGGGCCTGCTCATCGGGTTCTTCCTGCCAGGTGACTCGCTGCTGTTCACCGCGGGTCTGCTGATCACGTCGAAGCAGCTGGACTTCCCCCTGTGGGCGGCGATCGTCCTGATCTGCGTCGCCGCGATCCTGGGCGACCAGGCGGGCTACATGTTCGGCAAGAAGGTCGGCCCGTCCCTCTTCACCCGCCCGGACTCCCGCCTCTTCAAGCAGGAGAACGTCACCAAGGCCCACGAGTTCTTCGAGAAGTACGGCCCCAAGTCCCTGGTCCTGGCCCGCTTCGTGCCCATCGTCCGCACGTTCACGCCGATCATCGCGGGCGTCAGCGGCATGCGGTACCGCTCGTTCCTGATCTTCAACATCATCGGCGGCATCCTGTGGGGCGCGGGCGTGACCCTGCTCGGCTCCTGGCTGGGCAACATCGACTTCGTCAAGAAGAACATCGAGCCGATCCTGCTCCTGATCGTCCTTCTCTCGGTGGTCCCGATCATCATCGAGTTCCTCCGCGCCCGCTCCCAGTCCAAGAAGAACCCCCGGCGGGCCGAGCCCCCCGCCCAGGAGCAGCCGCGGCCCCTCTACCATCAGCAGCCCGTGGACGACGCCACGACCCAGCTCCGCCGCATCGAGGAGCACGACCCCTACGGCAACCAGGGCGGCACTCAGGGCCAGACCGAGTACCAGGGTCAGACCGAGTACCAGGGCGAGTACCAGCAGAACGACTACTACGGCCAGCAGTACCAGCAGCAACAGCAGTACCCGCAGCAACAGCAGTACCCGGAGCAGCAGTACCCCGAGCAGCAGGACTGGCAGCCCCAGCCCCAGCCCCAGCAGCAGAACGGCCAGTACCCCTACAACCAGGGCGGCTACTGAAAAGCGGGGCTCCCGTAAGGAGCCGGCTTCAGAATCCTCGGGTCCGCTTCGCGGCGCGCCGCTTCTCCGCGGACCCGATCCGCAAGAACAGCCGCGAGATCTCCGACCCGAGGTTCACGCCGATGGCGATGGCCATCGCCAATGCGGCCGCCTTGGTCAGGGAGACCAACCCCGCGTCCACCTCGTTCTGCGCGATGGCCAGCAGCCCGAAATAGGTGGCCGACCCCGGCAGCAGCGGCCCGATCGCCGCGGTCGTGTAGGGCAGCGCCGAAGCGAACCGGTACCGCGACAGCAGCTGCCCGAACAGCCCCACCACCCCCGCCGCGACGGCGGTGGAGGCCACCGGCGAGATCCCGCCGGCGTAGTGCATCGCGCCGTACACCGACCAGGCGACGCCCCCGTTCAGCGTCACGGCCAGCACGGTGGACCGTTCCTGCTGAAGCAGTACCGCGAAGGTCAGCGACAGCAGCATCGACGCGCCGATCTGCCACAGCGGCCGCTCGGTGATGCCCAGGTAGGCGTCGGGGTTGAGATGGGCGCCGAGCTGCACGCCGAGGTAGAGCATCAGCAGCACGCCGACGACGATGCCGACGAAGAAGTACATGACCTCGAGGAGGCGGGCGGCGGCGGTGATGTAGAAGCCGGTCAGACCGTCCTGGACGCCCGCCACCAGGGCCCGTCCGGGCAGCAGCGCGAACAGCCCACCGGTGATGACGGCGGACGCCTTCACGTCGACGTGCCCGAGCGTCAGCGCGATGCCGATCGCGGCGGGCGGCATCGCGGCCACCAGGAACTGGTAGAACTCCGGCAGCCCGCGCCCCGCGCACAGCCACGCCAGCCGGTCGCCGAGCATCGCGCCGATCGCCGCCGCCACGAACACGACCAGGTCGCCGCCGACGAGCACCGAGGCCGCGCCCGCGAGCAGCCCGCTCGCCGAGGTCAGCACCCACGTCGGATACGGGTGCCGGTTGCGCCGCATCTCCGCGAGGCGCCGGTAGGACTCCTCCAGGGAGACGTGCGTCTCGGGGTCGCTGAGGTCGTCGACGAGGTGGAAGACGGCCGCCAGGCGCGTGTAGTCGGTGCCCCGTCGCCGTACCGTCCGTGACGCCGTCACCGGGTCCTCGACGAGGGACGGCTGGTAGGAGATCGACAGCAGGGTGAAGGTGACGTTCGGCTCGCAGCGGTCGAGCCCGTAGGAGCGGCAGACCGCGAACATCGCGGCCTCCACGTCCTCGGCGCCCTCTCCGCCCGCCAGCAGCAGCTCGCCGATGCGCAGGGTCAGGTCGAGCACGCGCGGGACGGCCGGACCGCCCTCCTCCACCTTGGGCGGCGGCTCCGGCGCGGGCCGCTCGGCGACCGGCATGCGCAGCATCGTCCGCATCCGGTCCTGCCAGGGCACGTCCTTGGTCAGACTGACCACGGGAAAGCCCTCGGCGGGCGTGAAAGCGGGCGGGGCGTGCCGCGCGCTGTACGTCCGCGGCAGACTGAACGCCGACCCCTCGGACTCCGCGCCGGCCGGCTGCGCGACGTCGAGGCCCTCCGGAACGGCGAACTCCGACGTGGTCTCCGATTCGCCCCCGCCCTTGGGACCCTTGGGACTCTTGGCACCTTTGGGGCCCTTGGGGACGGCCAGTCCCGGCGGGATCGCGAACTCGGAGGTGATCTCCGGATCGAACGTGCCCCTCGCCTCGTCCGACTGCGGCTTGCGGTCCTCCGCCTCCGTCACTGGGCAACGCTCCCTGAACGACACATTCCGTAGACCTCAGTATGCGCACCGCCACCTGCGCACCGGCATGCCAAAGGGCCGCACGCGTGCGTGCGGCCCTGCACGGCCCCCTCAGGGGCCCGGCGACTCAGTGACCGCCCTGGTCCTTGAAGCGCTTGTACGACCGCTCGATCTCGGCCTCGGCGTCGACGCGGCCCACCCAGTCGGCGCCCTCGACGGACTTGCCGGGCTCCAGGTCCTTGTAGACCTCGAAGAAGTGCTGGATCTCCAGCCGGTCGAACTCCGACACGTGGTGGATGTCCCGCAGGTGCTCCACGCGCGGGTCGGTCGACGGGACGCACAGCAGCTTGTCGTCGCCGCCGGCCTCGTCGGTCATGCGGAACATGCCGATCGCGCGGCAGCGGATGAGGCAACCCGGGAAGGTCGGCTCGTCCAGGATGACCAGCGCGTCCAGCGGGTCACCGTCCTCGCCGAGAGTGTTCTCGACGAAGCCGTAGTCGGTCGGGTAGGCGGTCGAGGTGAAGAGTCGACGGTCCAGGCGGATCCGACCGGTCTCGTGGTCCACCTCGTACTTGTTCCGCGAACCCTTCGGGATCTCGATCGTGACGTCGAACTCCACCGGTGGCTCCTCCATGATCAGCACATAGTTCTGGTGGTTAAGTGTCCCTCACGCAGGTGTGTGATCGCGAAAGGGGCTGGTGATCGTGCCCGAGCTGAGGCCTTGGCGGGCCGCGAGACCCCATGTGGTGCGGGCAGCGGACGCCGTACGACCGCGTCTGGCACGAGCCGCAGGGATCGTACGGCCACGTCTCGCGCGCGCGGCGGCCGCTGCCGAGCCGTGGGTCGCACGGCTCACGCAGGCGGCGAAACCGCAGCTCGCGCGGATCACGAGGCCGAAGACCGGCCGGACCTGGCAGTACACCGCGGGTGCGACGACCGCCGGACTGGCCCTGGCCGTCGGCGTGGCGACCGCCGCCGGTCCCTGGGACTCCACCGGTCAGCGTACGGCCGAGCGGGACCGGGCAGCCGCACTGGAGCGGGCGGGTGGCGTAGATCACGGCCGCCCGGCCGAAGGGTCCGGTACGTCCGACACGGCGGCCGGAGCGCCGCGGCCCGCCCCCAGCGCCGGATCCGTCCTGACCGGCCTCGGCGGCGCGACGACCACCGTGAAGTCGGCCCCGGCTCCCGCCGCCCTCGCCCGCGTCCTCGGCCCGCTCCTCGCCGACCCGGCCCTCGGCACCCGCCGTACGGCCGCCGTCGTCGACGTGAGCACCGGCCGGCGGCTCTACGGCAGCGGAGCCGACACGGCGCTCACCCCGGCCTCCACCACGAAGATCGCCACCGGGGTCGCCGCGCTCGCCGCGATGGGCCCCGACCACCGCCTCACCACCCGCACCGCCCTCGAACCCGGCACCAAGGAAGTCGTCCTCGTCGGCGGCGGCGACCCCACCCTCACCGCCCGCGAGAAGCCCGAGGGCTGGGCCAGCCTGCGCACCCTCGCCGCCTCCACGGCGACGGCCCTGAAGAAGCGCGCCATCACGCACGCGACCCTGTCGTACGACACCACGCTGTACGCCGGCACCGAAGTTCACCCGATCGGAGTCAACCCGAACCTTGCCCGCGTCACCGCCCTGACCGCCGACGAGGGGCGTACGGACGGCTCGTCGAGCGGCCCGGTGACCCGCGTGCCCGATCCGGCGGGGGACGCGACCAGGAAGTTCGCCGAGTTCCTGCGGGCGTACGGCGTCGAGACGTCCGCGCCCGGCCCGTCGAAGGCCTCCGTGCGTGCGGAGACCCTGGCGACGGTCTCCTCGGCCCCGCTCGCCTCGATCGTCGAGCGGATGATGACCAACAGCGACAACGACATCGCCGAGGCGCTCGCCCGCCAGACCGCCCTCGCGACCGGCGTGCGCGCCGACTTCGCCGGCGCGGGCAAGGCGATCCGCATCCAGCTGGGCAGGCTCGGACTGCCGCTGGACGGCGTCGACTTCAGGGACGGCAGCGGCCTCGACCGGAACGACCGCCTCACCGCGAGCCTCCTGACCGCGCTCCTCGTCAAGGCCGGCGACCCCACCCGCCCCGACCTCCGCCCGGTCCTCACCGGCCTGCCCGTCGCCGGATTCACCGGCACCCTCACCACCCGCTACACGGCCGCCGCGGCCGACGCGGCAGGTGTCGTCCGCGCCAAGACCGGCACCCTGACCGGCGTCAACACCCTGGCGGGCACGGTCGTCGACCGCGACGGCCACCTCCTGGCCTTCGCCGTCCTCACCGCGAACACCACGGACCCGACGGCAGCCCAATCAGCCCTGGACAGAACAGTCACGGCCTTGGCGGCGTGCGGCTGCGCCTGAGGCGTCCGCGGGGCATGCGTGTCCCCCGAGGCGGCAAGGGCGGGCGCGGGAACCCTGACTCATCCCCCACTCCCACCCCACGCCCTGCCCGCAACGGCACCCCTCACGTACGGTTGACGCATGACGAGCATCGGTGGTGCCTCTTCCGGGATGGTCGACTGGAATCTCGCGGTCGCGACCGCGACCCGGCTCGTACGGCCGGGCCCAGAGGTGAGCCGCGACGAGGCCCGTGCCGTCGTCGCGGAACTGCGCCGGCACGCCAAGGCCTCGGAAGGACACGTCCGGGGCTTCACTCGTATGGGCACCGAGGACATCCACGACACCCCCGTCCTGGTGGTGGACCGCCCCGGCTGGATCCGGGCGAACGTGGCCGGCTTCCGGGAGATCCTCAAGCCCCTCCTCGTCAAGATGGAGGAACGCCGCGGCGGCAGCGCCGGCGGCGCTGTCCTCGGCGCGGTCGGCGGCAAGGTCACCGGCGTGGAACTCGGCATGCTGCTGTCGTTCCTGTCCTCGCGCGTCCTCGGCCAGTACGAGACCTTCGCCCCGGCCACCCGCGAACTGCCCGCCGGGGCCAACGGTGGCGGCCGGCTCCTCCTGGTGGCCCCGAACATCGTCCACGTGGAACGCGAACTCGACGTGGATCCCCACGACTTCCGCCTCTGGGTGTGCCTGCACGAGGAGACGCACCGCACGCAGTTCTCCGCGGTGCCGTGGCTCCGCGATCACCTGGAGGGTGAAATCCAGTCGTTCTTGGCGGAGACGGACGTCGACCCCATGACGTTCCTGGAGCGAGTCAGGGAAGCGGCCCAGTCCCTCGCGGGCGGACGCCCCGAGGGCGAGGAGGACGACGGCGGCCGTTCCCTGGTCGAGTTGGTCCAGAGTCCCGCCCAGCGGGAGATCCTCGCCCGGCTGACCGCGGTGATGTCCCTCCTGGAGGGCCACGCCGACTTCGTGATGGACGGAGTGGGCCCGGAGGTCGTACCGACCGTCGCCGAGATCCGCGAGAAGTTCCAGCAGCGCCGGGCCAAGGGTGCCTCGCGGCTGGACACGGCCCTGCGCAAGCTGCTCGGCCTGGATGCAAAGCTCAGGCAGTACAAGGACGGTGAGCGTTTCGTGCGGTCCGTCGTCGAGGAGGTCGGCATGGACGGCTTCAACCGTGTGTGGACCTCGCCGAACACGCTCCCCACCAAGGCCGAGATCGCCAAACCGGCGGACTGGGTCGCGCGGGTGCACCGCAAGACCGAGTCGTGAACCGGCGGGCCGGTGGTGAGCGGTCGTGGTCCGTCGTGAATCGAAATCGGCCGACGGCAGGAGAACGCCCCTGCAATCACCCGTCCGAGGGACCGTGAGTCCCCATCAGGCGTGCAATGCTCGGGGAACGGCCCGGTTCTGTCACCATCTACACACTCTGCGTGACTGATCTCGGGTTCAGCCCCCGAAAATTTCATGAAGGGAACCGGACATGGGTCCCCATCCTGCGGTCGCGGCGATACGCCTGGCGGTCCGCCGCGTCCTCCACGACATCCTCACCGACCACCACAGCACGACTGACGCCGCCTCTCACGAGCGTCCGCCCTCGCCGCTCGTGCTCGTGGCCTGCTCCGGAGGCGCCGACTCCATGGCGCTCGCCTCCGCCCTCGCCTTCGAAGCCCCCAAGCTCGGCATCCGCGCCGGTGGTGTCACCGTCGACCACGGCCTCCAGCCCGGCTCCGATCTGCGCGCCGACGAGGTCGTCCTGCGCCTGCGCGAACTCGGCCTGGACCCGGTGCAGGCCACCACGGTCACCGTCGGCCGTGAAGGCGGCCCCGAGGCCGCCGCCCGGGACGCCCGCTACGCCGCCCTCGACGCCGCCGCCGACCGCCACGGCGCCGCCGCGGTCCTCCTCGGCCACACCCGCGACGACCAGGCCGAGACCGTCCTCCTCGGCCTCGCCCGCGGCTCGGGCACCCGTTCCCTGTCCGGAATGGCCGCGGTCTCGGGGGCCGGCGGCCGTTACCGCCGGCCCTTCCTCCAGCTCGACCGGCAGACCGCCCGCAAGGCCTGCATGGCCCAGTCCCTCCCCGTCTGGGACGACCCGCACAACACCGATCCGGCCTACACCCGCTCCCGGCTGCGCCACGAAGGCCTGCCCGCCCTGGAGAAGGCCCTCGGCAAGGGCGTAGTCGAGGCCCTCGCCCGTACGGCCCAGCTCTCCCGTGACGACGCGGACGCCCTCGACGCCTGGGCCGGCCAGGCCGAGGCGGCCGTACGGGACAACACCGGTCTCCTGGAGTGCGCCAAGCTCTACGCCCTGCCGCCCGCCGTGCGCCGCCGCGTCCTGCGCCGCGCGGCCATCGAGGCGGGCGCCCCGGCCGGTTCGCTCTTCGCCCGGCACATCGAGGAGATCGACCGGCTGATCACCGGCTGGCGTGGCCAGGGAGCCATCAATCTCCCCGGCAAAGTCGTCGCCCAGCGCCAGGGTGGCAGACTGGTGATTCGGCAAGGCTGAATCCCGACCCTCCACTCGGAGGGGCGGCGGCCGGTGGGACGACCGAAAGTGATGCGGGTGGACGCGAAAGACATGGGTGCCGACCTCAAGACGGTGCTCATCACCAAGGAAGAGATCGACGTCAAGCTGGCGGAGCTGGCGGCGAAGATCGACGCGGAGTACGCGGGCAAGGACCTGCTCATCGTCGGAGTCCTCAAGGGCGCGGTGATGGTCATGGCCGACCTCGCTCGGGCGCTGTCCACCCCCGTCACCATGGACTGGATGGCCGTGTCCTCGTACGGCGCGGGCACCCAGTCCTCCGGTGTGGTGCGGATCCTCAAGGACCTCGACACCGACATCAAGGGCAAGCACGTCCTGATCGTCGAGGACATCATCGACTCCGGACTGACCCTGTCCTGGCTGCTGTCCAACCTCGGCTCGCGCGAGCCCGCATCCCTCAAGGTGTGCACGCTGCTGCGCAAGCCGGAGGCGGCCAAGGTCGCGATCGACGTGGAGTGGGTCGGCTTCGACATCCCCAACGAGTTCGTCGTGGGCTACGGCCTCGACTACGCCGAGAAGTACCGGAACCTCCCGTTCGTCGGTACGCTCGCGCCCCACGTGTACGGCGGCTGAGCCACAAGAGCGTCCTGTGTAGGACGATCGGGAACCCCAGCGGGTTCCGCGCCGTTGGAGCATGCAGACGGGTTCGTCAGCCTTCCCCGTGCGGCTTCGCGCGACAATGCTGGGGTACCGTCAGAAGAACTGTCTTATCAAACTCACTATGGCAGGAGGGACGGGGCGGCACCGCTCCGTATGGATGGACGTGAAGCGATACTTCCGTGGGCCGGTCATGTGGATCGTGCTGGCCGTCCTTGCCGTGGTCGTGTTGATGCAGGTCGTCGGCTCGTCCGGCGGCTACAAGACGGTGGACACAGGCCAGGTCGTTGCAGCGATCAACGACAACAAGGTCGAGTCGGCCAAGCTCACCACCGGTGACGAGCAGATCATCAAGGTCACGCTCAAGGACGGCACAAAGGTCAAGGGCAGCTCGAAGATCCAGGCGAGCTACATCGGCGATCAAGGCGTGACCATCGCCAACACCCTGCAGACCAAATTCCAGGACAAGCAGATTCCGGACGGTTACACGGTCTCGCCGACGAAGCAGAACGCTTTCGTCGGGATTCTGCTGTCCCTGCTCCCCTTCGTCCTCATCGTCGTCGTCTTCCTGTTCCTGATGAATCAGATGCAGGGTGGCGGCTCCCGGGTCATGAACTTCGGCAAGTCCAAGGCGAAGCTCATCACCAAGGACACGCCGAAGACGACGTTCGCGGACGTCGCCGGCTCGGACGAGGCCGTCGAGGAGCTCCACGAGATCAAGGAGTTCCTCCAGGAACCGGCGAAGTTCCAGGCCGTCGGCGCCAAGATTCCCAAGGGTGTGCTCCTGTACGGGCCTCCCGGCACCGGCAAGACCCTGCTCGCACGCGCCGTCGCCGGCGAGGCGGGCGTCCCCTTCTACTCGATCTCCGGTTCCGACTTCGTCGAGATGTTCGTCGGTGTCGGTGCCTCCCGAGTGCGTGACCTCTTCGAGCAGGCCAAGGCGAACGCCCCGGCGATCGTCTTCGTCGACGAGATCGACGCGGTCGGCCGCCATCGCGGCGCCGGCCTCGGCGGTGGTCACGACGAGCGTGAGCAGACGCTGAACCAGCTGCTCGTCGAGATGGACGGCTTCGACGTGAAGGGCGGCGTGATCCTCATCGCCGCCACGAACCGGCCCGACATCCTCGACCCGGCGCTGCTGCGCCCCGGCCGTTTCGACCGCCAGATCGCGGTCGACCGTCCGGACATGCAGGGCCGTCTGGAGATCCTCAAGGTTCACCAGAAGGGCAAGCCGGTCGCGCCCGACGTCGACCTGGCCGCCGTCGCCCGCCGCACCCCCGGCTTCACGGGTGCCGATCTCTCCAACGTGCTGAACGAGGCCGCGCTCCTTACGGCCCGCTCGGACCTGAAGCTGATCGACAACCACATGCTGGACGAGGCGATCGACCGCGTGGTCGCGGGCCCGCAGAAGCGGACCCGGATCATGTCGGACAAGGAGAAGAAGATCACCGCGTACCACGAGGGCGGCCACGCCCTGGTCGCGGCGGCTTCCCCCAACTCCGACCCGGTCCACAAGATCACGATCCTGTCCCGCGGCCGGGCGCTCGGTTACACGATGGTGCTCCCGGAAGAGGACAAGTACTCGACCACCCGCAACGAGATGCTCGATCAGCTCGCCTACATGCTGGGCGGTCGCGCGGCCGAGGAACTGGTCTTCCACGACCCGACCACGGGCGCCGCGAACGACATCGAGAAGGCCACTGCCACGGCCCGCGCGATGGTCACCCAGTACGGCATGACCGAGCGTCTCGGCGCCATCAAGTTCGGCGGCGACAACACCGAGCCCTTCCTCGGCCGTGAGATGGCTCACCAGCGCGACTACTCGGAAGAGGTCGCCGCGCTGGTCGACGAAGAGGTCAAGAAGCTCATCGAGAACGCGCACAACGAGGCCTGGGAGATCCTGGTCGAGAACCGCGACGTGCTCGACAACCTGGTGCTCCGGCTGCTGGAGAAGGAGACGCTGAACAAGGAGGAGATCGCCGAGATCTTCTCCGCCATCGTCAAGCGCCCGGCCCGGCCCGCCTGGACCGGCTCCTCGCGGCGTACGCCGTCCACCCGTCCGCCGGTGCTCTCCCCCAGGGAGCTGGCACTGACCAACGGGGCCAACGGCGCGACGCCCGCGATCAGCACCGCCAAGTCCTCCGCGGTGGACCCGGCCTCGGTGGCCGACCCGGTCCCCGAGGAACGTCCGGAGAGCTGACGCTCCGGGTCCCGGTGGCCCCACCAGGCCCGGAATGGATGCCGCGCCCCCCAGGTTCTAGCCTGGGGGGCGCGGCATTTCGGTTATGGCCGCACAATCACGCGTGATCCACACGCGACCCGCACAGGAACGAGGCACAGAATGACCGACCCCGTGACGCTGGACGGCGAGGCCCTCGTCGGCGCGTTCGACGAGAAGCGGGCCGAGAACGCCGTACGTGAGCTGCTGATCGCGGTCGGCGAGGATCCGGACCGGGAAGGGCTGCGGGAGACGCCCGCGCGGGTGGCGCGGGCCTACCGGGAGATATTCGCGGGGCTGTGGCAGCAGGCCGAGGACGTGCTGACCACGACGTTCGACCTCGGGCACGACGAGATGGTGCTCGTGAAGGACATCGAGGTCTACAGCACCTGTGAGCACCATCTGGTGCCGTTCCGCGGTGTCGCCCACGTCGGGTACATCCCGGCCACCAGCGGAAAGATCACCGGCCTGTCCAAGCTGGCCCGGCTGGTGGACGTCTACGCCCGCCGCCCCCAGGTGCAGGAACGTCTCACCACGCAGATCGCGGACTCCCTGATGGAGATCCTGGAGCCGCGCGGAGTCATCGTCGTCGTGGAGTGCGAGCACATGTGCATGTCCATGCGGGGCATCCGCAAGCCAGGTGCCAAGACCATCACCTCGGCGGTGCGTGGACAGCTGCGGGACGCGGCGACGCGCAACGAGGCGATGAGCCTCATCATGGCCCGCTGAGACCGCTCATCACGGGCCGCTGAGGCGATTCGGCGGCGGTTCTACGCCGCCGAGGCCGCGCCCGAGTTGTTGTCGTCGTCGTCCTCGGGGAGCTTGCAGACGTGCTCCAGGAAGATGGCCGCCGCTATGACACCGAAGCCGGCCAGGACCGAGAACCCGGCGTAGATGGCCTGGTCGCGGCGGGCCGGGATGTCGAGGGACTCCAGCAGGAAGGCGCCGGTACCGCCGTACATTCCGGAGACCAGGGCGGCGACGAGCGCGCTGGCCTGGCCGAAGACGACCGCGCGGGCCGCCATCAGAGGATCGACGCCCTTGGCCTCCGGGCGGCGTTCGCGCTGTGCCTTGAGACGGGCGCGGATCGAGAGCGCCGTGGCCAGCAGCACCGTGGCGATCACGGCGAGGACGATGGGGGCGGCCAGCGGGACGCTGGGCAGGGTCCCGACCGAGTTCCAGAGGCGGGCACCCGCCCAGGACAGAACTCCCGCGACGACGAAGACGCCGGCCAGCATCCTGATGCGCAGCTCTCTCACGGTGTCCCTTCGCATTCCCCCGGGTTCCACGGCCCGTGGCCGTGGACGATCGTCGTCCTGACCTTAACGACTACTCGGGCAGCCGGAGTTCCAGGTCCTTGCGAGCGGCCACACCGTCGCGCGACACGGTGTCGAGCAGCTCGGCGACCGCGCCGCGGCCGGGCACCTGGGCGTCGGGCTCCACGTCGTGCCACGGGGCGAGGACGAAGGCGCGTTCATGGGCGCGCGGGTGGGGCAGGGTCAGCGACGGATCGGCGGAGACGACATCGGCGTACGCCACGATGTCGACGTCCAGGGTGCGCGCGCCCCAGCGCTCCTCCCGGACGCGGTGGAAGGCCTCCTCGACCGCGTGCGCCCGCTCCAGCAGGGACGACGGGGGCAGCGTCGTCTTCAGGACGACGATCGCGTTGAAGTACGACGGCTGGCTGCCCGGCTCCACGCCCCACGGCTCGGTCTCGTACACCGGGGAGACGGCCTTGATCCGCACGCCCGGGGTGTCCTCCAGGGCGTCGATGGCGCCCTGGAGGGTCTCCAGCCGGTTGCCCAGGTTGGAGCCGATGGAGATCACGGCCCGTTTCGGGTTGTGCAGGGTGGTGTCGGCGGCGTCGACCTTCTCGACGACGGAGGCGGGCACCGGCTGTACGGTCGGGTCACTCTGCCCCTCGGTGAAGAACGCGGTCATACTCGGCTCCGGGTGATGGTGACGGTCACGTCGTCGAAGGGGACCGTGATCGGTGCGTCCGGTTTGTGGACGCAGACCTCGACCTCCTGGACCCCTTCGTGCTTCAGACAGGCCTGGGCGATGCGCTCGGCGAGCGTCTCGATGAGGTCGACCGGCTCGCCCTGGACGACGGCCACGACCTCCTCCGCCACGATGCCGTAGTGCACGGTCTTCGCCAGGTCGTCGTCGGCCGCGGCCGGACGGGTGTCCAGGCCCAGGACGAGGTCCACGATGAAGGTCTGGCCCTCCTCGCGCTCCCTGGGGAACACGCCGTGGTACCCACGGGCCTTGAGGCCGCGCAGCGCGACACGATCCACGCGAATCACTCCTGCAATCGTCGGGAACGGCCGGTCCGTACCGCGTGCGGGCGGCACACCGGCCTCGAACGAATCTACCTGCGAGCACTGACACGGCCGGGCCGCGGGGGCACCGGCCGCGTCGGAGCCAGGAGGATTCACCGTGTGTTTCCCCCGGGGAACCCGGTGGCTCACGGGCTGGTAGCCGCGCCTACCCAGGGATGCGTGATTCCAACCACGTCCTGCTCCCGATGGCCCACCCGGCCCGCTTGGCGCCTACCCGCTCAGGACGGGGATTCCTCGTCGGGGTCCTCTCCGTTCTCGGCGTTCTCCGCCATGACCGGGGAGGCGTGGTGCGACCAGAGCTTCCAGCCGTCGGGGGTGCGGCGGAACACGTTCGTGGCGACCACCAGCTGGCCCACGAGGGGTCCCAGCTCCTCGCCGGCCTCCGGGGCCGGGCCGCCGCTGAGGATGTTCTCGGTGCAGGTCACCAGGGCCGTGTCACCGGAGACGGACACATGCACATCGGTGAGGAAGAACTGGATGTAGTCGGTGTTCGCCATGATCAGCGCGTACGACCGCAACACCTCGCCGCGCCCGGTGAGCACCGGCCATCCCGGGTGTACGCAGGAGACGACGCCCACGTCCGCCGGGTCGTGGAACTCCTCGTCGACGCCCAGGTCGGAGGGGGTGAGCCAGAGCGAGGACACCACGTCGAAGTCGCCCTGTTCGAGTGCCTCGTAGAAGGCCGTGTTGGCGGCCTCGACCTGCTCGACATCGGTGTGGGGGGCGCTCACCGGGCTCCTTCTGCGCCGTGCGGGGTGTCCGAGGGGCGCGTGTCCTGAGGGGCTGGCGCGTCGGGCGTGCTGTGCGCCCCGTCCGCCGTGCCCACGCCCGGCGTGTGACCGTCCGCGCGCGCTCCTTCCACGGCGCGCGCGACGCGCACCGCGTCCGCCGTCGCGCGCACCTCGTGCACACGCACCGCCCAGGCGCCGGCCTGCGCCGCGAGGGCGGATACGGCGGCCGTGGCGGCGTCGCGCTCGCGCGCGGGCGGGGGCGCGCCCTCCGGCCCCGCCAGCACCCGGCCGAGGAACCGCTTGCGGGAGGCGGCGACGAGCAGGGGATGGCCCAGCCCGTGCAGCCGGTCGAGGCGGGCGAGCAGGGAGAGGTCGTGGCCGGCCTCCTTGGAGAAGCCGAGTCCCGGGTCGACGACCACCCGGTCGGGGGCGATGCCGCCCGCCAGGACGGCGTCCACGCGTGTGTGCAGTTCGTCGACGACTTCGCGGACGACATCGTCGTAGACGCCCTTGACGTTGCCGCCCTCGAGGAAGCCGCGCCAGTGCATGACGACGAAGGGGGCGCCGGCGTCGGCGACGACCGGGATCATCTCCGGGTCGGCGAGGCCGCCGCTGACGTCGTTGACGAGCGCCGCGCCCGCGGCGAGGGCCTGGGCGGCGACGGAGGCGCGCATGGTGTCGACGGAGACGACGACCCCTTCGGAGGCGAGGCCGCGGACGACGGGGACGACGCGCCGGAGTTCCTCCGCCTCGTCGACCCGGGTGGCGCCGGGCCGGGTGGACTCGCCGCCGACGTCGACCAGGTCGGCCCCCTCGGTGACCAGCGCGAGTCCGTGCTTGACCGCGGCCGTCGTGTCGAACCAGCGGCCGCCGTCGGAGAAGGAGTCGGGGGTCACGTTGACGACCCCCATGACCGCGCACCGGTCCCAGTCCGGAAGGCCGGCGACGCGCCCTCGTCCGCTCTGCTTGCTCATACGTTCAGCCTAGGCCCAGCGGGGGCCGCCATACCGGGTGGCCCGGGGGGAAGCCCCAGGGCTGAGGGGGTGGGGCATCCACCCGGGCCGGTCCCGATGCGGCGTCGGTCCGCTCGTCTCCGTGCCGTTCCGCCTCCCGTCCCGGCTACGCCGCCCGCACGTTTCTGTCGGCCATCGTGTGCTCGGCCACCGAGTGGGCACACGCGCGTGCCGCGGACGTACGGCGGCGCAGGAAGCGCGGCAGGGGCAGGGCGAGGTTGACGAAGCCCTCGGCCTGCATGGCGGCGAAGCCGATGCGGGGGAGGTCCCCGGAGGCCCGGTAGACGACGAAACGGGGCTCCCACCGGGGCTGGAACTTGGCGTTGAACTTGTACAGCGACTCGATCTGGAACCAGCGCGAGAGGAAGACCAGCAGTCCGCGCCAGGCGCGCAGCACCGGTCCGGCGCCGATCTTCTCGCCGCGGGCCAGTGCCGAGCGGAACATGGCGAAGTTGAGCGACACGCGCGCGATGTCGAACTTGGGGGCCGCCTGGAGGGAGGCGACGATGAGGAGTTCGTTCATGCCGGGGTCGGCCGAGCGGTCGCGTCGCATCAGGTCCAGGGAGGCGCCGTCCGGGCCCCACGGCACGAAGTGCAGGATCGCCTTGAGGTCGCCGTAGGGACCCGGTTCGGCGTCGGCCTTGTGGGCGGTGGCGATCAGGCAGTCGCCGTCGGTGGCGTCGCCGATGCGGCCGAGTGCCATGGAGAAGCCGCGCTCGGTGTCGGTGCCGCGCCAGTCCTCCGCGGCGAGCCGGATGCGCTCCAGTTCGCCTTCGCCGATGTCACGGACACGTCGGACCCGGGTCTCGTAACCGGCGCGTTCGATGCGCTTCACCATCTGGCGCACGTTGCGCATCGCGCGGCCGGCCAGCGAGAAATCCGCGACGTCCACCACCGCCTCGTCGCCCAGTTCCAGGGCGTCCAGTCCGGTCTCGCGGGTCCACACCTCGCCACCGGTCTCGGAGCAGCCCATGACGGCGGGCGTCCAGGAGTGGGCCTTGGCCTCGTCCATGAAGCGCTCGATCGCGCCTGGCCAGGCCTCCACGTCGCCGATGGGGTCGCCGCTGGCGAGCATCACGCCGGAGACGACGCGGTAGGTCACGGCCGCCTTGCCGCTGGGGGAGAAGACGACGGCCTTGTCGCGGCGGAGCGCGAAGTGGCCGAGCGAGTCCCGGCGGCCGTGCTTGTCCAGCAGGGCGCGCAGCCGGACCTCGTCCTCCTCGGTGAGGCGCGCGGCCGGGTGCTCCGGGCGGAAGGCGAGGTAGACGGTGGTGATGGCGGTGAGCAGGCCCAGGGCGCCCAGGGAGAAGGCGACCGTCCAGGAGGTGTTGCCCTGGTAGTCGACCGGGCCCTCGAAGCCGAAGAGGCCGTACAGGACGTGGGAGATGCGGTCGGCCAGGCTGGGGTCGCCGACCATGCGCCCCGGATGGGCGCTGACGATGACCAGGCCCAGTCCGAGGGAACCGGCGCCCATGAGGACGAAGTTGGCCAGCGCGCGCCAGCGGCTGCGCGGGTCGGGCAGGGCCGCGAACTGGTCGCGGTGGCGCAGCAGCGGCACCAGGAGCGCGACGGAGATCAGCGCGCCGACGAGTGAGTGCCGGTAGGTGAACTGCGCGACGGCACCCGCCGGGAGCAGGGCGACGGCCGCGCGCCAGGCGCGCCGCTTGCTGCGCTTGAGGCCGTGCGCGAGGAGCAGCAGCAGGACGCCGGTGCTCAGCGAAAGGGCCGCCGCGAACGGGCCGAGCGCGCCGGGCAGCACCTCGGCCATGGTGTGCATACGGCTGTGGCGGAACCGCGGGAAGACCCCGGCGGCGACGTCCAGCAGGCCCACGAGGGCGCAGGCCCGGCCGATGAGGGCGGGCACGGCCTCGGGGCGCGGCCCCCTGATCAGCTGCCGCACCCGGCTTGATCGATTCGGAACCCCGATCGACATTTCCCCATCTTCCCTGACAGACATCGCATCCCGTAGTTCCGCGAGAGACTCTGAAATCCGGTGCCGATTCGGGCATCCGGCGACATTGCGCCCTCTAGGACGGTGTCTCGGGGGGAGAGGTTCACTCGTCTCTTTCAAAGCCGCCGAAAAGGCAAGGGAAAGTCCGGGGCAAGCCCTCGCGGGGAGCGGGGGCCACGGGAACCCGGACGGAGAGCGCAGGCAGGAACACCCATGGGTCTCACGAGCACAACAGTGCTGCTGCTGGCAGTGCTGTCCGCCGTACTGCTGTTCGTCGGCACGGTGTGGCAGTGGCCGCGTCTGGCCGGGCGCGGCTGGCGGGCCGTCAGCGCGCGCGTCGCCCTGCTGCTGGCCACCCAGCTGGCCCTCTTCGCGTCCGTGGGGCTCGCCGCGAACCAGGCCTTCGGGTTCTACGCCAGCTGGGCGGACCTGTTCGGCCAGGAGACCGAGCAGGGCGTCGTCGTCGACCATGCGGGCGGCGGGCCGCTGCGGGTGCTCGACACCCGGCGCGTGGAGGGCGGCGGCGGGCGGCCGGAGTTCGGCGGCCAGATCCAGAAGGTCGCCGTCAACGGCCGTACGACGCGCATAGCCTCGCCCGCCTTCGTGTACCTGCCGCCGGAGTACTTCGACCCGCACGACCGCGCGCGTACGTTCCCGGCGGCCGTCGTCCTCACCGGCTATCCCGGCACCGCGGAGGCCCTCGTGGACAAGCTGGACTACCCGCGCACCGCGCGCGGGCTCGCCGAGGACGGCCGCATGCAGCCGATGATCCTCGTGATGATGCGGCCGACGGTGGCGCCGCCGCGGGACACGGAGTGCGTGGACATCCCCGGCGGACCGCAGACCGAGTCCTTCTTCGCCAAGGATCTGCCGGCCGCCGTGACGGCCCACTACAGGGTGAACAGGACGCCCGGCAGCTGGGGTGTCATCGGCGACTCCACGGGCGGTTACTGCGCACTGAAGCTGGCGATGCACCACCCCGAGGTCTACGGGGCGGGCGCCGGCCTCTCGGCGTACTACAAGGCGCCGACCGACCCGACGACCGGTGACCTGTTCCACGGCGACGAGACGCTGCACAACGAGGCCGATCTGCGGTGGTTCCTGAAGCACCGGCCCGCGCCCGACACCTCGTTGCTCGTCACCAGCAGCAAGGTTGGAGAATCCAACTACAAGGCCACGTTGAAGTTCATTGAACTGGCGAAGGCCACCAACAGGACAAGGATCTCGTCGATCGTCCTCGAAAGCGGCGGGCACAACTTCAACACCTGGCGGCGGGAGATCCCGCCGACTCTGGAGTGGATCAGCGGGCGGCTGAGCGGCGGCTGAGCGGCCGGTGACGTCGGCGGACGGCCGGTGGTGGCCGTGGCGACCAGAAATGATCTTGATTGCCGGTGAATTCGGCGACCGGTTTCTTTCCTGATGCCGCGTGAGAGCTTCGGTGTGGCTGTGTTTTTACGGGGCGGGGCGCCAACATTCGCCTACGCGCGGTAAGTTTCTGGCCATGCCACGTGGACGTCACCGCCATTCCCCACCTTTGCACCGGCTGCTGCCTCCTTCGGCGATCGCAGGCGTCTCCCTCGTCTGCGCGCTCGGTCCCTGGGTCTTCACGGAGCCATCGTTGCTCCGGGCTCTGGCCGCGGCCGCCGCGGCGACGGCGGTCGGGAGCGCGTTCGTCATGCGCCGCTGGGACATCCAGGCCGGCAAACAGGTGGCCGACCTCACGCGCGCGCGTGCGGGCGACGAGTGGCGTCACGAGGAGCGGGTCGCCGAACTGGAGAGCGACCTCGAGGAGTCGCGCGAGCTGCGCGTGAAGCTGGAGCAGCGGCTGCGGGCCAAGCGCGCCGAACTGGCCGGACTGCGCAACGAACACGCGTCCCTGCTGCGCCGTTACGCGACGGCGGAGACCGAGCGGGCGAGCGCCCTGGAGGGCCGCCGCCTGCTCGAGATAGAGAGCGCGGTCCCGTCGCTGGCGCTGCCGCCCGCGCGGGTCGCGGAGGACGACGCGGACGCGGCGGAGACGCGGAAGGCCGCAGTCGAGACGCGGGAACCGGCCGAGGGCGACGCCACGGAGGCCGCGGGTACGGAGGCCGAGGCACCCGAGACCGGAACCACCGACGCCGCCGACGCTTCCGACACCGTCGAGGACGAGGACGAGGAGGAGACCCCCGCGGTCTTCTCCCCCTCCGGGTCCAAGCTGTTCCTGCGGGCACAGGCCGCGTTGGCCCGCTTCGACACCGACGGCCCGAAGCCTGTGCAGAGCACGGGCACGGACGACGAGCCCACCGACGCCGAGCCCGTCCGCGCCGCCGCCCCCGCCGCCCCCGCCGAGTCCGGCGGCGACGCGGAGGCCGCGCGGGAGGACGAGGTCAAGGGGAAGCCCGAGGCGGTCGACGAGCACGCGCGCGCGGCCGCCCCCCATCTGACCGCGGAGGCGGACGACACGCCGGACGAGAAGGTCACCCCGGAGGAGCCCACCGCCCGGACGAAGTCCGAGGACACCCCGCCCGCCGAAGAGGCCGAAGCAGTGGAGGCCCCCGAAGCCCCCGAGACCCCCGAGGCCCCCGAGGTCGCCCCCGTGGCGGCCACCGGCACCGGCGCGCTCGCCGCGCCCTCCGCCGCCCCCGCGCAGCGGCCCTCCGGCCACTTCACGGTCCCGACCGCGGTCGCCGTCGTACCGGCCACGCAGCCGGTACGACGTCCCGTGGCCGAGGGCGGTTTCGACTTCTTCGGGGCGGAGAAGGCCACGGCGTCCGCCGCGCTGGAGGCCGTGCAGAACGAGGACCTCGCCGATGTCGTGGGCGAGGAGGCGCTCGCGCTCCACAAGGCCGAGGCCGGGGCGGAGTTCAAGCCGGCCCACGAGCAGGAGCGCGCCGTCGGCCAGGTCATCGACCTGACCGCGCACGACGAGACCGAGCAGATCGACGTCCAGGGACTGCGCAGCGCGGTCTCCTGAACGGCCCGCCGGAAGACCTCGGCCCGCCACGCCCTGCGGCGCGGCGGGCCGCGGTGCGCCCGGCGGTCACGCCATCCACTGGTCGGAGCGCGCGTCGCGGCGCCCGGTGCGGGACCGCTCCGCCTGGCCGCCCAGCAACTCCGCCGCTTCCTGTGCGTCCCGCAGACGCGCCGTCACCGTCTTGTTGGCCCCCGTGTCCACATGGACGTCGGCGAGGCGCCACAGCCGCTTCCAGGGCCCCTGGGACAGGCGCACGCTCTGCACCTTCGCATGCGGCACGAGCGCCACGCTGCGGCGCAGCAACCCGTGCCGGGCGACGAACACCGCGCCCGTGACGGCGATGCCGTAGCCCCGCCACCACAGTGGGAGGCACCGCCCGGCCCGGCGCGGCGGCCGGGACAGGGCGGCCGTCGCCGGCACCTCCGTGCCGGGCAGCACGCGCGCGATGACGGCCTCGGCGGCCGCGCGCGGGGCGACCGGCACGAGCACGGAGTTGGCCGAGCCGGCCACGTCCAGCTCGACCCGCACCCACCCGCGCCGCCGCCACAGCAGCGGTTCGACGATGCGGACCGTCTGCACCCGGCCGGGCGGCACCGTCTCGTGCGTACGGTCGAGCAGGCCGTGGTCGATCCGCAGCCCGTCCGGGGACTCGCCGACCGTCCAGTCGTACTCGCCGACGAACCGTCCCGCACTGCTCGCGCCCGCCGCGCCCAGCAGCGGCACGCCGGTGGCGAGGACCGTCCACACGCTGTGTGTGGCGAGCCACAGGACCGGGGGCACGACGAGCGCGGCGGCGAGCGCGCCCCAGGTGGCGCCGGTCAGCATCAGGGCGATCGCCAGTTCGCGTGCGGGCACGCGCAGCAGTTCGCGCGAGGGCGCCTCGCCCACCTCATGGGCCGTCTCGGGCGCGAAGCCCGCCGCGCGCGCGAGCAGCTCCGCGCGCAGGGCGCGTGCCTCCGACTCGCCCAGGAAGGCCAGTTCGTCCTTCTTGTCGGCACCGACGACGTCGAGGCGCAGCTTCGCGACGCCCACGATCCGCGCGAGCAGCGGTTGGGTGACATCGACCGCCTGGAGGCGGTCGAGCCGGATGTGCGCGGTGCGCCGGAACAACAGGCCGGTGCGGATGCGCAGTTCGCTGTCCGTCACCGCGAAGTGGGTGAACCACCAGGACAGGAACCCGTAGAGGGAGGCCGCGGGCACGACCACCGCGAGCACGATCAGCAGGGTCGTCGTGGTCAGCCGGGTCAGCTGCTCCTGGGCCTGGTTCGGATCGTGCGCCGCCCATCCCACGACCACGGCGACGGGCGCCCACGCCCGCCTGAACGGCGTCACCGGATGCAGCCGCCGCTCGACGACCACCCGCTTCGGCCGTACGCCCTCGTCGACGCCCGGCGTCGTCACAGCCCCGCCGATCGGGCCTCGCCCAGCGCGGTCAGCCGGTCCCGCAGCCGTTCCGCCTCGGCCGGGTCCAGACCGGGGATCGTCGCGTCGGTCGCCGCGGCAGCGGTGTGCAGCTGCACGCTGGCGAGCCCGAAGTGCCGCTCCACGGGACCGGAGGTCACCTCCACGAGCTGCATCCGCCCGTACGGGACGACCGTCTCCTCGCGCCACAGCACGCCCCGGCTGATCAGCAGGTCGTCCGCGCGCTCGGCGTACCGCCAGGAGAGCCAGTTGCGGCCGAGCCCGACCCAGCCCCAGACCATCCCCACCAGGGGCAGCAGTGCGAACGCGGCCCACGCGGGGCCGGCGAACAGGCCGAGCAGTACTCCGACGGCGACCGCGGCCAGCCCCAGCCACACCACCAGCAACAGCCGCCGCATGCGCAGCAGCCCCCGCGGCAGCGCGGTCCACGGCGGCTCGGCCTCCGGTGTCGTTTCCGCGTCTGCCGCGCTCCCCGTTTCCATACCGCCAGCGTACGTAGGAGAGACTGGGTCCATGACTCCTACGACGGAGACCACGGTCGGGATCGGCGGTGCCGCGGAGAGCACCGACATGGTGCTCAACATCGGCCCCCAGCACCCCTCCACGCATGGCGTGCTGCGACTCAGGCTCGTGCTGGACGGCGAGCGCATCCGGCAGGCGGAGCCGGTGATCGGCTATATGCACCGCGGCGCGGAGAAGCTGTTCGAGGCCCGCGACTACCGCCAGATCATCGTGCTGGCCAACCGCCACGACTGGCTGTCGGCCTTCTCCAACGAGCTGGGCGTGGTCCTCGCCGTGGAACGGATGCTCGGCATGGAGGTGCCCCCGCGCGCGGTGTGGACGCGGACGCTCCTCGCGGAGCTGAACCGGGTGCTCAACCACCTGATGTTCCTGGGGTCGTATCCGCTGGAACTCGGCGGGATCACGCCGGTCTTCTACGCCTTCCGCGAGCGCGAGGTGCTCCAGAACGTCATGGAGGAGGTCTCCGGCGGGCGCATGCACTACATGTTCAACCGCGTCGGCGGCCTCAAGGACGACCTGCCGGCCGGCTGGGCGTCGCGCGCGCGTGGCGCGGTCACCGCCGTGCGTTCGCGCATGGACGTCTTCGACGACCTCGTGCTCGGCAACGAGATCTTCCGGGGCCGCACACGCGGCGTGGGCACCCTCACGCCGGCGGCCGTGCACGCGTACGGCGTGAGCGGGCCGATCGCGCGAGCCTCAGGCGTCGACTTCGACCTGCGCCGCGACGAGCCCTACCTCGCGTACGGCGAGTTGCAGGACACCCTGAAGGTGGTGGGCCGGACCGAAGGAGACTGTCTCGCGCGCTTCGAGTGCCTCCTGGAGCAGACGCACAACGCGCTGGACCTCGCGGACGCCTGTCTGGACCGCCTCGGAGACCTGCCGCCCGGCCCGATCAACCAGCGGCTCCCGAAGGTCCTCAAGGCGCCCGAGGGGCACACGTACGCGTGGACCGAGAACCCTCTCGGCATCAACGGCTACTACCTCGTCAGCAAGGGCGAGAAGACGCCGTACCGGCTGAAGCTGCGCTCGGCCTCGTACAACAACATCCAGGCGCTCACCGAGCTGCTGCCGGGCACGCTGGTCGCGGACATGGTGGCGATCCTGGGGTCGCTGTTCTTCGTCGTCGGGGACATCGACAAGTAGGCGGCGTGGGCGGCGGGTCACTCGGCGGCTGAGGCGTCCGGGACGAGTGGGTGCGGGATGCCCACCGGACGGAGAAGCCATGCGAAGTCGCCGAGCCCGCCCCGTGCGGTCAGTTCGGCCGCCTCGCCGGCGCCCGCCAGGGCACGCACGTAGGCGGCGGGGTCCGTGGAGGCGAGGGTGAGCGGGGGACGGGCGCCCGCCAAGCCCAGGGCGCGCAGGGCGGCGCGTTGCCGGAGGAGGAGCGGGCGCTCAGGCGTATGCGCCGGAGTGCACGCCTCCGCACACGCATCCAGTGCCACATGGGCCGTGATGTCGCAGGTGCCGTCCGGGACAGGTGAGGTCTCGCGGCCCTCCCGGAAGCCGGTGAGCGTGCCGAACGGAGGGCGCGCCTCCGCCGTGTGCGCGTAGTCCACGGCCACCGCGAGCCCTCGTGCGACACGGGAGACGGCGGCGGCCCAGGCACGGTCCCTCGGCAGTCCGATCTCGGCCCGGAGCCCCTCCTCGCCCGGCAGCGGCCACCACCGCGCGAGCCACTCCGCCTCGGCCCCGGACACCGGCTCGCCGAGCCGCTCGGCCCCGTCGTCGCGGACGAGGACCAGCCGGGGCACGCCCGCGGAGTCGACCTCGGCGACCTCCACCGGCACGTTGTCGAGCCACTCGTTGGCGAACAACAGGCCGTTGACCTGCGGCGGAGGCTCGGGCAGCCAGGTGATCCCGGGGGCGAGGCCCGCCGGGCGGGCGGCGACTTCGACGCCGTACGCGCGCGTGCGGGCAGCGACATCGGCGGGGAGTGCGGCGAGCACGCCGGTGACCAGTTCGCCGCGACCGGCGGCCATGTCGACGAAGTCGAGCGACGCGGGCCGGCCGAGCGCCTCGTCGACCCGGCACAGCAGCCGGGCCACGGCCTCGGCGAAGAGCGGGGAGGCGTGCACGGACGTGCGGAAGTGCCCGGCCGGACCCTCGGGGCGCAGGTAGAAGCCGTCCGGGCCGTACAGGGCGGCCTCGGCCGCGGCCCGCCAGCCGCGCCATCCGCCGGCGCCGGTCACCGTTTCGACCTCCGGATCGTCTCCACCACCTGATCAGACTAGGCGTACAGGCGATCACGGTCTCCACCTTGCGGAGTACGCGCGCCGGGCCCGGATCGGCCCTCCGGTTGACCCCTGCACACATCTTGCTTCCCTACTCTGGGTTACGTGCAGCGCCTCTACGACTTCCTCCGCAGACACCCGACCTTGGTCGACGGCTTCTGGGCCCTCGTCCTGTTCGGGATCTCTGTGGTCGCCGGAACCACCTCCGGCGAGAACCACGAGGGAACCGACTCCCTGGCGCTGCTCGTACCGATCGCCCTTCTGCTGGGCCTGGTGGTGGCGCTGCGGCGGCGCATGCCGGAGCGGATGCTGCTGCTGGCCTGCGCGCTCGGTCTCGCCCAGCTCGTGCTGGACGTCGCGACGACGGCCGCCGACTTCGCCCTGCTGGTGATCGTCTACACGGTCGCCGCGACGGGAGCCCGCTGGGCGTCCAGGCTCGCGCTGGGCATGGGCCTGTGCGCCGCGACCCTGGCACAGCTGCGCTGGCAGAACGAGCAGACGAGCGTGGCGGGCAACGTGGCCATAGTCGTCTTCCAGACGGTGCCGTTCGCGCTCGCCTGGGTGCTCGGCGACTCCGTGCGCACCCGGCGGGCGTACTTCGCCCAACTGGAGGAGCGCGCGGCGCGCCTGGAGAAGGAGCGCGAGGCGCAGGCGAAGGTCGCGGTCGCCGCCGAGCGCGCCCGGATCGCGCGCGAGCTGCACGACGTCGTCGCCCACAACGTGTCGGTGATGGTGGTGCAGGCCGACGGCGCCGCCTACGTCCTCGACGCGGCGCCGGACCAGGCCAAGAAGGCACTGGAGACGATCTCCTCGACCGGCCGCCAGGCCCTCGCCGAGATGCGCCGCCTGCTGGGCGTTCTGCGCACCGGCGAGCACGAGGAGGGCGGCGAGTACGTCCCGCAGCCGGACGTCGAGCAGATCGAGGACCTCGTACAGCAGTGCCGCGGCTCCGGCCTGCCCGTGGACTTCAAGGTCGAGGGCACCCCGCGGCCGCTGCCGAGCGGCGTCGAGCTGACGGCGTACCGGATCGTGCAGGAGGCGCTCACCAACACGCGCAAGCACGGGGGGCCGAACGCGGGCGCCAGCGTGCGCCTGGTCTACTTCGACGACGGTCTCGGTCTGCTGGTCGAGGACGACGGCAAGGGCGCCCCGCACGAGCTGTACGAGGAGGGCGGCGCCGACGGCGGAGGCCACGGCCTGATCGGGATGCGTGAGCGGGTCGGCATGGTCGGCGGCACGCTGGACGCGGGCCCGCGTCCCGGCGGAGGATTCCGCATCAGCGCGCTGCTCCCTCTCAAACCGGCGCATTGACGCCGACGCACGCCTTCTGTTGACACCTGTCACAACCCATGGAAGAGGACTCGATGACGATCCGCGTGATGCTCGTCGACGACCAGATGCTGCTGCGCACCGGGTTCCGGATGGTGCTCGCCGCTCAGCCGGACATGGAGGTCGTGGCCGAGGCGGGCGACGGCGTCGAGGCCCTCCAGGTGGTGCGTTCGACCGCGGTCGACGTGGTGCTGATGGACGTGCGCATGCCGAAGCTGGACGGGGTCGAGGCCACCCGGCGCATCTGCGCCGACCCGAACGCGCCCAAGGTGCTGATCCTGACCACCTTCGACCTCGACGAGTACGCCTTCTCCGGGCTGAAGGCGGGCGCCTCCGGCTTCATGCTGAAGGACGTGCCGCCGGGCGAGCTGCTCACCGCGATCCGCTCCGTGCACAGCGGCGACGCGGTGGTCGCGCCCTCCACCACCCGCCGCCTCCTCGACCGGTTCGCGCCCATGCTGCCCAGCGCGGGCAAGGAGCCCCAGCACAAGGAGCTGGAGCGGCTCACCGGGCGGGAACGCGAGGTCATGATCCTGGTCGCCCAGGGGCTGTCCAACGGGGAGATCGCGGCCCGGCTGGTGCTGTCCGAGGCGACCGTCAAGACCCACGTGGGCCGCATCCTGACGAAACTGGGGCTGCGGGACCGGGTGCAGGTGGTGGTCCTGGCGTACGAGACGGGGCTGGTGCGGGCGGGGGGCCACGGCTGAGGGCAGCTCCGGGTGCGTGCGGACGTACGGATCACCGCCGAACGCGCCCCGCGCGCGCCCGGCGGCCACTAGGGTCGGCGCATGCTCCTGTGGATCAACGGTCCCTTCGGGGGCGGCAAGACACAGACCGCACACGAGATCCGGCGCCGCCTGCCGGGCAGCGTCGTCTGCGACCCCGAACACGCCGGCTTCGGTCTGCGCCGCATGCTGCCGCCGGACCTGCGGGGCGACTTCCAGGACCTGGTGTCCTGGCGGCAGGGGGTCGTCGAGGTGCTCGACCTGGCGCTCCGTAAGCACGACGGCGTGGTGATGGTCCCCATGACGGTGACCGACCCGCGCTATTTCGCCGAGACCGTCGGCAGACTGGGCGAAATGGGCCACGACGTACGGCACTTCACGCTCCTCGCCCAGCGGGAGACCGTGGTGAAGCGGCTGCGCGAGCGGGGCCTGGGGCGCCTTCTCCGGTTGGCCGCCGGGAAGAAGGCGGTGCCTCGCAGGGAGAGTTGGGCCGTCGAGCAACTGGACCACTGTCTGGGACGGCTGCGTGAACCGGAGTTCGCCGAGCACCTGTGGACGGACCACACCAGCGTGCCGAAGACGGCCGACCGCATCGCCGTCCTGGCCGGGCTCACGCTGAGGCCGAACACCGAGGGGGCGCTGCGCACGCGGCTGCGCCAGGCGCGGATCGGCCTGAAGCACATCCGGTTCGACTGAGGACGGACTCCGCCGGTGAACGCCCAGGGCCTGTGGAGCGAGGTCCGCAGGGCTTACGGTGACGCCGTGAAGATGCTTCCGGAATGGGCCGTGCTCGCGCGGTGGGCCGCGTGGTGGGCCGCGGTCACGCTCGCCTTCTGGCTCCTGGGCCGGGTCGCGGACCAGCGGCCGAGCGTCCTGGGGTGCGCCGCGACAGCCGTCTTCGCGATCGCGGCGGGCGAACTCGGCGACCGATGGCGACGACGCCGGACCAGGATCCGCGCGGCGAGGCGTCGGGCACGCACCGGCGGTTCCGTAGGCTGACGGTCGCCGCCCGCAGCAGTCCGCGAGGACCCGCCCTATCTGAGGACCCCCTCCAGGAAGTCGCTGCCCAGCCGGGCCACCCGCGTCACGTCGAGCTGATGCAGCACGTACCGGCCGCGCCGGCGGGTGGTGATCAGGCCCGCCTTCTTCAGGACGGCCAGATGCCGGGATACCTCGGGGGCCGTCATGCCGTGCAGTTGGGCCAGCTCGCTCGTGGTGTACGCGCTGCGCGCCAGCTGGCGGCAGATCCGCATCCGGACGGGATGGGCCAGGGCTGTCATCCGAAGCGTGAGCTGCTCGACCGACGGCGGCGAGGCCAACTCCGGGGAGCCGACGGGGTAGTGCAGCACGGGCTGCCAGCCGCTCCGGTGCAGCACGCTGAGGTGGGGCCAGCCGAGACTGGTCGGCACGAGGAGCAGCCTGCCGCCCGCCGTGACGGTACGGCCCTCGATGAGCTTGTCGACGTCGATCCGGCCGGCTGCCTCGTCCAGGCTCAGGACGGGGGACACCGCCGCCAGCGCCTCCGCCATCCCGCGGTGCCGCAGCAGTTCCGTCTTGTGCCGGGCGTCCGCCGTCAGCTGGTGACTCAGCCGCGACCAGACCTCCGCGAAGAACGCCTCGTCGCAGTCCTCCAGGAAGCGCCGCAGCCATGCGCGCACGCTGGGCGGGTCGTCGAGCAGCCGCTGGGTGAACCGCACCTGCTGGGGACCGCGCGAGGCGGCCACCTCCAGGGCGCGACGGCGCACGCGCTCGTCCGTGAGGACCAGAGGTTGGTAGGAGCCGTAACTGATCACACAGGTGAACTCCAGGGCCGCGTCCACGAACTGCTCGTCCGTCAGCTTGTCGAGGAGGTCCAGCTCCTCGGCGAGCGTCCCGCGCGGGAGCGTGCTGCGGCCCGGGATACCGGCATACGGCATGAAGAGGTCCGAGAACGTCGTCCGCCACAGGAAGTCGGCCTCGCACATCCGGTCGGCGAGATGCGAGTCGAGGCGCGCGGTGACACTCGTGACCCAGCCCTGGAGGCCCGGATGGTGCCCCGGCTCGGACAGCGCGTGAAGCGCCATGCCGAGCTCGGCCAGGGGGGACGGCACGATCGCGACCCTCTCCGGCCGCAGCCCCGTGATGTCGATGCGCACGCTCATGCCCTCATGGTGCACCCCGCCACTGACAACGCCGTCCCCGGTCGCCGGCCGGCTGACGTCTACCCGTCGGCCTGCCGCCCGGCCCGCCCGGCCTCCTCCTTCAGCCGGACCACGAAGTCGGCGACCGCCGTTCGCACGTGCTCGGCGCTCCACTCCAGGCCGGGGGCGCGGACGTCGATCTCCGTGACGGCCAGGCCAGGCACCGGCGCGTCCCAGGAACGGGCGAAGAGCAGGGTCCCGGTCTCCTCGGCCGTACGGATCGCGGCCTCGGCGACCATGTCGGCGTCGTACGGCAGCCACACCTGGAACTCGTTGGTGTGCGGCACCTCGGGGTGCACGCGCGACCACGGCAGCCCGGCCGCCGCCAAGCCCTCGGCCAGCGCGGCGGCCACCACGCGCGCGTGGCGCACGTACGAGGGCAGGCGGGGCAGTTCGCGCTCCAGGCCCAGCAGCGCCGACAGGGCGGTGGGGAACTGCTGGAAGACCGTGCCGCCGTAGCGGTGGCGCCAGACCTTCGCCTCCTCGACCAGGGTGCTCGGGCCGGCCAGTGCGGCGCCGCCGAAGCCGTCGAGGGACTTGTAGAACGACACGTAGACGCTGTCCGCCAGTCCGGCGATCTCGTCGAGCGGGCGGTCGAAGTGGACGGTGGACTCCCACAGGCGCGCGCCGTCGAAGTGCACCACCGCGTCCCGCTCGCGCGCCGCCTCTACGAGATCGTTCAGTTCCTCCCAGGACGGCAGCAGGTGTCCGGGGCCCACGAGCGGCAGTTCGAGCATGAGCGCACCGAAGGGCTCCTCGCAGTCACGGACCTCCTCGGCGGTGGGCTGCCGCGGCTCGGCGGTCAGCCGGACCGGGCGCAATCCACTGACCTGGCTGAACGCCCCCCGTTCGTGCACCTCCGGGTGGGCCTTGGCGTGCAGGGCCACGGCCGGGTTCCCGGTGCGGCCCGCCCAGCAGCGCAGGGCCACCTGTTGCGCCATGGTTCCCGTCGGGAAGAAGGCCGCGGCGTCCTTGCCGAGCAGCGCGGCGACCTTGGCCTCCAGGGCCGCGACGACGCCGTCGCCGTACATGTCGACGGATTCGTCCAGGTCGTACACCTCGTCGGCGGCGTCCAGGAGGGCGAGCCGCTGGCGGATCGTCCCCTGCAGGCCGGAGCGCGCCAGCACCCGCCGCGCGCTGCGCGAGGCCCTCCTGCGCCGCTCCCAACGGCGCCTGCGCCGCTCGTCCTCCGACACCGGCTCGGGCGGCTCCTGCTCGTACACCTGCGTGGGCCGATCCGCCGTATCACTCATGCCGTGGATCATTTCGCGCGCGTGGCCACGAGGGCACCCGATTTCGGCGGCGGAGGAAGAGTGCGGTTACCCACAGCCTGTGGACAACTGGAGCCCCTGGTAACCGATCGCGTTAACATGACGAGAAATCGTCCGGTACCCAGAGCGGACTGGAACGGGAAGGCCGCCGTCGCGTGAGTACAGTCCAACAGCCAGACCCCAGGGACCGCCCCGCGCGGCTGACCGTCGGCGTCGTCGGCGCCGGTCGCGTCGGCCCCGCGCTCGCCGCGTCCCTCCAGCTCGCCGGACACCGCCCGGTCGCCGTCTCCGGCGTCTCCGACGCCTCCCGTCGGCGCGCCGCGACGATGCTGCCGGACGTACCCCTCGTCACCCCCGCCGAGGTCATGGCGCGCGCCGACCTGGTCCTGCTGACGGTCCCCGACGACGCCCTGCCCGGCCTCGTCGAGGGCCTCGCCGAGACCGGCGCGGTCCGCCCGGGCCAGCTGCTCGTGCACACCTCCGGCCGGTACGGCGCGAGGGTCCTGGACCCCGCCCTGCGTGCGGGCGCGCTGCCGCTGGCCCTGCACCCGGCGATGACCTTCACCGGCACCGCGGTGGACGTCCAGCGCCTGGCCGGCTGCTCCTTCGGGGTCACCGCGCCCGACGAACTGCGGCTGGCCGCCGAAGCCCTCGTCATCGAGATGGGCGGCGAACCGGAATGGATCGCCGAGGAGAACCGGCCGCTCTATCACGCGGCCCTCGCCCTCGGCGCCAACCACCTGGTCACCCTGGTCGCCCAGTCCCTGGAGCTGCTGCGCGCGGCCGGTGTCGAGGCGCCCGACCGGATGCTCGGCCCCCTGCTGGGCGCGGCCCTGGACAACGCGCTGCGCTCCGGCGACGCGGCGCTCACCGGCCCCGTCGCGCGCGGCGACGCGGGCACGGTCGCCGTGCATGTCTCCGAGCTGCGCAGGCATGCCCCGCAGACCGTCGACGGCTATCTGGCGATGGCCCGCGCGACGGCCGACCGGGCCCTGGCCAGCGGTCTGCTCAAGCCGGAGCTCGCCGAGGACCTCCTCGGGGTACTCGCCAAAGGGACCGACGGCGCCGAGGGAGACGTCCGATGACCACGACCCTGCTGCGCACCGCCGGTGAGCTGCACGCCCGCACGCGCGCGGGCCGTCGCGCCGTCGTGATGACGATGGGCGCCCTGCACGAGGGGCACGCCACCCTCGTCCGCACCGCGCGCGAGATCGCGGGACCGGAGGGCGAGGTCGTCGTCACGGTCTTCGTCAATCCGCTCCAGTTCGGCGCGGGCGAGGACCTCGACCGCTACCCGCGCACCCTGGACGCCGACGTCAAGATCGCCGAAGAGGCCGGCGCGGACGTGGTGTTCGCCCCGTCCGTCGACGAGGTCTACCCGGGCGGCGAACCCCAGGTCCGCGTCAGCGCCGGGCCCATGGGGGAGCGCCTGGAGGGCGCCTCCCGCCCCGGGCACTTCGACGGCATGCTCACCGTCGTCGCCAAGCTGCTGCACCTGACCCGCCCGGACGTCGCTCTGTACGGGCAGAAGGACGCACAGCAGCTCGCGCTGATCCGGCGCATGGTGCGCGACCTGAACTTCGCCATCGACATCGTCGCCGTACCGACCGTGCGCGAGGACGACGGACTGGCGCTGTCCAGCCGCAACCGCTATCTGTCCCCGGCCGAGCGGCGCACCGCGCTCGCCCTGTCCCGGGCGCTGTTCGCGGGCCGCGACCGGCATGCCGCGCAGGAGGCGCTGCGGGCACGCGCGCGTGAGGTGCCCGCCACCCACGCGCGTGCGGAGGCGCTCAGCGCCCTCGGCGAGTCCCGCGCGGCCGCCGACGCCCACGCCGTGGCCAAGGCCGCCCCCGGCTCCGTGGCCGCCGTCCGCGCCGCCGCCCGCACGGTCCTGGACGAGGCCGCGCGCATGGTCCCGCCGCTGAAACTGGACTACCTCGGCCTCGTCGACCCGTCCGACTTCGGCGACATCGACGACGACTTCACCGGCGAGGCCGTCCTCGCCGTCGCCGCCCGGGTCGGCACGACCCGGCTGATCGACAACCTCCCCCTCACCTTCGGAGCCGCCTCGTGACCAGCACAGGCATACGACTGCACGCGCCCGCGCCCGGGTGGTCCATCTCCGCGGACGTCGTGGTCGTCGGCTCCGGGGTGGCCGGCCTCACCGCCGCCCTGCGCTGCGAGGCCGCGGGACTGACGACGGTCGTCGTCACCAAGGCCCGCCTGGACGACGGCTCCACCCGCTGGGCGCAGGGCGGCATCGCGGCCGCGCTCGGCGAGGGCGACACACCCGAACAGCACCTCGAGGACACGTTGGTGGCGGGCGCGGGCCTGTGCGACGAGGACGCGGTACGCCTCCTGGTCACCGAGGGCCCCGACGCCGTACGGCGGCTCATCGAGACCGGCGCCCACTTCGACGAGTCCGAGGAAGGTGGCCTGGAGCTGACCCGCGAGGGCGGCCACCACCGCCGCCGCATCGCGCACGCGGGCGGTGACGCGACCGGCGCGGAGATCTCCCGCGCGCTCGTCGAGGCGGTCCGCGCGCGCGGACTGCGCACCATCGAGAACGCGCTCGTCCTGGACCTCCTCACGGACGCCGACGGCCGCACCGCCGGTGTCTCCCTGCACGTCATGGGCGAGGGCCAGCACGACGGCGTGGGCGCCGTGCACGCGCCCGCGGTCGTCCTCGCCACCGGCGGCATGGGCCAGGTCTTCTCCGCGACCACCAACCCGTCCGTGTCGACGGGCGACGGCGTCGCGCTCGCCCTGCGCGCGGGCGCGGAGGTCTCCGACCTGGAGTTCGTGCAGTTCCACCCGACCGTGCTGTTTCTCGGCCCCGACGCGGAGGGCCAGCAGCCCCTCGTCTCCGAGGCGGTGCGCGGCGAGGGCGCCCACCTGGTCGACGGCGACGGAGTGCGCTTCATGCTGGGGCAGCACGAGCTGGCCGAGCTGGCGCCCCGCGACATCGTCGCCAAGGGCATCATGCGCCGCATGCAGGAGCTGGACGCCGAGCACATGTACCTCGACGCCCGCCACTTCGGGGCCGAGATGTGGGAGCACCGCTTCCCGACGATCCTCGCCGCCTGCCGGGCCCACGGCATCGACCCGGTCACCGAGCCGGTCCCGGTCGCGCCGGCCGCCCACTACGCCTCCGGCGGCGTGCGCGCCGACTCCCACGGCCGGACCACCGTCCCGGGCCTGTACGCCTGCGGCGAGGTCGCCTGCACGGGCGTGCACGGCGCGAACCGGCTGGCCTCCAACTCCCTCCTGGAGGGCCTCGTCTACGCCGAGCGCATCTCCGCCGACATCGCGGCGAGCCGGTCGGCGGACGGCCTCCCCGCGCGCGTGCCCGTCCCCGTCGAGCACCCCGAGAAGCCCGCACACCCGCTCCTCGCCCCCGAGGCCCGGTTCGCGATCCAGCGGAGCATGACCGAGGGCGCGGGCGTCCTGCGCTCCGCCGACTCCCTGGAGAAGGCCGCCGAGCAGCTCCAGCGGCTGCACTCCGAGGCCCGCGACGCCCTCGACGAGAACGGCAAGACCGCCGAACCCGGCGTCGACACCTGGGAGGCCACCAACCTCCTGTGCGTGGCCCGCGTCCTGGTCGCCGCCGCCCGGATGCGCGAGGAGACCCGCGGCTGCCACTGGCGCGAGGACCGCGCCGAGCGCGACGACACCGGCTGGCGCCGCCACATCGTCGTACGGCTGAATCCGGACCGGACCCTCGCCGTACACACCACCGATACCGCAGACTTCCCCCCGACCCGGCACCAGCAGGAGCAGTGACAGAAGTGAGCACCCCCGAGGACCTTCCCCTCGTCCAGAGCGGCGGCTGCGGCGACGGCTGTGCCTGTGGCACGGACGCCGACCCCACCGACGAGGAGTACCTGGAGTGCGGGCTC
Source organism: Streptomyces sp. NPDC058335 (assembly GCF_042723915.1). Classification (NCBI taxonomy): domain Bacteria; kingdom Bacillati; phylum Actinomycetota; class Actinomycetes; order Kitasatosporales; family Streptomycetaceae; genus Streptomyces; species Streptomyces sp. NPDC058335. The sequence continues at coordinate 40,991 of NZ_JBHXHX010000012.1, read as the reverse complement.
GATCCCGCGCTCGCCCAGCTCCTGGCCGACGCCGGGCTCGACCCCGTCGAGGTCGAGGACATCGCCAACGTCGCCATCCAGGAGGACCTGGCCCACGGCGTGGACGTGACGACGGTCGCGACCATCCCAGAGGACGCGGTGGCCACCGCCGACTTCACCGCGCGCGAGGCGGGCGTGGTGGCGGGCCTCAGGGTCGCCGAGGCCGTGCTCTCGGTCGTCTGCACGGACGAGTTCGAGGTCGAGCGGCATGTCGAGGACGGCGACCGCGTGGAGGCCGGGCAGAAGCTGCTGTCGGTCACCACGCGCACGCGCGACCTCCTCACCGGCGAGCGCAGCGCGCTGAACCTGATGTGCCGCCTCTCCGGCATCGCGACCGCCACGCGCGCGTGGGCGGACGCGCTGGAGGGCACCGAGGCACGCGTGCGTGACACCCGGAAGACCACGCCGGGCCTGCGCGCCCTGGAGAAGTTCGCCGTGCGCTGCGGCGGCGGCCTCAACCACCGGATGTCGCTGTCCGACGCGGCCTTGGTCAAGGACAACCACGTGGTCGCCGCGGGCGGCGTCGCCCAGGCCTTCCAGGCCGTACGGGAGGCCTTCCCGGACGTGCCGATCGAGGTCGAGGTCGACACCCTGCACCAGCTGCGCGAGGTCATCGAGGCCGGCGCCGACCTGATCCTGCTGGACAACTTCACGCCCGCGGAGTGCGCGGAGGCCGTCGGCATCGTCGACGGGCGCGCGCTCCTCGAGGCCTCCGGCCGGCTCACCCTGGACAACGCGAAGGCGTACGCCGACACCGGAGTCGACTTCCTGGCCGTGGGCGCCCTGACCCACTCCTCGCCGATCCTGGACATCGGCCTGGACCTGCGAGCGGCGGAGTAGGGAGCGGGATCCGGCCATGCTGCTGACGATCGACGTAGGGAACACGCACACCGTGCTCGGCCTGTTCGACGGGGAGGACATCGTCGAGCACTGGCGGATCTCGACGGACGCCCGCCGCACGGCCGACGAGCTGGCGGTCCTTCTCCAGGGTCTGATGGGCATGCACCCACTCCTGGGGGTGGAGCTGGGCGAGGGCATCGACGGCATCGCCATCTGCGCGACCGTCCCGTCCGTCCTGCACGAGCTGCGCGAGGTGACCCGCCGCTACTACGGCGACGTCCCCGCGGTGCTCGTCGAGCCCGGCGTGAAGACGGGCGTACCGATCCTCTTCGACAATCCCAAGGAGGTCGGCGCCGACCGCATCATCAACGCGGTCGCCGCCAACGAGCTGTACGGCGGCCCCGCGATCGTCGTGGACTTCGGCACGGCGACCACGTTCGACGCGATCAGCGCGCGCGGGGAGTACGTCGGCGGCGTCATCGCGCCCGGCATCGAGATCTCCGTCGAGGCCCTGGGCGTCAAGGCCGCGCAGCTGCGCAAGATCGAGGTGGCCCGCCCTCGCAGCGTGATCGGCAAGAACACGGTCGAGGCGATGCAGTCCGGCATCGTCTACGGCTTCGCCGGCCAGGTCGACGGTGTCGTGGGCCGGATGGCCAGGGAACTGTCCGAGGATCCCGACGACGTGACGGTGATCGCCACGGGCGGTCTGGCGCCGATGGTGCTGGGCGAGTCCTCGGTGATCGACGAGCACGAGCCGTGGCTGACGCTGATCGGGCTGCGCCTGGTGTACGAGCGGAACGTCTCGCGGATGTGAGGCGTGAGTCGTGAGCGAGGGGCTGTGGGTGTGGGGCCGGTCCGTGGAATCGGGCGCGCCACACCCACTCCTTATGTCGAATTTGTCTGATTAGCGCGTATCGTCGCCGCATGCCCACGCCATACGGATCCCGCGGCGGCATGGCGTTCGGTGCGGAGGAGCTGCGTGTGCTCCGTCGCGCCCTCGCCCTCGCCCTCCACCCCGGCCCCGCCTCGTCCGAGGACGTCCAGGACTGCCATCGCCTCGCCGAATCTCTCGACGAGGCGATGCGCGAGGCCGCCCGGTTGCGGGCCTTCCTGGTGTCCGACCTCGCCCGGTACCGCGCCGCCCTCCCCGGCACCGCCGCCGGTTACCTCGCGCTCCTGGAGGAGGTGCTGGCCACCGGGCACCGGCCCGAGGCCGACGACCTCGCCGCTCTGCGCGCCCTGCGGGGCAATCCGACGGCGGCCGCCCTCCTGGACCACTGCCAGACCCTTGCCGAGCAGGACGTACGCGCCCGTCTCGCCCGCCGTACGGCCCGCCGGGTCGTCGCGCCCGCCCCCGTGGTGCCGGCCTCCCGTACGCGCCTCCTGGCGCTTCCCGGGGGCCGTTCCGGGGCCGTGGCGGAGGTCGTTCGCGACCGCCTCGTGGTCGCCACCGAGGAGCCGACACCGCGTCCTGCCGAGAAACCCACGGAGAAACCGCCCGCCCCCGGGCCCGTCCCCGTGAAGCCGCAGGAGCCGGAGCCCTCCCGCCGGCCCGTGCCCACGCCGGGCGAGGTCTTCCCGCGGCGCAAGCCCGCCCCGCCGTCCACCGGCCCGCGGGAGCGGCTCGCCGCCGGCTGACGGGGGCGCCGCCGGCCCGCCTCGCCGTACGCGACCCCGTCCCGATGTCCCGTTCCTCCCTGGCTACCCTGGATCCATGGACTATGTCTCCGCGCTGCTGCCCCCCGTCGTCATGGCCGTCTTCTTCATCGGCCTGATCAGGGTGATCGTGAAGACCCAGGGCGGCAGCAACAAGGCCAAGGAGGACGCGGCCGTCGACGCCGCCCTCGCGCGCGCGGAGAGCACGCGCCAGCCCTCCGCGAAGACCGAGGCCTGATCCCCCTCAGGTCCCCGCACCTCCCACGCGCGTCCTTCGGGGCGTACGGCTCCCGCCTCAGGGTGTCGTACGCCCCTTTTCTTCGTATTTGTTGAAGAAGGCGCACGTCCGGCACGCGATTGGCGAGATCTCCCACTATCGTTCTGAGTTGTGCCTCGCCCATTGGGAGAACTCGAAGACGCGGTCATGACGCGGGTGTGGAAGTGGAACCGCCCGGTCACCGTTCGAGAAGTCCTGGAAGACCTTCAGCAGGAACGGTCCATCGCCTACACCACGGTGATGACCGTTTTGGACAATCTCCATCAGAAGGGCTGGGTGCGCCGTGAGGCGGAAGGCCGGGCCTATCGATATGAGGCGGTCTCCACACGTGCCGCCTACGCCGCCGCCCTGATGAACGAGGCCTGGACACAGAGCGACAACCCCGCCGCCGCTCTCGTCGCCTTCTTCGGGATGATGAGCGACGAACAGCGCCATGCCCTGCGCGATGCGGTACGCATCGTCCAGGGACCCGAAACTTCCGAACGCCCCGAAGCGGGGAGTCCGCGGGAGAACCCCGGGTCGGCGACGGAGTCCGACGGGCGATAGCGTCCGCTCATGTCAGCACAGAGCCCTGAAGTCAGCGCTAAAGCCATCACCGTCCGCCGGGCCCGGACCAGCGATGTCCCCGCCGTACGCCGTCTCCTTGACGCGTACGTCCGTGGCGGCATCCTGCTCGACAAAGCGACGGTGACCCTTTACGAGGACATCCAGGAGTTCTGGGTCGCCGAACGCGACGACAACGCCGAGGTCGTGGGCTGCGGTGCCCTGCACGTGATGTGGGAAGACCTCGCGGAAGTCCGCACTCTCGCGGTGAAGCCCGGCCTGAAGGGCGCCGGCGTCGGTCACCAGTTGTTGGAGAAGTTGCTGCAGACCGCGCGCTGGCTCGGCGTTCGCCGGGTTTTCTGCCTGACCTTCGAAGTGAACTTCTTCGGCAAGCACGGCTTCGTGGAGATCGGCGAGACGCCGGTCGACACCGATGTCTACACGGAGCTGCTCCGTTCCTATGACGAGGGCGTCGCCGAGTTCCTCGGTCTCGAACGAGTGAAACCGAACACCTTGGGCAACAGCCGGATGCTTCTGCATCTGTGATCGTCGAGTCCCATTCCGGTGGAGCCGCCTTGCCCAGGTGCCCTATGTCCGAAACGCGCACGTTTCCGTGCGGTGTACGGGCAGCCGGTCTCTCCCGAGGGTTTGTGTTTTCCCAGCAAAAGCGGTTTGCTTTCCGACGTACTGCAGTACTGCATATAACAGGGGGCGGCGAAACGGCGGAACGCCGTAGACCCCCGGCCCTCACGTTATCGATGAAAGGAAATCCGGTGGCACAGAAGGTTCAGGTCCTTCTTGTCGACGACCTCGACGGCGGCGAGGCCGACGAGACCGTGACGTTCGCGCTGGACGGCAAGACATACGAGATCGATCTCACGACTGCCAATGCGGACAAGCTGCGCAGCCTTCTCGACCCCTATGTGAAGGGTGGCCGGCGCACCGGTGGCCGTGCTTCGGGTGGACGTGGAAAGACGCGCGCCGCTGTCGGTGGCAGCCAGGACACCGCGCAGATCCGCGCCTGGGCGAAGGAGAACGGTTACGAGGTCAATGACCGTGGCCGTGTTCCCGCGACCATTCGCGAGGCCTACGAGAAGGCCAACGGCTGAGCGCAGGCGCGCCGCAGCCGGACACGGTGACAGTGCGTCGCCAGCGTGTCCACCAATCGCACCAGGTCGGGGGCGCCCCCAACGCCCCCCAGCGCCGACATCGTCGGCAGCGAGGCCTCGACCTCGCGCCCTCCGACGGGGGGCCGCACCCACACGGCGGCCCCCTGCACCGCTGTCCCGCCACAGGTTCCGCCCGGCGGCAGGGGCGCCTCGACGGCCCCGCCCGCGCCGGTCGCCGTCAGATCCAGCGGCAGCGCGTCCCACTCCAGCCACCGCAGGATGCCGGGCAGCTCCTCCGCGCTCCCCGCCGCCACCAGCAGCCGCATCCGGTCGCCCCGCACAGCCACCGGAGAGCCCGGCGCCAGGTGCCTCAGCGCCGCGTGACCCGCCTCCGCCGGCACGTCCAGCACGTCGAAGCACACGCCCACCCGAAGTCGTACGGGCTCTCCGGGCACCGTCGGCCACCCCAGTTCGTTCTCGTACCAGCCGCGGAGGCTCTCGGCCGGACGGTCCGGATCGAGCGGCCTGCGGGGAGAGGGGACCGGGGATGTCGCAGAGGCGGCCGGAGGGACGGCCAGGGAAACGACCTGGAACACGGCCGAGGGGACTGAGCCAACCATGCCGAGTGCAACAGTCCTGAACGCCCCCGAGTTACGCTGAGTGCTCCACCAAATGCGCACAGTGGCGAAACGGGGGGCGTGCGGGGGTGCCGGGAGGCGCAAGGTTGTTCGCCCGTAGCGGAGGGATCGGGTGCTCACGGCATGGAGTGTCAGTCCCGGCGGGTAAGACATCCCTAGTGGGAGGGGGCGACACGCAGGAAACGGCGGTCTCACGTTCGCCATCGGCGTACTGGCGACAGGGGTAACTGTCTGGCCTGCGGGAACATCGTCTCGCACCATCGGGTTGGAGCAGATGTCGGCGTTCGGGGTCAGGAGGCCATCGACGGTGTCGGCAGTTGGAATGAGCGGTCCCCGCTTGCGGGACTAAGCTGCGGAAGGACAGGGAGGGGAAGTTCCCCCCACTGCCTGACCGCTCTGAGGAGCGATTAACGATGTTCGAGAGGTTCACCGACCGCGCGCGGCGGGTTGTCGTCCTGGCTCAGGAAGAAGCCCGGATGCTCAACCACAACTACATCGGCACCGAGCACATCCTCCTGGGCCTGATCCACGAGGGTGAGGGTGTCGCCGCCAAGGCCCTTGAGAGCCTCGGGATTTCGCTCGAGGCGGTCCGCCAGCAGGTGGAGGAGATCATCGGGCAGGGGCAGCAGGCCCCGTCCGGCCACATCCCCTTCACCCCCCGTGCCAAGAAGGTCCTGGAGCTGTCGCTCCGCGAGGCCCTTCAGCTCGGCCACAACTACATCGGCACGGAGCACATCCTGCTCGGCCTGATCCGTGAGGGCGAGGGCGTCGCCGCCCAGGTCCTGGTCAAGCTGGGCGCAGATCTGAACCGTGTGCGGCAGCAGGTGATCCAGCTGCTCTCCGGTTACCAGGGCAAGGAGACCGCCGGCGCCAGTGGCGGTCCTGCCGAGGGCACCCCCTCGACGTCCCTGGTCCTCGACCAGTTCGGCCGGAACCTCACCCAGGCCGCTCGTGAGTCCAAGCTCGACCCGGTCATCGGGCGCGAGAAGGAGATCGAGCGGGTCATGCAGGTGCTGTCCCGCCGTACCAAGAACAACCCGGTCCTGATCGGTGAGCCCGGCGTCGGCAAGACCGCCGTCGTCGAGGGCCTCGCCCAGGCCATCGTCAAGGGCGAGGTGCCCGAGACCCTCAAGGACAAGCACCTCTACACCCTGGACCTCGGCGCGCTGGTCGCCGGCTCCCGCTACCGCGGTGACTTCGAGGAGCGCCTGAAGAAGGTCCTCAAGGAGATCCGCACCCGCGGCGACATCATCCTGTTCATCGACGAGCTGCACACGCTGGTCGGTGCGGGTGCCGCCGAAGGCGCCATCGACGCCGCTTCGATCCTGAAGCCGATGCTGGCCCGCGGTGAGCTCCAGACCATCGGTGCCACCACGCTGGACGAGTACCGCAAGCACCTGGAGAAGGACGCGGCCCTCGAGCGCCGCTTCCAGCCGATCCAGGTCGCGGAGCCGTCCCTGCCGCACACCATCGAGATCCTCAAGGGTCTGCGCGACCGGTACGAGGCGCACCACCGTGTCTCCATCACGGATGAGGCGCTGGTCCAGGCGGCCACCCTGGCCGACCGGTACATCTCGGACCGCTTCCTGCCGGACAAGGCGATCGACCTGATCGACGAGGCCGGTTCCCGGATGCGCATCCGCCGGATGACCGCGCCGCCGGACCTGCGCGAGTTCGACGAGAAGATCGCCGGCGTCCGCCGCGACAAGGAGTCCGCGATCGACTCGCAGGACTTCGAGAAGGCCGCATCCCTCCGCGACAAGGAGAAGCAGCTCCTGGCCGCCAAGGCCAAGCGGGAGAAGGAGTGGAAGGCCGGCGACATGGACGTCGTCGCCGAGGTCGACGGCGAGCTGATCGCCGAGGTCCTCGCGACCGCCACCGGCATCCCGGTCTTCAAGCTGACCGAGGAGGAGTCCTCGCGTCTGCTGCGCATGGAGGACGAACTCCACAAGCGGGTCATCGGCCAGAAGGACGCCGTCAAGGCGCTCTCGAAGGCGATCCGTCGTACGCGTGCGGGCCTCAAGGACCCGAAGCGTCCCGGTGGTTCGTTCATCTTCGCCGGCCCGTCCGGCGTCGGTAAGACCGAGCTGTCCAAGGCGCTCGCCGAGTTCCTCTTCGGTGACGAGGACGCGCTGATCTCCCTCGACATGTCGGAGTTCAGCGAGAAGCACACGGTGTCGCGTCTCTTCGGTTCCCCGCCCGGATACGTGGGTTACGAAGAGGGTGGCCAGCTGACCGAGAAGGTCCGCCGCAAGCCGTTCTCCGTCGTCCTCTTCGACGAGGTGGAGAAGGCCCACCCGGACATCTTCAACTCGCTGCTCCAGATCCTGGAGGACGGTCGCCTGACCGACTCCCAGGGCCGGGTCGTGGACTTCAAGAACACGGTCATCATCATGACGACCAACCTCGGCACGCGGGACATCTCGAAGGGCTTCAACCTCGGCTTCGCCGCCGCGGGTGACACGAAGTCCAACTACGAGCGCATGAAGAACAAGGTCTCGGACGAGCTGAAGCAGCACTTCCGGCCCGAGTTCCTCAACCGCGTCGACGACGTGGTCGTCTTCCCGCAGTTGACCCAGGCGGACATCCTCCAGATCGTCGACCTGATGGTCGGCAAGGTGGACGAGCGCCTCAAGGACCGGGACATGGGCATCGAGCTCTCCCAGTCCGCCAAGGAGCTGCTGTCCAAGAAGGGTTACGACCCGGTGCTGGGTGCGCGTCCGCTACGTCGCACCATCCAGCGCGAGATCGAGGACACGCTCTCGGAGAAGATCCTCTTCGGTGAGCTGCGTCCCGGTCACATCGTGGTCGTGGACACCGAGGGCGAGGGCGAGGCCAAGACCTTCACCTTCCGGGGTGAGGAGAAGGCGGCGCTGCCGGACGTTCCGCCGATCGAGCAGGCGGCCGGCGGGGCGGGTCCGAACCTGAGCAAGGACGCCTGAACCTCCAGGGGCTGAGCCTCCGAGGGCTGAGCCTCCGGGGTCCGAGCTGACGAAAGGGGCCGGTGCTGAAAAGCACCGGCCCCTTTCGCATGTCCGCAGGATTTACGACAGCTGCCCGTCGTAGTCCGGCAGCTTGAAGGTCTTCTCGGCGTGGCCGCCCGACAGGTCGGTGGCGCTGTTGCCGATGTTCCCGATGATCGTGTAGCCCTTGGACTCGATGTTCACGCGCTGGGCGGTCTTGTAGGCGGCGACGTCCTTGAAGAGGTCGAACAGGCCGCGTACGTAGAGGCCGGAGACCTTGTATCCGACGTACTTGAGGTTGTAGTCGGTCACGCCCGAGATGATGCCGGGGCGGGCGGTGACGAAGAAGAGCGAGACGCCGTGCTCCTGGGCGTACCTGGCGACGTCGAGGACCGGCTTGTTGGCCGGCTGCGGGTAGCTGAAGCCGAAGTCGGTCTCCAGGGTGGTGTTGTCGATGTCGAGGACCAGGGCCTGCTTCTCGCCCGGCTTGACGGCGGCGATGCGCTGCTTCAGGTAGGGCAGGGCCTGGTTCATCACGGACAGGCAGTCCGCCTGCCAGGTGTGGTAGTCGACGTCCTCCGCGGCGGCGGTGGCGACGGCGGTGGTGCCGGTGGTGCCGGTGGCCGTCGCGGCCTGGGCGCCGGCCGGGACGGCCATCGCGGTGACGGCGGCCGTCGCCACGGCGGTCATGCCGATACGGCGCGTCCAGGTGCCTCTGGTCATGGTGTGGGGGTCCTCTCGCGTCCAAACGCTGCGGGTGTCGTGGGCATGCTCATCGGTGGGGATGGCTTGAGGGGAACCAGCGGGTTACTGGACGGTAGAGGGCCGTGAGAGGCCGGTCACACCCTCGTGCACGCTTCGTGACGCGGGTCACAACTGCCTGAAGGGCCAGGCAAGTAGCCGCCGTCACATTGCGAAGTGCCGTACGCCGGGCGGCCGGTGACATGGCGCACAGGAGTTACGTCACGTACTAGGCGGAATAGTGGCGAGGGCGACTCGGGCGAAAGGGATATAACAGCTAGAACCCTTCCGTCCGACAGGCCTCCCGCGTGGACGGGGGGTGAATGCGGTCGTAAGGGTGGACTGTTAAGAAGTGTGCCGTTTTGGGACGGACTACTAGGTTCCGTCGTAGATCACACGTTTGGGGCATTGCCGATCCCCGGGTTACCAAGGGATGGCCATCCGGTCCGTACGTCGGGTGGTTCTCTCTGTCCCCGGCCCCATGAGGTTTCGATGTTCCAGCGCGTCCCGTTCCGTTCTTCCCGTACGTCCCAGCTCCGCACCCGCGTGGCCGTCGGCGCCGCCGCTCTCGGCGCCACGGTCGTGCTGGGGTCCGGAGTGGCGTCCGCTGTCGCGCCCCAGGCTCAGACGGCGGCACCCACGGCCGCGACCGCCGTGTCGGTCGCCAAGAAGGCCTCGGCGGCCTCCTGGGTCGACCCGGTGAAGAAGTACAAGCTGTCCGCCAGCTTCGCCCAGGCCGGCAACATGTGGAACTCCACCCACAGTGGCCAGGACTTCGCCGTGGCGACCGGCACCAAGGTCCTCGCCGCCCACGGCGGCAAGGTCGTCAAGGCCGGCGGCAACGGTGCCGGTGACGGCCCCGCCTACGGCAACGCCGTCGTCATCAAGCACGCCAACGGCGTCTACTCCCAGTACGCCCACCTGTCGCGCGTCGACGTGAAGGTCGGCCAGATCGTCAAGACCGGCCAGCGCATAGCCCTGTCCGGCAGCACCGGGAACTCCAGCGGCCCGCACCTGCACTTCGAGATCCGGACCACCGCCAACTACGGTTCGGCGATCGACCCGGTGAAGTTCCTGCGCGGCAAGGGCGTGACCGTCTGACGACGGTGATCCGCGGCAGCCGTCAGGACGACGACTGCGAGCCCTGATGAGCCTGAGTGATCAGATCGATGGCGACCTCGAGGACAGCTTCGCGCTTCTCCTCGGGGTCGCCTTCGAGGTCGTGCAGGAAGAACATGCCGGCGTGCAGCGTGAAGATGGCGCTGACGCAGCGCACCTGGTCGGCGAGGGGGGCGTCCGGGTCGATGACGATGTCGCGCAGTCCGCGCATGCGGTTCTTGAAGGACTCGCCGACCTGGAGCTCGCGGACCGTCGCCTGGTTCTCCTGCATGAAGCGGAAGAACGGGGCCGCCTCGCTGAGGGCGCGGCTGTAGCGCCGCAGGAGTTCCTGCTTGGTGTCCAGGGTGCGCGGCTGGCTCCGGCCCCACTCGATCAGGTCCTCGATCGGCTTCGTCAGATCCGTGAAGATGCTGACGATGATCTCTTCCTTGGTCTTGAAGTGGTAGTACAGGGCCGCCTTGGTGACGTCCAGACGCTCCGCGATCTCGCGGAGGGAGGTCTTCTCGTAGCCCTGCTCGGCGAAGAGTTCGAGCGCCACGTCCTGGATGCGCTGGCGGGTGTTGCCGCGGCGTCGCTGCTTGGTGCCGTCCATGGTGACGTCCATCCTCGTACTCCTCGCGTCGCCGCGAAAGCGGGTGCCGGCAGGTAAGAAACGCTTACCTTCTGCCCTGTCGGAACTTACTTGACGCCCGGCTAGTTGCGGGTCTATTTTCCCAGTCTAGTGAACTAGCCGGGCGGCAAGTAAGTGCCTGCCCTGGGGGAGTGGGAAACGATGGCGGACACGAGAACCGTTGAGCCGGACACCGGCATACCGGCCAAGAAACAGCAGAGCGTGCGGGTCGTGATCCTCGCACTGATGATCACGATGATGCTCGCGATGCTCGACAACATGATCGTGGGCACCGCGATGCCGACGATCGTCGGCGACCTCGGCGGCCTGGAACACCTGTCATGGGTGGTGACCTCGTACACCCTCGCCACCGCCGCCTCCACCCCGATCTGGGGCAAGCTCGGCGACATGTACGGGCGCAAGGGCGCCTTCCTCAGCTCGATCGTCATCTTCCTGGCCGGCTCGGTCCTGAGCGGGATGGCCCAGGACATGGGCCAGCTGATCGGCTTCCGTGCCGTGCAGGGGCTCGGTGCCGGCGGTCTGATGGTCGGCGTCATGGCGATCATCGGCGACCTCGTTCCGCCGCGCGAGCGCGGCAAGTACCAGGGCATGATGGCCGGCGTGATGGCGATCGCCATGATCGGCGGACCGCTGGTCGGCGGCACCATCACCGACCACTGGGGCTGGCGCTGGGCCTTCTACATCAACCTGCCGCTCGGCGTGGTGGCCCTCGGCCTCATCACCGCCGTCCTCCACCTGCCGAAGAAGCGGTCCCAGGCGCGCATCGACTACCTGGGCGCCGGACTGCTCACCGTCGGCATCACCTCCATCGTGCTCGTCACCACCTGGGGCGGCACGGAGTACGCCTGGTCCTCCGCGCGGATCATGGAACTGATCGGCATCGGTGTCGCCACGCTCGTCGGGTTCGTGTTCTGGCAGACCAGGGCCGTCGAGCCGATCCTGCCGCTGCACATCTTCCGCAGCCGCAACTTCACGCTGATGGCCGTCATCGGCTTCATCACCGGCTTCGTGATGTTCGGCGCCACCCTGTTCCTGCCGCTGTACCAGCAGTCGGTGCAGGGCGCCTCGGCGACCAACTCCGGCCTGCTGCTCCTGCCGATGCTCGGCGCGATGCTCGTGACCTCGATGGTCGCCGGCCGGATCACGACCAGCAGCGGCCGCTACAAGATCTTCCCGGTCGCCGGCAGCGCGCTGATGATCGTCGGGCTGTATCTGTTGTCCACGATGGACACCGGCACCTCCCGGTTCACCTCCGGTGTGTTCATGGCGGTCGTCGGCCTCGGCATGGGCTGCCTGATGCAGATCACCATGCTGGTCGCGCAGAACAGCGTCGAGATGAAGGACATGGGCGTCGCGTCCTCCTCGGCCACCCTCTTCCGTACGCTCGGTTCCTCCTTCGGTGTCGCGATCATGGGCGCGCTGTTCAACAGCCGGGTCCAGGACGCCATGTCCGAGCGGGCCGGCGCGCTGGGCTCCAAGATCACCGAGCAGTCCGCGCAACTGGACGCCGCCAGCCTCGCCAAGCTTCCGGCCCCGGCGCGGGAGGCCTACCAGTTCGCGGTGTCCGACGGCACGCACGCGGCGTTCGTCCTCGGAGCCGTCGTGGCCGTGGTCGCGCTGGTGGCGGCCGTGTTCGTCAAGGAGGTCCCGCTCCGCGGAGCCGAACCGAAGCAGGAGAACACCCCGGACGGGCCCACCGCCCCGAAGACGCCGGCGGTCGAGCCGGTCTGACCCACCGCGAATGCGAAGGGACCGCCGCCGCCTGTCGAGGGCGGCGGTCCCCCCTCCGTCGCTGTATGACCTGCGCGAGAGGCCCCCGGCCGGCGTCCGCCCCGGGGGCCTCTGGCATGGGGCAGGGCGGTACCTGGTGCTGTGACCCGCAGGTGGCTGTACGCCTGCACCTGGCTGTACGTCTGCGCCGGGCCCTGCGACCCACACGTGCTGCCCAACTGATCAGCACGTACGCATCTGGCCCTGTGGCCTGCACTGGCCCAGCGGCCTACCCCTGCCCCTGCCCTCTGGCCTGGGCCCTGCCCCTGCGGCTACGCGGGGCCCTGCGGCCTCCACCGGCCCCCGCCGCCAGTACACGCACCCAATGGCGGCACCTGGCTCCACGGCGGCGCCCGCCCCGCACGCCCACCCGCCCGTCGCCCGCCCCTACGGCAGCATCGGATGGCTTCCCGTGTTCGTCGGGGCGTGTTCCGGTAGCCAGAGGACGGCTACGGCGCCCTCGGACGGTATGTGTTCCGGCGCTCCCGCGGGCCGTACGTTGCGGAAGGTCAGCCGGGCGCCCAGGACGCGGGCCTGTCCTGCCGCGATGGTGAGGCCGAGGCCGTGGCCGCGGCCTGCCCGGTCGCTGCTGCCCGTGCGGAAGCGGCTCGGGCCCTCCGCGAGCAGATCCTGGGGGAACCCGGGACCGTGGTCACGGACCCGGATGACCCTGCCCTCGACGGTGACCTGGATCGGCGGCTTGCCGTGCCGGCCGGCGTTGGTGAGCAGGTTCAGCAGGACGCGCTCCAGGCGCCGCGGGTCGGTGGTGACCATCGACTCGTGTACCACCCGTACCTCGACCTCCGGGTCCTTGGCCGCCACCCGCCGGGTGACGAACTCGCCCAGCAGGATGTCCTGCAACTCCGCGCGCTCGGAGGCGCCGTCGAGGCGGGCCACCTCCAGGACGTCCTCGACGAGCGTGCGCATCGCCTTCGCCCGGTCCATGACCAGTTCGGTGGGCCGGCCAGGCGGCAGCAGTTCGGCGGCCGTCAGCAGTCCGGTCACGGGTGTGCGCAGCTCGTGCGCGATGTCGGCGGTCACCCGGCGCTCGGCCTCCAGCCGCTGTTGGAGCGCGTCGGCCATGGCGTCCACGGCGGAGGCCAGGTCGTCGGTCTCGTCCCGCACGACCCCGCCGATGGCTTCCCGCACCCGCACGTCCGTCTCGCCCGTGGCGACCCGGTTCGCCGCGGCCGCCGCCTTGCGCAGCCGGCGCGACAGCTGCCCGCCGATCAGCACCCCGAGCGCGCTGCCGCCGAGGACGACCGCGATGGAGCCGATCACCAGGGCCTGGTCGAGGTCGTTGAGGATGTCGGTGCTGCGGTCGGTGAAGCCGGTGTGCAGGGAGAGGACATGCCCGTCCTTCAAAGGCACGGCCGCCCAGATGTCCGGCGCCCCGTCCCCGCGGTCGGAGACGAACGTGGCCCGGCGCCCCTTCTCGACCTTGAACCTCAGCTCCGAGGGCAGTTCCTGGTCGTCGATCTTGCTGTTGGGGAAGTTGGGGCGCCCGGACAGCTCGTAGTTGCGCTGGGCGATCTGGATGCGCTCGTCGGCCAGGTCACGGGCGTTGTCCAGCATGGACACCCTCGCGGCGTTGTGGACGACGAGGCTGAGCACGACCGCCACCAGCGCGCCGACCAGCGCGATGGCCGCGCTGAGCTTCCACCGCAGGCCGGTGCGGATGCCCACGCGCTCCACGCGGGCCGGAACCAGGTGCCGCAACATCCCCCGCATACCCCTGTCCGCTCAGGCCTTCAGTTTGTAGCCGAAGCCGCGGACCGTCTCGATACGGTCCTGGCCGATCTTCGTCCGCAGCCGCTGCACATGGACATCGACGACGCGGGTGTCACCACCCCAGCCGTAGTCCCACACCCGCTCGAGCAGCTTGTCCCGTGAGAGGACCGTGCCCGGGGCGGAGGAGAACTCCAGCAGCAGGCGCATCTCGGTCGGCGTGAGCGCGACCGGCTGCCCGGCCCGGCGCACCTCCATGCCCTCGGTGTCGATCTCCAGGTCGCCGAAGGTCAGCACGCCCCCGGCGGCGGAGGACTCCGCCTCCCCGCGGTCCGGTCCGCCCGCGTGCCCGAATCGGCGCAGCACCGCGCGGATGCGGGCGACCAGGACGGCCCCGTCGAAGGGCTTGGTCACATAGTCGTCGGCGCCGGCCTCCAGGCCGAGGACGACGTCGATGGAGTCGGCGCGCGCGGAGAGCATGATCACCGGCACGGTGGACTCGTCCCGGATTCGGCGGCACAGACTCACGCCGTCCAGTCCGGGCACCATGACGTCCAGCAGGGCGATGTCGGGGCGGTCCGCCCGGAACGCCTCCAGGCCGGACAGGCCGTCGGGCATCGCGGTGACCACGAAGCCGTCCCGCTCCAGGGCGAGCTGGGTGGCCTCGCGGATGACGTCGTCGTCCTCGACGAACAGAACGTGTGTCTGGTCTGCCATCCCGGTGCTCTCAGTCCTCATTGATGTCGCGGATGTGCGGTGTCTGTTGTGCCTGCGGGGGCCTGTTGTGCCCGTGCGTCCGTGTGTCCGTGTGTCTGTCGGTGCGCTGTCAGGTTTGTTGTCCCTAGGTGGGACGCCCGGAGCGCCTGGTGCGTTCACTGGTTCATCGGTCCGGGAGGCCCGAACGGTTCACGCGACAGAAGATTTTCTTGCCGAGCTGCCGAGCCGCCGAGCTGCCGAGCCGCCGAGTTTCGATGTACGGAGTTTCGATGTACTGAGTCCGTCAGCCGCTCTCCGGCACCGGCGTCGCATCCCCGCCGACGACGCTGCTGTAGTCGTTGTGCCAGCTGTACTCCTTGACGAAGCGGCCCGTGGCCGTCCAGCGGTACGTGATCACGTTCTCGCCGGAGGGGCTGGAGACCGGGTCGCCCTTCTCGTACACCTGCTTGGTCACCACCAGGTCGCCGCGGTCGATCTCGGCGTAGACCGGGGGTTCCTCGGCCTTGAACACGTTCTCGTACCGGCCGCTCGTCACCCGGTACACATACGACCCGACCCCGACCGCGTCACCGCAGGTCAGCACGTTGACGACGACATCCGTCTCGGCGCCGCCGGTGAGGTCCCCGAAGGAGACGTCGACCGGGTACTCGTCGCCGACGCAGGGTTTCAGCTCGCGCTTGACCTCCGCCGAGACCTCGGGGTCGTCCTTGACGATCCGGACGGCGTCGGTGCGGTCGGGGACGTCGGTGGGGGTGCCCGACGGGGAGGCGGTGGTGCCGGCGACCGCCTCGGCGTGTGCCGGGCCCTCGTCACGGGCGCCGGTGCCGCCGGTGGCGCACGAGGACAGGAAAAGGCCGAGGGCGGCGAGCACGGCCACCGCCGCGATCACCGCCTGGAAAGTGCCTCGGGCCGGTGAGGGCCCGGCCTCGGTCAGGCCGCCGTGCAACGCTCCCGCTCCTCACGCTCCAGCGCGCGTGCGTCCAGATCGCGGGCTTCCAGCTCCTCGCGGAGCCGGGCGAGCGCCCGGTGCAGCGTGCTCTTGACCGTACCGGCCGACATGCCGAGGGCGGCGGCCGTCTCCTCTGTGGACATCTGCTCCCAGTGTCGCAGCACGACGACGCTGCGCTGCTTCGGAGCGAGCACCTTCATCGCGTCCATCAGCAGGGCGCGGTCCGCGTGCTGCTCGGTGGAGTCCTGCACGCTGGCGTCCGGCAGCTGCTCGGTGGGGACTTCCTCCAGCTTGCGGGCCCGCCACCACTCGGTCCGCGTGTTGATCATGACCCGGCGCAGGTAGGCGTCCGCCAGCCGCTTGTCGGCGATACCGTCCCAGCGGCCGTACGTCCGCGCCAGGGCGGTCTGGAGGAGGTCCTGCGCGTCCACCGGGTCCGGAACCAGTCGGCGGGCGCTGCGCAGCAGCGCGTCCTGCCGGGTGCGGACGTACTCCTCGAACTCGAGCACCTCTCCGTGCGCCATGATCAACCGCCTCCGTATCCCCGTTCCGGCTGGCTGTCGTCCGCCGGTTTCCTGCTCGTGGTCTGTGGCCCTCGTGTCGCTGCCGGGCACACAAGCGAAGCTACGGAGGTGTTGTCACGGCACTGTCCGAGGCAGCCTGCGGCTAGCAGTCGGCTGTCCGTCGGTTGTGTAACGGAGGTGGGTCAGGGGTAAGGAAGTCGGCCCAATGCTGCCGGTTTGTGATGAGTCTTCCGCCGGTCGACTGTGACAGGGGCCCGGCTGCGGCCCCGGCATCGCCGTCCGACTGTGAACTGACCGTGCGTCAGGTGAGCGGCAGCCGGTACAGGCCGCCCGCCAGCGGTTCGACCAGACCGTCCGCGACGAGGCCGTCCAGCGCACGCGCGCGCTGCACCGGCTCGTGCCACACCCGGTCGAGTGCCGCCTGCGGCACGGGCGTGTGGGCCTCCCTCAGGACGGCGAGCAGTTTGCCGCGCACCTGGCGGTCCGTACCGGCGTACGTCTGGCCGCGGCGCGCCGGGCCGTCGTGTTCCGGCTTGCCCGCGAGCCGCCAGGCGCACTGGGCGGCGATCGGGCAGTGGTGGCAGGTCTCGTTCCGCGCCGTGCAGACGAGCGCTCCCAGCTCCATGGACGCGGCGGCCCAGCGTGCGGCGACCTTCTCGTCCTCGGGCAGCAGGGCGCGCGCCAGCTTGCGCTCGGCAGCCGTGGTGGCGTTCGGCGGGTACTGGACCCCGGTGACCGCGCGCGCGAACACCCGGCGGACGTTGGTGTCCAGGACGGCGTGCCGCTGCCCGTAGGCGAAGGAGGCGACGGCGGCGGCCGTGTACTCGCCGATGCCGGGCAGCGCCAGCAGCTGCGCGTGATCCGCCGGTACGTCGCCGCCGTGGCGTTCCGTTATGGCCACCGCGGCGCCGTGCAGCCGCAGGGCGCGTCGCGGATAGCCGAGCCGGCCCCACGCGCGCACGGCCTCACCGGGGGCCTCGGAGGCCAGGTCGGCGGGGCGCGGCCAGCGGGCGAGCCACTGCTCGTAGACCGGCAGGACGCGGCTGACCGGCGTCTGCTGGAGCATGAACTCGCTGACCATCACACCCCAGGCACCGGCCTCGGGGCGCCGCCAGGGCAGGTCGCGGGCGTGGTCCTCGAACCAGTCGATGACGGGGGAGTGCAGGCGCGTGCCGGTGGCCCGTCCGGCGGTCGTCGGGTCGGTCGTGGCCGCGGGCGGCTGCTCTCGGGTGGGCTGGCCGGAGACGGTGTCGGCGGGGCTGTGGTGCGGGGGCTTCGTGGGCGCAGTCATGGCCCTTCCGATCCTGCCATGCGCGAAGGGGCACGCGCGCGTACCGCCACCGGTGGGGCGGGGCGCGGGAGCCATCCGCGCGCGTGGGCCACGGGCGCGGCCGGAGGTGTGAGGGGCGCGCGTGCGAAGGAGTGCGCCGTCACGGACCGTGTCCGGAACGCGGCGCCGATGTCACGTCCCGCGACCGGGAAGGGTGCGCGAGGGTCTCAAGTCGGCACCGGGACAGCCGTGTCCGGGATGATGATCCGGAAAAGTTGTGTCCCAGGCGGCGGGTGGGGCCGAGCAGCGCAAGGATCTCTCGTACAGTTTGCGCCGTGGGATCTATGCGCAATCCGGTCGGGCCGCTTCCCTCCTCCATCTACTGGCGACGGAGGGTCGTACTGCTGTCCGTGCTCGCCCTGTTGGCGTTGCTGATCACGTGGGTGGTCACCGCGGGCGGGGGTGACGGCAAGAACGGGGCGGACGGCTCCAACGGCAAGAATCCCGCCTCCTCCATCACGCCGGGCCCTTCCGGCTCCGGGCCCGCGATCAGTCAAAACCCGGGCGGGCGCGACGAGTCGGGCGACGAGGGCACCGGCGGCTCCGGTTCGGGCTCGGAAACCGGGTCGGGCGACGGTGCCGGATCCGGCGGCGAGGACACGGGCGGAGCCGGTTCGGCGGGGTCCGGTGGTTCCGCCGCCGGTACCGGCGCCGGTACC
This sequence comes from Streptomyces sp. NPDC058335, assembly GCF_042723915.1. Lineage (NCBI taxonomy): Bacteria > Bacillati > Actinomycetota > Actinomycetes > Kitasatosporales > Streptomycetaceae > Streptomyces > Streptomyces sp. NPDC058335. Next base: position 22,758 of record NZ_JBHXHX010000012.1, on the reverse strand, counting down.
GGCGGCAGCGGGTCGGGTACGACGCTGCCGGCCGGTACGACGCTGCCCAACTGCACCGCCAGCGTGGTCACGTTGAGCCTGCGCAGCGTCCGCAACACCTACTCGCCGGACCAGACGCCCACGTTCCGGCTGACGGCGCAGAACTCCTCCGGCAATGACTGCAAGGTCGATCTCGGGCCCAGGAACGCGGTGTTGACGATCACTCAGGCCGGCGTCGCCCAGGACTACTGGTCGTCCGCCGACTGCCCGAAGGGATCCGCGAGCCTGCTGTACCGGGTGCCGGCCGGGGGCAGCTTCACCTACACCATCACGTGGGACCGGAAGCCGAGTGCGCCGGAGTGCGCGACGCCTCCGGCGGGGATCGCGGGGGCCGGGACCTACCTGGTGGAGGCGAAGGCGCCCGGGTTCACGAAGGCGCAGACCTCGTTCGTCCTCGACCAGGACTGAGGCAGGGCGGCGGCACGGCTGTCGAGCCCGGCTCGGGGCGCGGTGGCCGATGCCGCCTCACGGGCACCACACATACCGCCTGGCCTCAGACGTACCGCTCCAGAATCGACGACTCCGCCAGCCGCGATAGCCCTTCGCGCACGCTGCGTGCCCGCGCCTCGCCCACGCCGTCGACCGTCTGAAGGTCGTCGACGCTCGCCGCGAGGAGCTTCTGCAGGCCGCCGAAGTGCTCCACCAGGCGGTCGATGATGGCGCCGGGGAGGCGGGGAACCTTGGCCAGCAGGCGGAAGCCGCGCGGTGAGACCGCGGAGTCGAGCGCCTCGGGGGAGCCGGTGTAGCCCAACGCACGGGCCACCGTGGACATTTCGAGCAGCTCCGCGTGGGTGAGCGCGTTCAGTTCGTACAGGGCCTCGTCGACCGTGCGGGAGCGCTTGGCCGTGGGCTCCGGAACATAGTCCCGGACCACCAGTTCACGCTCTGGCTCCACGCCCGCGATCAACTCGTCGAGCTGGAGGGAGAGAAGACGCCCGTCGGTGCCCAGTTCGACCACGTATTCGGCGATTTCGGTGGCGATGCGGCGCACCATCTCCAGGCGCTGCGCCACCGCCGAGACGTCGCGGACCGTCACCAGGTCCTCGATCTCCAGCGCTGACAACGTTCCCGCGACCTCGTCCAGGCGGAGCTTGTAGCGCTCCAGGGTCGCGAGCGCCTGGTTCGCGCGGGACAGGATCGCCGCGGAGTCCTCCAGGACGCGGCGCTGGCCGTCGACGTAGAGCGCGATCAGGCGCATGGACTGGGAGACCGAGACGATGGGGTAGCCGACCTGCTTGCTGACGCGGTCCGCCGTGCGGTGACGGGTGCCGGTCTCCTCCGTGGGAATGGTGGGGTCCGGCACCAGCTGCACGCCGGCCCGAAGGATCTTGGACAGGTCGGACGAGACGACGATGCCGCCGTCGAGCTTGCACAGCTCACGCAGGCGCGTGGCCGTGAACTCGACGTCCAGGACGAATCCGCCCGTGCACATCGTCTCGACCGTCTTGTCGGAACCGAGCACGATGAGTCCGCCGGTGTTGCCGCGGAGAACCCGTTCCAGGCCGTCGCGCAGGGCCGTGCCGGGAGCCACCGCGCTCAGCGCGGCACGCATCAGGCCTTCGGCACCGGAACTCCCACCGGACTTTCCGGGAGCTGCCGCCCGGTCGTTGGCTGCCACTGCACTCCTCCGGTCACAGGTTCTTTGGTGCTCCCGTTTCGCGCACTCGGTTCGTACGGACGGGCGAGACCTGGGCAAAGTCTACCGGCGCTGCTCCGACTCCCGCGGGGCCTCTCGCTGACGGGAGCGCGGGAGCACCCTCAGAGCCTCCCCCATGTTCGCGACTTCGAGGACCTTCATCCCCGCGGGGATCTTGCCGGGATCGCCCGGCACGAGCGCGTGCGTGAAGCCCAGGCGGTGGGCCTCGGCGAGTCTGCGCTGGACGCCCGTGACCCGTCTGACCTCGCCCGCGAGGCCCACCTCGCCGATCGCGACGAGGTTCTTGGGCAGGGGGGTGTCGCTCGCCGCGGAGGCCAGCGCGAGGGCGATCGCCAGGTCCGCCGCGGGCTCGGAGAGCTTCACGCCGCCGACCGTCGCGGAGTAGATGTCCCGCTTGCCGAGCGCGCTGATCCTGCCCCGCTGCTCCAGGACCGCGAGCATCATCGAGACCCGGGAGGTCTCCAGGCCCGACGTGGTGCGGCGGGGGGAGGGGATCTGAGAATCGACGGTGAGCGCCTGTACTTCGGCGACCAGGGGGCGGCGGCCCTCCAGGGTGACCGTCAGACAGGTGCCGGGGACCGGTTCGTCACGACGAGTCAGGAAAAGGCCGCTTGGGTCGGTAAGGCCCGTGATGCCCTCGTCGTGCAGTTCGAAGCAGCCGACCTCGTCGGTGGCGCCGTAGCGGTTCTTGACGCCTCGCACGAGACGCAGGCGCGCGTGCCGGTCGCCCTCGAAGGACAGGACGACGTCCACGAGGTGTTCGAGGAGGCGCGGGCCGGCGATCGCGCCGTCCTTGGTGACATGGCCCACCAGCAGCGTGGACATGCCGCGCTCCTTCGAGGCGCGGATCAGCGCGCCGGCGACCTCGCGGACCTGGGCCATGCCGCCGGGTGCGCCGTCGATCTCCGGGGAGGCCACCGTCTGCACCGAGTCGACGATCAGCAGCGACGGCTTCACGGCGTCCAAGTGACCCAGGACGGCGGCCAGATCGGTCTCCGCGGCGAGATACAGGTGGTCGTGGATGGCGCCGATGCGATCGGCCCGCAGCCGGACCTGGCTCGCCGACTCCTCACCCGTGACGTACAGCGTGCGGTGCTCGTCGCTCGCGGCCTTGGCGGCCACGTCGAGCAGGAGCGTGGACTTGCCGACGCCCGGTTCACCGGCCAGGAGGACGACCGCGCCCGGGACCAGACCGCCGCCCAGGACGCGGTCCAGCTCGGGCACGCCGGTGGGGCGGGCAGTGGCCTGACGGCCGTCGACCTGGCCGATGGGCAGGGCGGAGGTGGTGACACGGCCGGGCGCCGTCGTACGGACCGCGGGCACGCCGTACTCCTCGACCGTGCCCCAGGCCTGGCATTCGGGGCACCGGCCGAGCCACTTCGCCGTCTGCCACCCGCACTCCGTGCAGCGGTAGGACGGACGGTCCTTCGTGGTCTTCGTGCGGGCAGCCATGGGGAAACCGTAACCGCCAGGTCTGACAACGCGAGAAGCCTGTGCATAAAGCCGGTCCGGCGGGGCAGACGCGTCCCCGAGGCAGCGTTCGCCGCGTCCGCCCCCCGGGGCGGCGGACGCCGGGTGAGGGCGCCCGGCCATCCCCCCGGCCGGGCACCCTCACCCCTTGTGAATCGGCCACGGCCGTCATGAATGAGCCACTCGACCCGCGTTTGCTGTCCCCTTATGAGGGATCGTTTCACCCGTACGGATTAAAAGGACTCAAGGGGGCAGAAGAGGTCGTTCCACGGCGCCTACGGTCGCACGGGTGATGAGCAGCAGTTCGGAAACCCCGACCCGCACGACCGGCGCACACCGGGCGCACAGGGAGGCGCGCGACCGCGCTGCGGTGCGCACGCTGGCGCAGCGCCCACCCGCTCGCTACGAGCCCTACCTGGACGGCCTGTTCACCTACTGTCTGTCCGTCCTGTGCGACCACGACACCGCCACGGCGGCCCTCGGCGACGTCCTGGCGCTCGCCGAACGGCGCGGACAACGCGTCCCGGACGCCGCCGGCGACCGCAGGGCCTGGCTCTACGCCCTGGCCCGCTGGGCCTGCCTGCGCAAGCTCGGCGAGGCCAGGCAGAAACGTCAGGGCACCCACGCGCCGGCCCGGCACGGCGCTCACAGGACGAGCGGCGCCGAGCCCCTGCCCGACGACCTCCAGGAGCAACGGCGCCGCGAACTCGCGCTGCTGGCCTGGCCGGAGGCCGCAGGCACCAGCCCGGAGCAGCGCGAGGCGCTCGAACTCGCCGTACGGCATCACCTCGCCGCCCACGAGGTGGCGGCCGTTCTCGGCATGGAGGTCGCCGCGGCCCGCGAGCTGCTCTCCTCCGCCGCCTGCGAGGTGGAACGCACGCGTGCGGCCCTGGCGGTCGTCGAGACCGGCGGCTGCCCCGGCGTGGCCCGCCTGACCGGCGACCACCAGCTCGTGCTCAGTGCCGCGCTGCGCCGCGAACTCGTCCGGCACGTCGACGACTGCCCGCGCTGTCGTCGGGCCGCGGAGCGCGCGGTCCCCGGCCGCTGGCCCGGCGCCGGGGTCACACCCGCCGAGCTGCCCGTCCTGGAAGCGCCCCGCGCGGCCCTGCACACCGTCCTGGCGCACCTCCCCCGCGCGCGGGGTGCCGCCGCGCCACGCTTCGACCGGCGCGGCTTCCCGATGGACCCCAAGGACCGTGCCGCCCGACGGGACCGCCTCCGCGCGCGTGCCGTCACGACGACGGTCGTCGCCACCGTCGTCGCCGCGCCCGTGCTCGCCCTCTGGGCGGCCTACCGGGGCACACCGACCGCCGACTCCGACGGCCGCTCGCCCACCGCCAGCGAGGCACAGGGCCCCGACGGCCTCGACGACGACGGGTCGGGCGGCTACCAGAATGCCGGCAACGCCAGCACCCGGCCCGGCTCCCGCCTCACCGAGGGCGACAAGCCGGATGTCTCCGTGGAGGTCGTCAGCGTCCCCGGACTCGGCGACAAGGGTGCGGGCCGACTGACCGTCACGGCCGGGCACAGCGGCGACACCACCCTGATCACCCTGACCGCGGCCGAGGACGCGGACGGGCCGGTCCGCTGGTCGGCGACCACCGGCGCCTCCTGGCTCTACCTGAGCCGCACCACGGGCACACTCCAGCCCGGCGAATCGATCACTCTCAAGGTGTACGTCGACCATCTGCGCGAGCCCGCCGGGCACTGGCACGCGCGCGTGGCGGTCTCCCCGGCCGGTGCCGTCGTCTCCATCGAGGGCTACGGCATCGCGCCCACCCCCTCGGACCCCGACCCCACGCCGAGCGGCCCGCCCCCCTCGTCCGACCCGGAGCCGACCCCGACGGCCTCGCCCCCCACCGACCCCACGCCGAGCGACCCGCCGACCTCCGCCGACCCCGAGCCCACGCCCACCGACCCCTCCCCGTCCGACCCGGGCGGCTCGACCCCGCCGTCCGACGGCAGCGGCGACCCGAGCCCGTCGACGTCGTAGGCCGAGACCGGTCCGATCCGGTCCGGGAAGCGAGTCGGCCCGGCTCCTGGGAGCCGGGCCGAGGGCCTCACACGGTCGGTTCGACGGGATCGACGGGGACCAGCGGGTCCGCCCGATCCACCGGCGGACCCGGTACCGGGTCCGCCGGGTGCGGGGCCAGCAGCGGCAGCTGCGAGGCGAGCCGCTCCTCGCACAGCTCGACCAGACGGTCGTAGCCGGCCTTGCCCATCAGCTCGATCAGCTCCGGCCGGTAGGAGACGTACACCGGGTCGCCCGCGCCGTGCGCCGAGGTCGCCGACGTGCACCACCAGTGCAGGTCGTGCCCGCCCGGACCCCAGCCGCGCCGGTCGTACTCACCGATCGAGATCTGGAGCACGCGCGTGTCGTCGGGCCGGTCGATCCAGTCGTACGTCCGCCGCACCGGCAGCTGCCAGCAGACGTCCGGCTTGGTCTCCAGCGGCTCGCGGCCCTCCTTGAGGGCGAGGATGTGCAGCGAGCAGCCGGCGCCGCCGGCGAACCCCGGGCGGTTCTGGAAGATGCACGAGCCGTTGAACGGGCGGGTCTGCCGGGAGCCCTCGTCGTCCTCCGAGATCCAGCCGTCGCGCTCGCCCTCGGCGTGGTGCTGCCAGATGTCGGGCGTGAGCCGCGCCACGTGCCCCGCCACGCGCTTCTCGTCGTCCTCGTCGGAGAAGTGCGCGCCGAGCGTGCAGCAGCCGTCGTCCGCGCGGCCCGCCTGGATGCCCTGGCAGCCGCTGCCGAAGATGCAGTTCCAGCGAGAGGTCAGCCAGGTCAGATCGCACCGGAAGACCTGATCGTCGTCCGCCGGATCCGGGAACTCGACCCACGCGCGTGCGAAGTCGAGACCCTTCTCGTCCGCTTTCAGGGCCCTGCGCGACATCTTCGACGACTTCACCCGCGAAGAACCCGAAGGAACCTTGGTGGATTCGGCGGCCTTGTCTGTCTTGTCGGCCTTTTCTTCCTTCGCCTTTTTCGTCTTTGGCACCTGACCAGGGTAAGTCGCCCGCGCGCGGCAACGGGACCGTCTCAGGATGGGCACCAGGGGCCGAGGCCAGGACGGCTGGCAGTAGCGTTCCCTGCATGAGACTCGGTGTCCTCGACGTGGGATCGAACACGGTGCATCTGCTGGTCGTGGATGCGCACCCGGGCGCGTGCCCGCTGCCCGCGCACTCGCACAAGGCGGAACTGCGCCTCGCCGAACTTCTCGACGAGAGCGGGGCGATCGGCCGCGAGGGCGTCGACACGCTGATCGACGTCGTCCGGGAGGCCCTCCAGGCCGCCGAGGACAAGGGCGTCGAGGACGTGCTGCCGTTCGCGACCTCCGCCGTGCGCGAGGCCGGCAACGCCGACGACGTCCTCGCGCGCGTGCAGGCCGAGACCGGTGTCGAGCTTCAGGTCCTCAGCGGCGAGGAGGAGGCCCGGCTCACCTTTCTCGCCGCCCGCCGCTGGTTCGGCTGGTCGGCCGGCAAGCTGCTGGTCCTGGACATCGGCGGAGGCTCCCTGGAGATCGCGTACGGCATCGACGAGGAGCCCGACGCGGCCGTCTCCCTCCCGCTCGGCGCGGGCCGTCTCACGGCCGGCTGGCTGCCCGGGGACCCGCCCGACGCCGAGCGGATACGAGCGCTGCGGCGGCACGTGCGCGCCGAGATCGCCCGGACCGTCGGGGAATTCAGCCGCATCGGCTCCCCCGACCACGTCGTCGCCACGTCGAAGACCTTCAAGCAGCTCGCCCGCCTCGCCGGCGCCGCCCGCTCCGCCGACGGCCCCTACGTCCAGCGCCAGCTGAAGAGGGAGTCCCTGGAGGCCTGGGTGCCCCGCCTGGCCGGCATGACCACCGCCCAGCGCGCGGAGCTGCCGGGCGTCTCCGAGGGCCGCGCGAACCAGCTGCTGGCGGGCGCGCTGGTCGCCGAGGGAGCGATGGACCTGTTCGGCGTGGAGGCGCTGGAGATATGTCCGTGGGCACTCCGGGAGGGCGTGATCCTGCGGAAGCTCGACCACATGGGGTCGCCGTAGCGCGGGCCGACCACGCGCGTGCGCGAGACCGGCACGCGCGCGTAGAGCGGCGCGTGCGCGTAGAGCGGCGCGTGCGCGTAGAGCGGCACGCGCGCGTAGAGCGGCGCGTGCGTGAGCGCGGGCGAGCCGAAGACGCCCGCTGGGTGCAAGCCGGACACGGCCGCTGGGGGCCAGCCGGAGACGCCCGCCCGGGGCCAGCCGGACACGCCCCGTCGGAGGCCAGCCGGACACGCCCCGTCGGAGGCAAGCCGGACACGCCCCGCCCCGAGCGGCACGCGCGCGTGAGCGCAGACGACCGAGCACAGCCCGCCCCGTCCAACCCGCCCCCTCCGACCGCACACCACCCGCCCCCGACCGAACAGGGCCCGCCCCTTCCGTCGCCCCGCCCGGCCGGACACCGCTCGCCGCGACGGATCGAACCCGGCCACTCCCGCCACCCGTGGCGTGCGCCACAACGGCGAAGAGGCACCCCGCAGTCCGGTCACCGCACCCCGTAACCTGTCCCCCATGGCAGAGCCAGTCGTGCGCATCCCGGATGCGAAGGTCGCCCTGTCGACTGCCTCGGTCTACCCGGAGTCGACGGCGACGGCCTTCGAGATCGCCGCGCGCCTCGGCTACGACGGGGTCGAGGTCATGGTGTGGAACGACCCGGTCAGCCAGGACATCGACGCGCTCCGCAGGCTCAGCGACTACCACCGCGTCCCGATCCTCGCCGTACACGCTCCATGCCTGCTCATCACGCAGCGCGTGTGGTCGACCGACCCGTGGGCCAAGCTCCAGCGGGCGCGCGCGGCGGCCGAGAAGCTGGGCGCGAGCACCGTCGTCGTCCACCCGCCGTTCCGCTGGCAGCGCCAGTACGCGCGCGACTTCGTCCAGGGCATCTGGCGGATGGCGGACGAGACGGACGTACGGTTCGCCGTCGAGAACATGTACCCCTGGCGCTACCGCGACCGCGAGATGCTCGCGTACGCGCCCGACTGGGACGTGACGAAGGACGACTACCGGCACTTCACGATCGATCTCAGCCACGCCTCGACCGCCCGTGCCGACGCGATCCACATGCTCGACCGCATGGGCGACCGGCTCGGCCACGTGCACCTCGCCGACGGCAACGGCTCAGCCAAGGACGAGCACCTCGTCCCCGGCCGCGGCTCGCAGCCCTGCGCCGAGCTGCTGGAGCGGCTCGCGCTGGGCGGCTTCGACGGGCATGTCGTCATCGAGGTCAACACCCGGCGCGCGATGTCCAGCGCCGAACGTGAGGCCGATCTCGCGGAGGCCCTGGCCTTCACGCGCCTGCACCTGGCGTCGGCGCTGAAGGTGCCCCGCCGGTGACCGACACCGGAGCGCGCCGCCGCGGACGGCCCCCGCGCGCCGAGTCCGCCGACACCCGTGACCGCATCCTCGCGGCGGCCCGCGAGGAGTTCTCCGAGCGGGGCTACGAGAAGTCGACCGTGCGGGGCATCGCCAAGGCCGCCGGGGTCGACGCGGCGTTGGTGCACCACTACTTCGGCACCAAGGAGCAGGTCTTCGCGGCGGCCGTGGAGGTCGCCGTCGCACCCGCCCTCGACGCGCCGGACGCGGTCGCCGACGCGCCGTTGGACCAGGTGGGGGAGCACCTCACCCGGTTCATGTTCGGCGTCTGGGAGAACCCCACCACGCGCATGCCGCTGCTGGCGATCGTCCGCTCGGCGGTGAACAACGAGACCGCGGCAGCCGTCTTCCGCCGTCTCGTCGCCGCGCAGCTGCTGCGCCGCATCGCCGCCCAGCTGGACGTGCCGGACGCCGAGCTGCGCGCCGAGCTGGCGGCCGCGCAGCTGGTCGGTACGGCGATGCTGCGGTACGTGATCAAGGTGGAACCGCTGGCCTCGGTGGACGTGGAGCAGATCATCGCGCGCGTGGCGCCGGTGGTGCAGGGGCACCTCACCGGCCCCTGAGCGCGAGAGCCGGCGAGAGCCGGACAGCCGGGGAGCGCCGGACCCCGAGATGCGTATCCCGCATTCCGGACACCTCGTCCCGCTCCCTGGATGACCGGCGTACGCTCATGAGCAGCCCTATCTGCCTGAAGGAGCGAGCGACGATGCCCGAGCTGAGGTCCCGCACAGTCACCCACGGACGCAACATGGCGGGCGCACGCGCCCTTATGCGCGCCTCCGGTGTACCCGGTGCGGACATCGGCCGGAAGCCGATCATCGCGGTGGCCAACAGCTTCACCGAGTTCGTGCCCGGCCACACGCACCTGGCGCCGGTCGGCCGGATCGTCAGCGAGGCGATCACCGAGGCCGGCGGCATCCCGCGCGAGTTCAACACGATCGCCGTCGACGACGGCATCGCGATGGGCCACGGCGGCATGCTCTACAGCCTGCCCTCCCGCGACCTGATCGCGGACAGCGTGGAGTACATGGTCGAGGCACACTGCGCCGACGCCCTGGTCTGCATCTCCAACTGCGACAAGATCACCCCGGGCATGCTGATGGCCGCCCTGCGCCTGAACATCCCGACGGTCTTCGTCTCCGGCGGCCCGATGGAGTCCGGCCGCGCCACCCTCGTCGACGGCACGGTCCGCACGCTCGACCTGGTCGACGCGATCTCCGACGCCGTGAACGACAAGATCTCCGACGAGGACATCCTCCGCATCGAGGAGAACGCCTGTCCGACCTGCGGCAGCTGTTCCGGCATGTTCACCGCCAACTCGATGAACTGCCTGACCGAGGCCATCGGCCTCTCCCTGCCCGGCAACGGCTCGGTCCTGGCCACCCACACCGCGCGCAGGCGGCTCTACGTCGGCGCCGCCCGCACGGTCATGGACATCACCCGCCGCTACTACGAGCAGGACGACGAGTCGGTCCTGCCGCGCAACGTCGCCACCCTCGCCGCGTTCGAGAACGCGATGGCGCTGGACATCGCGATGGGCGGCTCGACCAACACGATCCTGCACCTGCTGGCCGCCGCCCAGGAGGCGGAGGTCCCCTTCGGCCTGGACGAGATCAACGCGGTCTCGCGCCGCGTGCCCTGCCTGGCGAAGGTCGCGCCGAACGTCGCCAAGAACCGCACCTACTACATGGAGGACGTGCACCGCGCCGGCGGTATCCCCGCCCTCCTCGGCGAGCTGCACCGCGCCGGCCTGCTGAACGAGGACGTGCACTCGGTCCACAGCCCGTCCCTGGCGGACTGGCTGAAGACCTGGGACGTGCGAGCCGGCTCCCCCTCCCCGGAGGCGATCGAGCTGTGGCACGCGGCCCCGGGATGCGTCCGCTCCTCCGAGGCCTTCTCCCAGTCCGAGCGCTGGGAGGCCCTCGACGACGACGCCGAGAACGGCTGCATCCGCTCCGCCGAGCACGCGTACTCCAAGGACGGCGGCCTGGCGGTCCTCAAGGGCAACCTCGCCGTCGACGGCTGTGTGGTGAAGACGGCCGGGGTCGACGAGTCGATCTGGACCTTCGAGGGTCCCGCGGTCGTCTGCGAGTCGCAGGAGGAGGCCGTCGAGAAGATCCTCAACAAGCAGATCACCCACGGCGACGTCGTCGTCATCCGCTACGAGGGTCCCAAGGGCGGCCCCGGCATGCAGGAGATGCTGTACCCGACGTCCTTCCTCAAGGGCCGAGGCCTCGGCAAGACCTGCGCCCTGATCACCGACGGCCGTTTCTCCGGCGGCACCTCGGGCCTGTCCATCGGCCACGCCTCCCCGGAGGCGGCCTCCGGCGGCACCATCGCCCTCGTCGAGGACGGCGACCGCATCCGCATCGACATCCCGAACCGCACGATCGAGTTGCTCGTCGACGAGACGGAACTCGCGCGCCGTGACGAGGCGTTGAACGGGGTGTACGCCCCGTCGAACCGTGAGCGCAAGGTCTCCGCCGCCCTGCGCGCCTACGCCGCGATGGCGACGAGCGCCGACAAGGGCGCGGTGCGGGACGTGTCGAAGCTGGGCTGACGCCCGACCGAAGAGTGAAGGGCCGCCCCCGTCAACAGGGGGCGGCCCTTTCGCATCGGACGAAGTCTGCGAAGTCGGCGAAGTCTGCGAAGTTCGCGAAGCCCATGACATCCACGAAGTCCGCGAAGTCCGCGAAGTTCCCGCACGAACCTCACCAGCCCGACGGATCCCGTCCGTCCACCGCGAACACCGTCCCGTCGGGAGCCCCGGCGTAGACCCCTCCGTCGGCCGCCTCGGGCGCGGGCAGCGTACTGACCACCTCGTCGGAGTGCGCGCCGAACCGCAGCTCCGTCTGGCCGACGAGCTTCCCCGCCTCGGCGTCGACGGCGAGAAGACGGCCGTCGGGGGCGCTGAAGTACACGTGTGCGCCGTCGACGGTCGGCACCGAACCCCTGCTCACGGCCGTCTGGAGGGACCACAGCAGCTTCTCCGCACGGGTGTCGACGGCCACGAGAGCACCGTCGTACGTCATGAGGTAGACCCGGTCCCCGTACACCGCCGCGCTCGGCTGCTGGAGCGCGACGGACAGCGCGACCCGCCGCGACACCTTCGTCTCGGGGGTGAAACGGACCACGGCGTCGGCCCGGCCATAACCGCCGTCCCCGTCCTCGGCCAGCAGTACGACGCTGTCGTCCCCGGCGCCCACCAGTGTCAGAGCCTCGTCGAACCGCTCGTCCCACCGCACGTCCCCGGTGGCGGGGTCCACCGCGGTGACCCGGGTGCGGCCCTCGCCCGAGGTGCTGGTCGCGTAGACCAGCGAGTCCCCGGGGAACGACACGAAATACGGATCGCCCACCCCCGGGATCCGCCGGCTCCACGCGGTCCGCCCGGACGCGGCGTCCACCCCGGTCACCGTGCCGTCGCCCGCCGTCAGCAGCAGGGTGCCGCCGGCGTACCGGACACCCCCGTACGTCGACACGTCCCGCTCCCAGCGCACCTTGCCCGATGCCGGGTCGAAGGCCTCGACGCGCTTGCCCGAGTGCGTGAGCACATGCGCCAGCCCGCCCGCGACGACCGGCGCCTCGCGGGGCTTGTCGTCGGGGGACAGGGCGTGCCGCCACAGCTCGCGCCCGTCGGACGCGTCGAGGGCGGACACCCACCCCAGCTGGGCACAGATCAACCGCCGCGCGTCGTACGTGCACTTGGGTAGACCGTCGGCCCCGGCCGGGCGCGTCGCCCAAGGAGCGAAGGAGTCGGCGGCGGACCGTGACCCGCCCGCGCCCCGCGCGGCCCCGCCCGCGTCCTCGCCGAAGACCTGGACGCAGGCGAACCCGCCGCCCACGACGAGCAGCAGCGAGCCGAGGGCGAGAGCGACCTGCCGCCGCCGCCCCCACCGCCGCGTGCCCACCTCGCCTGCGCCGGCGGCCTCGCCGTCCGACGGCTTCGACGACTCAACCGGCTCCGCCGCCCCAGCCGACCCCGCCGGCTCCGATTCCTGCATGTCACCGGGCGCACGCTGTGCCGGTATGAACGCCTGGGTGTCGTACGAGGCGGCCACCGACCGCAGCTCCCGCATCAACTCGTCGGGCGTCGGCCGGTCCTCGGGCTCCTTCGCGAGACAGCGCAGCACCATCGGCGCGAGGCTCTCCGGCAGGCCGGTCAGATCGGGCTCGTCGTGCACGACCTGATACGCCACGACGTACGGGCTGTCCGAGTCGAACGGCCCCCGCCCGGTCGCCGCGTGCACCAGCACGGACCCCAGCGCGAAGATGTCGGCGGCGGGCCCGACCTCCCGCGGCCGCCGGAACTGCTCGGGCGCCATGAACGGTGGCGTCCCGATCAACTTGCCCGTCTCGGTGCGCAGTTCGCTGTCTTTCGGCCGAGAGATGCCGAAGTCGATGACCTTCGGACCGTCCTCGGCGAGCAGCACGTTGCTGGGCTTCAGATCCCGGTGCACCACGCCGACCCGGTGGATGTCCCGCAGCGCCTCCGCGAGCCCGGCCATCAGCCGCCGCAACTCGTCCGGGCCCATGGGCCCGTTCCGCTTCACATGCTCCGACAGGGTCGGGCCGGGAATGAACAGCGTGGCCATCCAGGGCCGTTCGGCCTCCGGATCGGCGTCGACGACGGGCGCGGTGAAGGCACCGCTGACCCGGCGCGCGGCCGCCACCTCCTGCCGGAACCGCCCCCTGAACTCGGGGTCCCGCGCGAATTCGGCGTGTACGACCTTCACCGCGACCTTCATGCCCGAGGTGCTGCGGGCCAGGTGGACCACGCCCATGCCCCCCGAGCCCAGGCAGGACTCCAGGTGGTAGTGACCGGAGTACTCCGGAAGTTCCGCTTCCGCGCCCGCTCCGGTGTTGTGCTGTGGCGCCATGGACCACCCCCGTGCTGTTCGTCCGCGCGCGCGACGCACGGAGCCTAGTCGATGACGCTCGCGGGACCGAGGCGACTTGCTAGCCTCCATGTGCGAATCGTGTACATGTGTTTCATGGCTTGATTCGGGGGAATCAACGTGACCCCATGGCAGCCATGGGGTCTTACGGGGGAGGTTTTTTCATGTCTGTCGACCGCGTGGAAGAAGTGAGAGAGGCCGAAGAGGCCGGAGTGGTTGCGGCCGGGGACGCCGTCGAGGCACAGGTCGCGACGGCGGGGCTGACGTACTACCCGATCGCGCCCGGCGTGCGCCTCAACGTGCGCAGCGGACCTGCCACCAGCTACCCGATCGTCAAGGTCCTGCCCGAGGGCACGCGGGTGCCGATCTTCTGCCAGACGCCCGGCACCTCGGTCACGGGCCCGTACGGCACGACGAACATCTGGGACAACATCGCCGACAGTCAGTTCGTCTCGGACGCGTACGTGAGGACGGGCAGCGACGGCTACATAGCGCCCCGCTGCGACTGACCCACCGGCGCGCACCGAAGCGCGCACCCACCCGTGCGAACGCACCTGCTCGACACCCACCCGGGGACCCCGCCCGGCCCGGAGCCATAATCGTCCCGTGAGCGACGAAAACGGCACCCCGGACACCACGGCGGGTTCCCCGGACCGCGAGGCGGGCTCCTCCGGCCCACCGGCCGGTTCCCGGGCCGCGGGCAACCCCACCGGCCCCCGCCCCGAGCCCCTCCGCTTCTTCGGCACCACCTGGGTGGACCACGACCACGGCTACACGCCCCGCCGCATCGGCGTGGCCGTCGGCTCGCTCGCCGCCGCGGTCGCCTCCTGCCTCGTCCTGCGCTTCGCCTACGAGGGCGTCGCGCTCGCCGGCACCGGTGGTTTCGTGACCGTGCTGCTGGTCGTCATGTTCGCGATCTCCAGCGCCCTGGCCTTCCGGAACACCTGGGACGCCTTCACCAGGCGTCCCGACCCCGACCGCCAGGCCTCCCTGCGGGGCCTGCTCGCCATCGGTTTCGTCGGCTCCCTTCTCGCCTACTTCTTCCGCTCGCTCACGGAGGCCCCCGGCGAGAAGCTGCACCGCGCGGAGTACGAGGCCGCCCGTTCCGAGCACGAACGCCGCACCGCGCGCCGTCCCCGCAATCCGTCGAAGAAGCGCCGCCGCTCCTGAAGGGGTCCACGACGGGCGACCACACCGATCCGATCGCGGGTCAGCCGAGGACTCCGCAGCGCCCGCACCCAGCACGGCTGTCTGGTCTCCCCCCGGCCCCTCCCGCCACCATGGCCCTATGACCCCCGCCTCCAGCACCTCACGGGCCCTCTCCTTCGACTCCGCCGCGGCCCAGTACGCCGCGAACCGACCCTCCTACCCGGCGGCTCTCTTCGAGGCGATCGAGGACATGGCGGGCCGCCCGTTGGCCGGCGCACGCGTCGCCGACATAGGTGCCGGCACCGGGATCGGGACCGCCCTCCTGCACGCCCGAGGCGCCCGGGTCGTCGCCGTCGAGCCGGGGGACGGCATGGCGGAGCAGTTCCGCCGGGGTCTGCCCGAGGTGCCGATCGTCCGCGGCGACGGCAACCACCTCCCCCTCGCCACCGCCTCCCTCGACTTCCTCACCTACGCCCAGTCCTGGCACTGGACCGACCCGGACCGCTCGATCCCTGAGGCCCTGCGTGTCCTGCGCCCCGGTGGCGCCCTCGCGCTCTGGTGGAACGCCGCCGCGCTCGACGTACCGTGGATCGACGCGCAGACAACCCGCGTCGAGCGCCACTTCGGCCTCGACCGGGTCGTGGGCGGGAACGGCGACGGCACGCACGAGGCCCTCGCCACCTCCGCCGGCCACCTCGACTTCGACCGCCGCCACGTCCGCTGGAGCCGCCGCGTCCCCGTCGACACGCACCTGGCGAACATCAGCAGCCACTCGCTGTTCCTGGTGCACGGCGAGGAGAGCACCGCCGCCTTCATCGACGCGGAGCGCCGGCACCTCCTCGCCGTCTTCCCCGACGGTCTGGTCGAGGAGACCTACGACGTCGGGCTGCTGCTCGCGACCCGCCCCTGACCCCGCGGGCCCCGCCGCTCCCGTGCGGCGGCCCACCCCTCCAGGGCCGCCGCGCACGCGTGATCCACGTGCCGCAGGCCGCCCAGCTCCAGCCGTATCTCCCGGTCCCGATGCAGGACGTCCAGCGCGTGCAGGGCGTCCAGCAGCTTCGGCAGCCGCAGGAACGTGGCATGCCCCAGCACCCGTACGACGATCCCGGCCTCACCCCGGTCCTCGGTCTCCACGTGCACATGGCTGACCTCCCAGGCCGTCTTCGCCACGGCCAGCGCCAGCCCGACCAGTACCCCCTCGAACAGATTCCCCACGACGACCCCGACGGCCGTCACTCCCAGAACCACCGCCTCACCGCGATGCCCACGCCACAGCGTCCGCAGCTCCCGCACGGGAACGAGCCCCAAGCCGACGTACACGAGCAGAGCGGCCACCGCCGCGACCGGGATCACCCCCACGACCCCGAGCGCTCCTAGCCCGCCGACCGCCACCACCAGCACCCCCATCCGATGCGGCCCCCGCGCGAACGACGACTCCGCCCACGCGACCGCCACGAGTGCCACGACGGCCCCGACCACCCCCACTTCCGCCAGCCGTCCGAACTCCGCCGCGCCCGGCAGCCGTACGGCATCCCCCAGCCCTCCCACCTCGACCCGCCGCACCTCCAGGTCGAGCACCCAGGTCACGGCCGCCGCCGGCACCACCGCGACCAGCGGCGCCGGAAGCAGCCGCGCACCCCGCCGCCACCGCCCCCACAGCAGCGACACGACCAGAGTGGCACCCCCCACTGACAGCGCCACCGGATCCCCGCTCCCGCCCGCCGGTACGGCTGTGTCCCCGAGGGCGTGCACCTGGCCGGTGACCAGGACGAGCCCGATTCCGGCGAGCATCCCCTGGACGACGGCCACCGGCACGGCCCGGAACCACCGTCCCAGCCGGACCAGCGAGGCGACCAGCCCACCGACCGCGCCGGTGACCAGCCCCAGCTCGGCGGGTACTCCGGAGGCCAGGGCGACGCCCACGCTCATGGGCTGCGCGATGAGGAAGACGACCAGCGCAGCCGACAGTTCGGTCCTGCGGACACCACGGCGCATGACGACGGCACCTCCGGCCGGACAGGGGAGATGCATGGGCGCCGCGTCGGGGGAGAGCGCGGCGAACTGAATCCGATTGTCATCAAGTCGAGTTGGCCGCGCACCACAAAGAACCGATCACCACACGAACGTGGAAGCGCGCGAACCGAACCGGCGCACCCCAAACGCGCCGCCACGCACCCCACACGCGCCGACGCGCGCCCCACCGCACAACGCATGCCCACCCCCTGCTTGACGGCTCCCGCCCCCGGAGAGATTATTCATCACATGGTGAATTACAGCGACCGAACCCCCGAACCTCCCGACGACACGGGACCCGACACCTCCGCCCCCACCACGCCGCCCGACGCCACGGCCGCCGTACGTGCCTCCGCCCTCACCGTCGTCCGAGGCCCCCGCACGGTCCTGCGCACCCTCGACTTCGCGGTCCCGCGCGGCCAGATCACCGGCCTCCTCGGCCCCTCGGGATGCGGCAAGTCGACGCTGATGCGCGCGATCGTCGGCACCCAGGCCAAGGTCACCGGCACCCTGGACGTCCTCGGCCGCCCCGCCGGCCACCCCACCCTCCGCACGCGCATCGGTTACGTCACCCAGGCACCCTCCGTCTACGACGACCTGTCGGTCCGCCAGAACCTCGACTACTTCGCCGCGATCCTCGACCCAGGCCGCGGGGCAGCCGACCGCCGCCACGACGATGTCGCCCGAGCCATCGCCGACGTCGACCTGACCAGCCACGCCGACGCCCTCGCGGGCAACCTCTCCGGCGGCCAGCGCAACCGCGTCTCCCTGGCCGTGGCCCTCCTCGGCGCCCCCGAACTCCTCGTCCTCGACGAACCGACGGTCGGCCTGGACCCGGTCCTCCGCCGCGATCTGTGGAACCTCTTCCACGAGATCGCCGCCTCCCGCGGCACCACCCTCCTCGTCTCCTCCCACGTCATGGACGAGGCCGAGCGCTGCCACCGCCTGCTCCTCATGCGCGAAGGCGAGATCCTCGCCGACGGCGCCCCCGACGAACTGCGCGCCCGCACCGGCACGGACACGGTCGAGGCCGCCTTCCTGCACCTGGTCGACGAGGCGACCGAGGCGACCCGCAAGAAGGAGAAGACCCGATGACCACCAACACCGAGCCCACTGCGCCTACGACCCCCGCCAACTCCACGGCACCCACCGCCCCCCTCAGCCTCTCGCGCACCACCGCGACCGCCGCCCGCGTCCTGCGCCAGCTCCGCCACGACCCGCGCTCGATCGCCCTGATGATCCTCATCCCGTGCGTGATGCTGTTCCTGCTCCGCTATGTCTTCGACGGCAGCCCGCGCACCTTCGACAGCATCGGCGCGTCCCTTCTCGGGATCTTCCCCCTGATCACGATGTTCCTGGTCACGTCCATCGCCACCCTGCGCGAACGCACCTCCGGCACGCTCGAACGCCTCCTCGCCCTCCCCCTCGGCAAGGGCGACCTGATCGCCGGCTACGCCCTGGCCTTCGGCACCCTGGCGATCGTCCAGTCCGCCCTCGCCACCGGCCTGGCCCTCTGGTTCCTCGACCTGGACGTGATGGGCAGCCCTTGGCTCCTCCTCCTCGTGGCCCTGCTCGACGCCCTCCTCGGCACAGCCCTCGGCCTCTTCGTCTCGGCCTTCGCGGCATCCGAGTTCCAGGCGGTCCAGTTCATGCCGGCGGTGATCTTCCCCCAACTCCTCCTCTGCGGCCTCTTCACCCCCCGCGACACCATGCACCCCGCCCTGGAGGCCGTATCGAACGTCCTCCCCATGTCCTACGCGGTCGACGGCATGAACGAGGTCCTCACCCACACGGACATGACAGCCGAGTTCATCCGAGACGCCCTGATCGTGGCAGGCTGCGCCCTCCTGGTCCTGGCCCTGGGAGCAGCAACCTTGCGTCGCAGGACGACCTGACCTCTTCCAGCCCGTCATGGGGGTACCCCCTTGGGTGCGCAGTCCTCAGGGACGGGAGCGGGAGATGGAACGGGGGGCGACCCAACCGCCCACCCACCGGACAGCCCCCGCCCCCACACCAGCCCCGATGCGAGGATGACCCCGGACGACGCAACCCCCCGGAGGACCCCCGCCATGTCCCAGAAAGTCGCAGTCCTAGGCACCGGCAAGATCGGCGAAGCCCTTCTCAGCGGAATGCTCCGAGGCGGCTGGCCCCCCGCCGACCTCCTCGTCACCGCCCGCCGCGCGGACCGCGCCGAGGAACTCCGCGCCCGCTACGGCGTCACCCCGGTCACCAACGCCGAAGCGGCCAAGACCGCCGACACGCTGATCCTCACGGTGAAGCCGCAGGACATGGGCGCCCTCCTCGACGAGCTGGCCCCGCACGTCCCCGCCGACCGCCTGGTCATCAGCGGAGCCGCCGGCATCACGACCGCCTCCATCGAGGAGCGCCTCACCGCCGGGGTCCCCGTCGTCCGCGTCATGACGAACACGCCCGCCCTCGTCGACGAGGCCATGTCCGTCATCTCCGCCGGCAGCCACGCCACCGCCGACCACCTCGCCCACGCCGAGGAGATCTTCGGTTCCGTCGGCAAGACGCTCCGCGTCCCCGAGTCTCAGCAGGACGCCTGCACGGCCCTCTCCGGCTCCGGCCCGGCGTACTTCTTCTACCTGGTGGAAGCGATGACGGACGCCGGCATCCTGCTCGGCCTGCCCCGCGACAAGGCCCACGACCTCATCGTCCAGTCCGCGATCGGCGCCGCGACGATGCTCCGCGACAGCGGCGAACACCCGGTCAAGCTCCGCGAGAACGTCACCTCTCCGGCCGGCACCACGATCAGCGCCATCCGCGAACTCGAGAACCACGGCGTACGAGCGGCCCTCATCGCCGCCCTGGAGGCCGCCCGCGACCGCAGCCGCGAGCTGGCCGCCGGCACCAAGGACTGACGACAGCGGCCCTGCCCGTCCCACCGCCCACCGGGGGCGGTCACTTCGCCGCGTCCACCACCTCCGCGGTGGTGACGACCCGCGCGAAGCCGCCCCCGTGCAGCGACACCGCCGAGGCCTGCCCCACCTCCTCCGCACTCCGCCGCCAGCCGAACGGCCCTTCGAGGTCGAACGTGTACGTGGCGTCGTACGCGACCACGACGTCGTACCCCAGGTTCCCGCCCATCCGCGCGGTCGTCTCCACGCACATGTTGGTCTGGATCCCGGCCAGCACGAACTGCGCGACGCCCTCCGCCCTCAGCCAGGCGTTCAGATCCGGCGTCCCGTAGAAGGCGGAGTTCACGGTCTTCGTGACGAACAGCTCGGCCCCGGCACCCTTCCCCCTCCTCTCCTCCACGTACGCCTTGAAGTCGTTCCCCTCATGTCCCGCCCGCAGCGGCGACTCCGCCTTGACCGAGTCATGCCGCACAAACACGACCGGCCGCCCCGTGGCCTGCCATACGTCGATGAGCGAGGCGATGTTGTCGTCGGCACCGGGGTTGTTCCGACGCCCCCAGAAGCCGGCCTCGTCGAAGCCCTTCTGTACGTCCACGACCACCAGTGCTGCGTTCTCAGCGATGTCCATGCCCTCGATCCTGCCGCCGGGACCCCACCCGCCCCAGAGGTCGGAAAGTCACCGATCGATGGTTTACTGCCATCCATGGAGCAGGGCAAGGAGAACGCACCCACGGAGCCGAGGACCGTGTACCGAGTGGCCCTCGTCGCCTTCCCCGGCATCCGCGCCTTCGACGTCTCCGTCATCACGGAGGTCTGGGGCACCGACCGCACCGACCGCGACGCCCCCGCCTTCGACCTGCGCCGCGTCGCCACCGACACCACCACACCCGTCCCCATGCGCGGCGGACTCAGCCTCCTCCCCGACCGCACCCTCTCCTGGCTGCCGCGCGCCGACCTGATCCTGGTCCCCGGCCTCGACGACCACCTCACCCCCGCACCACCTCCCGTCCTCGACGCCCTCCGCCGCGCCCACACCCGCGGCACCACCATCGCCGCCCTCTGCGGCGGAGCCTTCACGCTCGCCCAGGCCGGCCTCCTCGACGGCCGCCGCGCGATCACCCACTGGAACCTCATCGACCTCCTGCGCGCCCACCATCCCCAGGTCGCCGTCGTCCCCGACGCCCTCTTCATCGAGGACGACAACATCTGGACCGCCGCCGGTACGGCAGCCGGCATCGACCTCTGCCTCCACCTGGTCCGCCGCTCCCACGGCGCGGAAGCGGCCGCCACCATCGCCCGCTCGATGGTCACCGCCCCCTTCCGCACCGGCACCCAGGCACAGTTCATCGAACACGCCACCCCGCACACCGACCGCGACGCCGACACCCTCGCCGACGTCCGCGAACACGCGCTCCGCCGCCTGCACGAACCGCTCACGGTCGCCGACCTGGCGGCCCGCGCGGGCATGTCCCCGCGCACCTTCGCTCGCCACTTCACTGCAGCCACCGGCTCCACCCCGCTCCGCTGGCTGCTCGACCAGCGCCTCGCCGCGGCTCAGAAGCTCCTCGAACGCACCGACCTCCCCATGCCCGAGGTCGCCCGCCGCGCGGGCTTCGGCAGCGAGGTCACGATGCGCCAGCACTTCGCGTCGCGCCTCGCCACCAGCCCACGTGCCTACCGGGCCGCGTTCAGCGCCGGCTCCGCCACCGCGGGCAGCAGCCCGATCGCCCGGTAGGCGGCATCCACGACCGGCCGGGCCATGGCCCGCGCTCTCTCCGCACCATCCCTCAGCACCCCCTCCACGAAGCCAGGGTCAGCGCACAACTCCTTGTGCCTGGCCTGCACGGGCCTGAGGACCTCCACCACAGCCTCGGCGGTGTCCTTCTTCAAAGCGCCGTACGACTCGTATACGTCTGCCAGCGCCTCCGGGTTCCCGCCCGTGCAGGCCGCGAGGATCTCCAGCAGATTCGCGATCCCGGGGCGCCCCTCCCGGTCGTACTCGACGTCCCGCCCGCTGTCGGTCATGGCCCGCATGACCTTCTTCCGCACGACGTCCGGCTCGTCGAGCAGGTAGACGATGCCGGGACCGGAGTCATCGCTCTTGCCCATCTTCGACGTCGGCTCCTGAAGGTTCATGACCCGAGCCCCCACCGCCGGATGCGTGGCCCGCGGCACCACGAACGCCTGCCCATAGCGCTGGTTGAACCGCAGTGCCAGATCCCGGGTCAGCTCCACATGCTGCGTCTGATCGTCCCCGACCGGCACCTCGTCCGTTCCGTACGCCAGGATGTCCGCCGCCATCAGTACCGGATAGGTGAGCAGCGACAAGCGCACGCTCCCACCCCGCTCACGCTCCCGCGCGGCCTTCTCCTTGTACTGGATCATCCGCCGCATCTCGCCGTCGGTGGCCACACACTCCAGCACGTACGACAGCCGCACGTGCTCGTCGACATGGCTCTGCACGAAGAGGGTGCACAACTGCGGATCCAGCCCGGCCGCCAACAGCAATGTCGCGGCCTGCCTGCTCAGCCGACGCACCCGCGCGGGGTCGTGATCGACCGTGAGCGCGTGCAGATCGACGACACAGAACAGCGCGTCCGCCCGATGCTGGTCGACCGCGGCCCATTGCCGCATGGCCCCCAGATAGTTCCCCAGCGTCAGATGCCCGGTCGGCTTGACCCCGCTGAAGACCCGCTTCATCTCTCCACCTCCTGGTCGAGGCCGCCGCACCCGGCCGGCCGACCCCCCGGAGGGAGAAACAGAAACGGCCGCCGAGGCGGCGGCCGTTGAGTGCATACGTCAGTCCGGCCGCCGTCAGGCGGCCCACCACAGCTGGGTGCTGCACGTACGCGTAGTCATGAGAGGCAGGGTACGCCTCCAGGGTGGCTCCAGGACATGAGTTGACACACCCAGGGTGGCTACGTAGTGTTCTCCGAGTTGTCCGACGTGAGCGCCGACTCCGGTCGGTCCCCGGACAGCCATTCCGCAAGTACCAACCACACCTCGGCGAGCAGTCGATTCGTCTGTCGTCGTGTCATTGGCGTATGTATTCGCGAAATGAGGAATCCGCGTTCGAAAGGACGCAGCCCCGATTGGCTTCGGGGCCAGGGAATCCGCTAAAGTCTCACTCGTCGGAACGGCCCAACAGCCGGGAAGGCAACCCCCTCTCTGACGGGGAATCAGCGCCGAAAGGATCTGATAGAGTCGGAACCGCCGGAAAGGGAAACCGCGAAACAAAAGCGGGAACCTGGAAAGCACCGA
>NZ_JBHXHX010000011.1:212287-299101 GCF_042723915.1 Streptomyces sp. NPDC058335 | reverse complement strand
CCGTCGAGGCCGCCTGCCGCATCATCATCCTCGAGGACCAGCTCGAAGAAGCCCAGCGTCTCAACGCCGAGTACCGCCGCACCGCATCCCGGCACCCGGCCGGCATCTGACCCGCCATCGGGGCGGTGACGCACAGGGCCCGCACCCCGCCACCGCAACCGACCTGGAGGGCCAGGTCGGTCCTTCCTCACGGGGCGGTCCCTGACGCGGATGGTGCGGGCTGTCCCCCGCGGGAGCGGGGCCGTACCGCCTGGGAACGCGTTTCCTTGCTGCCGTGGAGAACGGCGTGCACCATCGTCGGCCGTTCACTCTCCCGGCCTTCCCCCGTGCGGCCGCAGCGGTCAGGGAGGATCCGTCGGGTTCGGCAGTAGATCGCGCACGACCCGGGCCCGCCGCCGCAGCGAGGGTGACGCGCCCCGGCTCAGGTGCCGGCCAGCGACAGTTTGAGGGCGAACCCGAGGAAAAGTGCACCCGCGGCCGATGTGGCACCTGCTGCCAGCCGCTTGCGCCGCCGGAACGCTGCCGCCAGGCGCGTCCCGCTGAAGATCAGCGCGCTGAGGTACAGCACGCTCGCCAGCTGCGCGAACATGCCGAGGACGACGAACGACAGGGCCGGGTGCGAGTATCCGGGATCGACGAACTGCACGAAGAAGGCGACGAAGAACAAGATCGCCTTGGGGTTGAAGAGGCTGATGACCAAAGCCCGCAGGAAAGGCCGCTCGTCGGCGACGGCGGCGGACGGCACGCCGGGCGTGGTCCGTTCCCGTCGGCTGCGCCACATCCCCCACGCGGCCCGGAGCATCCCGATGGCCAGCCACGTCAGGTACCCGGCACCTGCGTATTTCACGATGCCGAAGAGCACGGCGTTGCCCTGAAGCAGCGAGGCGACACCGGCGGCGGAGAGGGTCATCAGCACGGCGTCGCCGCACCAAACACCGGCTGCGGCGGTGTAGCCGGGCCGCACCCCGCGCCGGGCGGCCACAGAGAGAACGTACAGCGAGTTCGGGCCGGGCAGCAGGATGATCAGGGCGAGGCCCGCCAGGTAGGTGGGGAGGTCGTTGACGCCGAACATGGCAGGAAGTGTCGCACGCAATTGCGGCACTTCCCAGGGCCGGTTGGCGTGCACGCTCCGCCATGCCGGCTCGGCCTGGTGTCAGCCTTCCTCTGCCACCCTTGGCGTCTTGGCCGACGGTGAGGCGATGTGACCACGGCCGTCGTCAGGGGGACGCCCCCTGCGCACCGGGCGAGCGACTACGAACGGTCACACCGGCGCTCTCACGGACGCCTCCGGCCGCCGGAGCCCCGCAGCCGTGAGCCTGCCGTGGCATGCGCCGGCCACCGGGCGACCCGGGCATGTCCGTATGTGAGCGTGCCGTGTCCGCCTGGGTGGTGTGCGGCCGCCGCGAGCCATGGCACGCTCGGTCGGTGGTGCACGGATCGGCCCCTGCCGCCGTGCCACCCGCTTGCCCCACGCTCCTCGAAGGACAAGGCTTCTCCTCATGAACACCCGTCGGCCCCACCAGATCCTCATGGTGGTCTTCGACGGTGTTCAGCTTCTGGACGTGACCGGCCCGCTGGAGGTCTACGCCGCGGCCAACGTCCACGGCGGCAACTACCGGATCAGCACCGCCTCCCTCGACGGAAAACCCGTCACCGCCACCGCCGGCGTGCGACTGGTCCCCGACCTGGCGCTGAGCGATGTCGACTTCGCCGTCGACACCCTGATGGTCCCCGGCCGCCCCGACTGGTGGGCGGCGGTGTCCGACACCCCACTCATCGAACGTGTCGCCCGTCTCGCCACCGGTGCCGACACGGTGGCAGCCATCTGCGCCGGGGCCTTTCCACTGGCCGCCACCGGTCTGCTGGACGGACGCAAGGCCGCCACCCACTGGCGGCTCGCCGCGGACCTGGCCGCGCGTTATCCGCGGATCGACGTCGACAGCGACGCCATCTTCGTCCGCGACGGGCGCTACATCACGTCGGCGGGCATCACCGCGGGCATCGACCTGGCCCTGTCCCTGGTCGAGGCCGACCTCGGCGCGGACATCGCCCGCGCCGCGGCGAAGTACCTGGTCGTCTTCATGGCGCGCCCCGGCGGGCAGTCCCAGTTCTCGGTGCGGCAGAACGCCAAGTACGGCACGGACTCCGTGCTCCGGCAGGTCCTCGACGCGGTGACGGCCGATCCCCGCGCGGACCACACGCTGACAGCCATGGCCCGCCGCGCCGGGGTGAGTGAACGCCACCTCACCCGCCTGTTCCGTGCGGAGACCGGCATGACCGCCGCCCAGTTCGTCGAACGCGTCCGGCTGGAGGCCGCCCAGGCGCTGCTCGAGAGCGGCAGCGACCCACTCGACCACGTCGCCCGCGCCAGCGGGTTCGGTTCGGTGGAGACCCTGCGGCGGGCGTTCCAGCGCATCCTCGGCATCACCCCCGGTGCCTATCGGGACCGGTTCCGCACCACTCACCAGGCGTGAAGGAACGCGGTGCGGGCGGGCTGCATGCCGAGCGCAGGGAGCCCGCCCGCACCGCGCGCGGCACCACTCCGGTGCCGCGAGCACCCGGAAGAAGGCAGGACACCGTGACCCACCAGGTCAGGGTGACCCACCAGGTCAGGGTTGCCGTCAATCACCATTCGTCGACGGGCCATGTGCACGCCCTCGCCCTAGCGGTGCCCGAAGCCGCCGCCACGGCCGGTGCGGACCCCCACGGCGTCGCCCACACCGACGGCCGAGGCAATAGCCGCGTCGGGAGCCTGCTGCCGATGTGGCGCGCGCCCGCGAGGTGCGTCACGCAGGTCGCCACCCGGCTCAGGGAAGGCCCGGCCGCAGCGCAGCCGCCCCCCAGGGGACCTGGCAGCGACAGGCCGGGAGGCCGTTCGGTGCTGCCCGGCGGGCCGTCTCGCCACACACTGGAGGAGTGACCGGCATGAGCGACCGTCCGATCGCCGATTACGCGCTGCTCTCCGACTGCCAGACCGCCGCGCTGGTGAGCCGGGACGGCTCCGTCGACTGGCTGTGTCTTCCGCACTTCGACTCCCGGTCGCTGCTGGGGCGGCTGCTCGGTCCCGACGCGGGTCACTGGTCGATCCGGCCCGCCGGCCCGTACACCTCACGGCGCGAGTATCTGGACCGCACCCTGGTGCTGCGGACCGAGTTCCGTACCGCCGACGGCCTGGTCACGGTTACGGACGCCTTGGCCTCCGGGCTCAACGATCGCGGCCATGACCTGGGCCGGCGTGCGCCGCATCTGCTGCTGCGGGTGCTGGAGTGCGTCGAGGGCGAGGTGGACGTCGACATCGAGTTCGCGCCGAGACCGGAGTACGGGGTGGTCCGTCCACTGCTCATCGCGCAGGAGGGCGGACTGCACTGCCACGGCGGCCCCGACACTCTGGGGCTGTGCTGGCCGGTGCCGTTGGAGATCACGGACATGGCCCGCGGCCGGTGCAGGCTGCGCGGCGGTGAGACCGTGGGGTTCGCGCTGCAACAGGTGCCCGCAGGCAGCGGCCCGGTGCTCTCGTCCCAGGAGGACATCCTCGTGCACCTGCGCGACACCGTCCGCAGCTGGCGTTCCTGGTCGGAACTCCACCAGTCCTACGAAGGTCCCTGGGCAGAGCTCGTCCACCACAGCGGCCGTGTCCTTCAAGGACTCACCTTCCAGCCGACCGGTGCGATCGTCGCGGCGCCGACCACCTCGCTGCCGGAATCCGTCGGTGGCGTACGCAACTGGGACTACCGTTTCGCCTGGGTCCGGGACGCCTCCTTCACCTTGGACGCGCTGTGGGTGGCGGCCTGCCCGGACGAGGCCGAGGCGTTCTTCCAGTGGATGGCGCAGGTCGCCGCGAGCGATCCTCGCCACTGCTCCTCGATGCAGATCATGTTCGGCATCCGCGGCGAACGCGACCTCAGTGAACGTGAACTGCCGCATCTGCCCGGCTGGCGGGGCAGCCGCCCGGTCCGCGTCGGCAACGGCGCCTGGCAGCAGAGCCAGCTCGACGTGTACGGCGAACTGCTGTCCGCCGCCCACCGGCTCCACCAGTACCTCGGCGGCCTGGACGCCCCGACCAAGGCGTTCCTCGCGGGCTGCGCCGACGCCGCGGCCACCCACTGGAAGTCACCCGACCAGGGCATCTGGGAAGTCCGCAGCGGACCACGGCACTTCGTGTACTCCAAGCTCATGTGCTGGGTCGCCGTCGACCGCGCGATCCGGCTGGCCGACGAACTCGACGCCGGCGAGCGGGTGGGGGACTGGTGCCGTGCCCGGGAAGAGATCCGCGCGGCGATCGAACAGCACGGCTGGAGCGACAAGGCCGGCGCCTTCGCGCAGGCCTTCGGCTCCGACGTCCTGGACGCGTCGGTGCTGACGATGCCGATCGTCGGGTTCGTCGCCGCCGACGCACCGCGGATGAGGGCCACCATCGACGCCGTACGCGAGCGGCTCACCGGCCCGGACGGCCTCGTCTACCGGTATCTGGCCACGGACGACGGCCTGCCCGGCGACGAAGGCACCTTCCTGCTCTGTACGTTCTGGCTGGCCCATGCCCTCGCCCTGGCGGGGGAGCCGGAGGCGGCCCGTGACGTCTTCGAGCGGGCGGCGGGCTGTGCCAACGACGTCGGTCTCCTCGCCGAGGAGGTCGACCCGGTCGGGGGGGAACTGCTCGGCAACTTCCCGCAGGCGTTCAGTCACATCGGCCTCGTGAACGCCGCCTGGGCCATCGGCCAGGCCACGTCGTCCGGGCGCTGATGCGAGAGAGGGGACCTGCTCCGGGCCCTCGGGCCCAGGGCACGTCCCTGCCTGACGGCGCGTCGTGGCGCCCGCTCACTCGGGCCAGTCGGATCCCAGGATGATGTCGACGAAGTTCTCGCGCCGGTACCCGGGTGCGTACCGCTCCAGCACATCGGCTTTGACGTTGCCGAACGTCGTGTGCGGACGGTGGACCGTGCCCGCGGTGAACTCCTTGAGGATCTGCTGCTTGAAGCCGGGGCGCGGGTGCACGGCGACGACCTCCGTGCGAGCGGCCGTCCCGATCTCGTCCAGGCCCATGCCCAGGACATCGGCCTCCACCCCGGCGGTGACGAGCGCGACCTCGGGTGCCATGTGCCAGGGGATCTCAGGGGTGGTGTGGAGCGCGATGCCCTCCCACACCAGCTGGCGGTCGTCGGGGCCGATGCCGTGCTGCTGGAGAAAACGGCGCGCCTCGTCCGCGCCATCGATCTCGAACCGCTGATCGGCGCGGCGGTACCGCTCCGTCAGGCCGAGGTCGTGGAAGAGGGCGCCGACGTAGAGGAGTTCCGCGTCCGCGTGCAGCCCGCGGGCCTGACCGCGCAGTGATCCCCAGAAGAAGACGCGCCGGGAGTGGTGGAAGACGGTCGGCGATGCCGCCTCGCGGACCAACTCGGTGGCCTCATTGACCAGTGTGCTGTCGGGCACGGTGATGCCGGCCACCGTGGTCGGGGCAGTGGGCATGTGTTCCTCCTGTGACGAGTGGTGGGGAGAGATGAGGACGGGCGGGAGGTGGGGTGGCCGGCACCGGCACAGTCTGGCCGGGGCCGGCCACCCCTCGTGGGTCAGCCCGTGGCCGCCGTGGCGGGCCGGACGGTCGTACGGGTGCGGACATGCACCGAGTCGCCGAGCATGCGCAGCACGGGAGAGCGCTGGGCTGTGGTCGCGAGCCGGTGGGCCCGCTCCTCGTCCAGATCGCCGGAGGGTTCGGCCTCCTTGACGACCTGTCCGCGCGGACCGCTCCGATACTCCACGTACGTGGAGTACTCACCTCGACGCCGGTGAGACCCAGCCCGACGTGCGGGCGCCGAGGCCGGCGAGGAGCGGTTCGACCGGAGTGGGGCCGGTCTCGGTGCCGATCGGGCCGGGCTCGTCGGCGGCCAGCCGGTGTGCGCCGATCTCGATCGTGCGGCCGGCCCGCCGATGCCGTTCTCGCGGACGTGGACAGTCCTTCCGGACATGGTGTGTCTCCTTTCCCACCGCCCGGCTTCACCGCTGTTCGACGGGGGCGCGGTGCGCGGCGTCGGCTTCGGCGGAGGCGCGCGGGGTGGCGGCCTCGGTGGAGGTGCAATGGGGGATGGTCTCGGTGGAGGCCGGCGTGGTGGCGGGTGCGCTGACCGGCTCGTCCTGGGCTGCGGCCGGGCGTTCGCGCTGGGTGAGTGCGACGGCCGCGGAGACGACGAGCAGGATGACGGACAGCCATAGTCCCTTGGCGATACCGCCCTCGGAGTCGGACAGGACGCCCGATATCAGCGGTCCGACGGCCTGCCCGACACTGAAGGCGACGGTCAGCCAGGCGATGCCGGACGTCCAGGCGTGCTGCGGCAGCATCCGGCGGGCCAGAACCGTGATCGCGGTCGGGCCGGCCATGAAGGCGGAACCGAAGACGACCGCCGAGACGATCGCCGCTGCCAGCCCGTCGAACAGCAGCACGGGCAGTACGCCCACCAGCACGACGACGGAGACCAGCGCCGGAGCCGTGCCGCCGCGCAGCCGCCCGATGACGCGGCCCCATACCAGCAGCGTGGCCAGGGCGCTGGCCGAGCCCAGCACGATGAAGAATCCGGCCGTGTTCCAGGTGCTCAGACCCTGATCGTGCAGCAGCGCGATCACGAAGGTCATGTACGAGACGTAGCCCGCGCCGAACAGGACGTACCAGATGAACGACGGCGTCATGCGGCCCAGACCGGACCTTCCTCCCTGCGTCGCGCCGGCCGGCGCGGCCGGGGGCACGGCCCTGGCGGCCCAGGTGGCGGGACCTGCAGCGAGCAGCGCGAGCAGGCCCATCAAGAGCCAGCCGGCCTGCCATCCCGGGGACCCCCACGTGGTGAGCGCGGCGGGTACGACGATTCCGGACAGGACGACGCCGATGCCGACACCGGCCATGTAGACGCCCACGAGGACCGCCGAGCGCTGCTGACGCCCGCCCGCGTGGACGCGCGACGCCAGGGCCGAACCGACGACGAAGGTGACCGCCGTGCTCAGGCCGCCGACGAAACGCAGCACCGACAGGGAGGTGAAGTCGCTGGTCAGAGCCGAGGCGAGCAGTGCCAGGGCGCTGATGAGGATGCCCAGGACGAAACTGCGGCCGGCGCCCAGGCGCTTCGACCACCAGGCGGCGCTGCCCGCGCCGATGATGTAGCCCAGTGCGTTCGCGGTGTTCAGGCCGCCCGCCGCCGTGTAGCTCCAGTCCAGCTCGGAACGCATGGAGGGCAGCAGTAGCGCGTAGGCGAAGCGCGTGAAGCCCAGTGCCACGACGGGCCCCGCGGCCAGTCCCAGCGCGATCAGGTATTCCGAACGCGGGCGAACCGCGCCAGCCTCCAGCGTGTCCATGGTCTCTTCCTCGCGAAGTCGGACGTCCTCGGCGCCGCCGTTCGGCGGCCTTGATACGGTCCTTGCGGCGCCGTACACCCGAATCAACCAGAGGAGCGTCCGTGGCCATGACCGTCCTTCGGGACACGTGGCCCTCGTATCGGGACACCGTCAGGGCCGGCACCGAACGGCGGGCGCGAAGACCTCGGGCACCGGCGGCCCCGTCCGGGCGGCGCGTGCACGCCGTTGACCGACTGAGTCCTGCGCCCGTGTCCGGAATCGAGGGTGGCCCGTCCCACGCGGCGGCGACGCGCCGCAGCCCTCACCCGGTTCCTGTCTGCATACCGCGGGCACCGTGCGACAAGGAGCCGGCCGACGTGGGTGCAGCGTCCCCGTCCACCGGATATGTCCCTGGTTCCGTGCCCAGGCCGCGTCCGGCGGCGGCCCGGTGGGCGTCGGACGCGGCCTGGGCACGGCGCTGATGTTGCTCGCCGTGACCGCTCTTGCTCGCCGGGAGTCCCGGCTGCACGACCGACTGGCCTCGGCGCACGCCAGTGTGCTCGTGGACGCCGTGATCAGCGGAGGTGTCGTAGCCCTCCTTAACGCCTCGCCTCTCGGCCGGATCAGAGGCGCCCACATGAACCCGGCGGTCACCATCGCCCTATGGGCCGTACGCCGCCTGTCAGCCGTCAGGTGCCGTTCTGCGTCTCGGCCCAGCTCCTGGGATCCGTGCTGGGCACGGTCGCGGGCCGACTGGTGCCGTTACGCCCGAGCGAGCTGCGCCGAGCTGATCTGCTGGACCTCCCCGCGCCGCCAACTCCCCCTCTGTCCCCGTGCCGCCGGGTTGCTCCCGGCCCGGCCGTCCGCGTGGCCAGGCGGACCTGGCATGGCCCGCCGTACGTCCTTGGTTCGCGCGCTGTGCCGCTCCGCGGCCGCCGGACGGACCGTGGCTGGGTGTCCATTTCGCTGAGCCCGGCAAATATCGCCGTCGGTTACGTCGGTTACAGGGCGGTGGCCACACGGACCAGACCCGCGACCGCCGTCGAGCGGCTGTGTGGGGGCCAGGCGATGACCGTGGTGACGCGGGGAGCGTCGATGACCGGCACGGCGGCGAGGGTGTCGCGCAGCTCGGTGCGGCCCGACTCCGGGACGACCGCGCAGGCGCGGCCGAGGGCGATGAGCTGGGTGAGCTGCGTGTGGTCACGTACCTGCGGGCCGGGGCCGTCCGGGAAGGTGCCGTCGGGACGCGGCCAGCGGGGCAGGGGCAGGTCGGGAAGATCGGTGACCTCGGCGAGCCGCAGGTGGGCTCGGACGCTGAGAGGGTGGCCCGCCGGGAGGATCGCGACCTGACCCTCGGTGTGCAGGTCCTCGGTGTCGAAACCGGCTGTGTCGTCGAACGGCCGGTGCAGCAGAGCCACGTCGGCCCTTCCATCGCGCAGCACCCCTGCCTGCTCGCCCGGCCCGCACAGCACGACGTCCACGGCGACGGCGGCGGGCTCGGCGGCGTAGGCGTCGAGCAGCTTCGCCAGCAGTTCGCCGGAGGCGCCCGCCTTCGCTGCGAGGACCACGGCCGGGCGGCCGGTCGCGGCGAGGGCGGCCCTGCGGGTACGCCGCTCGGCGGCCTCGACGGCGTCCAATGCTGCCCGCGCCTCCCGCAGCAGTACCGCCCCGGCTTCGGTCAGGGCGACGCCCCGGCTGCCACGCGTCAGGAGGGCGGCGCCCAGGCGCCGTTCCAGCCCGCCGATCGCCCGCGACAGCGGGGGCTGGGCGATCCCGAGCCGCTGCGCGGCCCGGCCGAAGTGCAGCTCCTCGGCGACCGCGACGAAGTACCGCAACTCACGTGTCTCCATCCCGCGAGCGTAACGGGGCTGTCCTGGAGCGATACCCGGACGGTATCGCCGTCCACCCGATCGGTCTTGGACGCCCTGCTGGGCGAGGGAGAAACATCGGTGCCATGAGTGAGACGAACATCGTGAACGAACACAAGGTCGCACTGGTGACCGGGGCCAACAAGGGCATCGGGTACGAGATCGCCGCCGGGCTCGGCGCCCTGGGCTGGTCGGTCGGGATCGGCGCGCGCGACGAGGAGCGGCGCGAGGCCGCCGTGGAGAAGCTGCGCGCGGCCGGCGTCGACGCGTTCGGCGTGCCGCTGGACGTGACCGACGACGCGACCGTGAACGCGGCGGCCCGCCTGATCGAGGAACGGGCAGGACGGCTCGACGCGCTGGTCAACAACGCGGGGATCACCGGCGGCGGACCGCAGGAGCCCACCACGGTCGACGTGAACCGGGTGCGGGCGGCAGTGGAGACCAACGTGATCGGCGTCATCCGCGTCACCAACGCCCTGCTGCCGCTGCTGCGCCGGTCGCCGTCGCCGCGGATCGTGAACGTCTCCAGTAGCGTCGGCTCCCTCACGCTCCAGACCACCGCTGGCGCCGAGACAGGCCCGATCGCCGTCGCCTACGCGGCGTCGAAGACATTCCTCAACGCCGTCACCGTGCAGTACGCCAAGGAGTTGGCCGACACGAACGTCCTGGTCAACGCCGTCTGCCCCGGCTTCACGGCGACCGACCTCAACGGCTTCCGGGGAGTACGCACCCCGCGACAGGGCGCGGCCTCCGCGATCCGCCTGGCCACCGTGCCGACCGGGGGGCCGACAGGCCGCTTCTTCGACGACGAGGGCGAGGTGCCCTGGTGATGCCCCGGTGGCCCACGCCACCCCGGAGAGGTGGCGCGTGCGCGTCCAGGTGACCATGCCTTCGGCTGGATCGGTTCGGCCGTCGCAGCCGAGCTACTGGCGGACCACGAAGTGGTCGGGCTCGCCCGCGCCGACGCCTCCGCCGACGTCCTGAAGCTCGTACGGCGTGTTGGCGGGGCGTCCGCGCTTGTCTCCGTCAGCGCGGCGGCGAGGTCAGGCCGGGAACGTCGGCGGGGGAGAGGCCGGGGCGGGCGCGGTACCGGCGTGCGGAGCGCCGCCATCGGCCGGAGGCGCTGCGGCGACGTCGACTTCCACCACCGACCGGACGTGACCGAACGCGGCAGGACCTGGCCATGGTCCTGGTGAAGACGAGCCGGCGGGAGATCAGTTCCGACCCGTCTCCGCTTGGGGCGCGGCAGGGGCAGGGGCAGGGGCAGGATCCAGCCGGACCACGATCCCCTTCGACGTCGGTTGGTTGCTCTTGTCGGCCACACTCTCCAGCGGTACCAGGACGTTGGTCTCGGGGTAGTAAGCGGCGGCACAGCCGCGCGTGGTCGGGTACGGGACCACACGGAAGCCCTCGGCACGGCGCTCGGCGTTGTCCTCCCACACACTGACCAGGTCGACGCGCTGCCCCTCGGCCAGGCCGAGCCCGGTGATGTCCTCCGGGTTGACGAGCACCACCCGGCGGCTCCCGTGGATGCCCCGGTAGCGGTCGTTCGACGTGTAGGGGACGGTGTTCCACTGGTCGTGCGAGCGCAGGGTCTGCAGCAACAGGTGCCCTTCGGGAGCGTGCAGCATCTCCCAGGCGTTCCGGGTGAACAGCGCCTTGCCGACGTCGTTGTGGTACACGCCCTCGTTGACCGGGTTCGGCAGCTGGATGCCGCCGGGACGCGTCACACGCCGGTTGAAGTCGTGCAGGCCCGGGACGACGCGGGAGATGCTGTCACGGATGACGCCGTAGTCCGCCTCGAACCGCTTCCAGGCGATGTCGGCCGTGCCCTCGGCAAGGGTGCGGCGGGCGAGCCGGCACAGAATGGCGACTTCGCTGAGCAGCAGGGGAGAAGCCGGCTGGAGGCGGCCATGGGAGGTGTGCACCTCGCTCATCGAGTTCTCGACGGTGACGAACTGCTCCCCGTCGGCCTGGACGTCCCGTTCGGTGCGACCGAGGGTCGGCAGGATGAGCGCGGTCTCGCCGCAGACGGTGTGGGACCGGTTGAGCTTGGTGGAGATGTGGGCGGTCATACGACAGCTGCGCATGGCCTCCTCCGTGATCGCGCTGTCCGGTGCGGCGCGGACGAAGTTGCCGGCCAGGGCGAGGAAGAACTTGATGCGGCCTTCGCGCATCGCCTTGATCGAGTTGACGGAGTCCAGCCCGTGGGCGCGCGGCGGATCGAAGCCGAACTCTTCCTGGAGCGCGTCGAGGAACTCGTCCGGCATCTGTTCCCAGATGCCCATCGTGCGGTCGCCCTGCACGTTGCTGTGCCCGCGTACCGGGCAGGCGCCGGTGCCGGCCCGGCCGACGTTCCCGCGCAGCAGCAGGAAGTTCACGATCTCGCGGACGGTGGGGACGGCGTGCTTGTGCTGCGTGATCCCCATCGCCCAGCAGACGATGACGCGGTCGCTGCGCAGCACCTCGTCCCGGACCTGATCGATCTCCTCGCGCGTCAGACCGGTTGCGGCGAGGATGTCGTTCCAGTCGATGGTGCGGGCATGCTCGGCGAACTCCTCGAAGCCCTTGGTGTCGGTCTCGATGAAGTCGCGGGCGAGCACCTGGCCCGGCCGGGCGTCCTCCGCCTCCAGCAGGAGCCGGTTGAGCCCCTGGAACAGCGCGAGGTCGCCACCGTTGCGGATGTGGAGGAACCGGTCGGCGATCTGAACGCCCTGTCCGATCACGCCCCGGGCTGTCTGCGGGTTCTTGAACCTCAGCAGGCCGGCTTCCGGCAGGGGGTTCACCGCGATGACCCGTGCGCCGTTGAGCTTGGCCTGCTCCAGCGCGGAGAGCTGCCGCGGGTGGTTGCTTCCGGGATTCTGCCCTACGACGAAGATCAGATCCGCGTGGTGCAGGTCATCGAGGCTGACCGTTCCCTTGCCTGTGCCCAGGGTCTCGTGCAGGGCGTAACCGCTGGATTCGTGGCACAGGTTGCTGCAGTCGGGCAGGTTGTTGGTGCCCAGCGCCCTGGCGAACAACTGGAGGACGAACGCGGCCTCGTTACTGGCCCGGCCGGAGGTGTAGAACACGGCTTCGTCGGGGGAGTCGAGTGACGTCAGCTCAGAGGCGAGCAGGCCGAGGGCGTCGTTCCAGCTGATGGGCTGGTAGTGATCGGATCCCGGCCGCTTGACCATCGGTTCGGTGAGCCGCCCCTGCTGGTTCAGCCACGCGTCGGAGCGCCGGCCCAGCTCGGCAACCGAGTACGTGCGGAAGAAGTCGGCGGTGATGCGCCGCGTCGTCGCCTCGTCGTTGATGTGCTTGGCGCCGTTCTCGCAGTACTCGTTGCGGTGCCGGTGGCCCGGCGCGGGGTCCGCCCAGGCGCAGCCGGGACAGTCGATGCCGCCCACCTGGTTCATGGTCAACAGCGTGTGCCCGGCGTTGCGGGGGGAGGTCTCCTGCAGGGAGTACTCCATCGCATGGACCACCGCGGGCACGCCCGCGGCCCACTTCTTGGGCGGGGTCACGGTCAGAGCCTCGTTCGGCTCGTCGCCGGGTGCCTTCGTCATCAGGTTGCCTCTCACTCACGCTGCTGCCGCTCGCGGAATCAGCCGACGGGCCAGCGGGCCACCCGGCTCCTGTGCGGCTTGGGTTCTTGCGGCCGTACACGTCCGTCGCGGATGGTGCCCCTCCAGGCCCCGGTCGCTTCTCCCAGGCCCTCGATGTACGCCTTGAAGTGCCGCAGCTCGTCTCGTAGGACACGGCCGGCCAGCCTGGGGACGCCGGAGAGCATGCCCACGGCGCCGCGCGGTTCGATGTGGATCCGCACGGTGACCTCCGTGCGGTCCGCCGCCGTGGGCCGGAACGTCACTTCGCCCCGGTGGGCGGGGTGCCGCCCGAGGGTTCGCCAGGCCACGTGCGAGTCGGGTTCCTGTTCCACGATCTCGGCCTGGAACTCACGGCGCACCGGTCCGACCGCCATGGTCCACGTGGTGAGGGCCGGCCTGACCTGGTCGACCTCCTTCACCACGGTCATGAACCGAGGGAAGCTCTTGAACTGCGTCCACTGGTTGTACGCGGTACTCACCGGAACCGCGACCTCGATCGTTTCCTCTACGGTATGCATGGCCCACCTATCGTCAGCCGCCGTTTGCCCCAGTCTCACCGCACACGCGGCTGGTCGCCACACACCACCCCTCACACAGCCGATGGCCGGGGCGTGCGCCACACCCCAATGCGGCACGCCGACGGTGACCGCTGCTGGTTGTCCCCGAGGGAAGGTGAGCGCCGCCGCTGCGCGCCGAGTCCCCACGTGTGACTCGCACCGCCCTGCGCTTCGAGCGACTGCCTCCCCCCTGCGCTGCCAGGCATTCGATTACCCCTCATGCAAGCCCCCTAACGTCGGCAGGACGGCACCCTCACCACCGGCGTTCACGGACTCAGGCAGCGCCAGAAGGCCAGCGAAGACCGTGTTTCCGATGTGGTGAGGCGGACGAGGCGCTCGTGGCAGCAGAGGGCGGCTGCCAGGCCGAGGAGGACACCTCTGGCCCAGCAGGCCCAGGTGATCCTCTCCGCCCACACAGAAGTCGACCTGGCAGCCCTGAAGCGGACCTTCATCCTGAAATGGCACGACGCCCTGGCCGCGGCAGCCGGCCCCGCACTGCTCCACTGCTTGTGCGTCGAGGCACCCGGAGTGCGTCTGCGCTTCCTGGCCGAAGCCAGTACCGACGCCCAGGACCCGCGACGAGGAGAAATCGACCCCGAAGCCGTATCCAGCCAACCCTCCTCGCCGAGATCCGCCACGAGATGGTGGGCCACGACCGGATCGTCCTCGCCCTGCGCCCCGCCCCTCCCCTGTGCCGCGGACCGCTCACCCTTGAGGACTGCGCGGCCGCCGAACAGATCACCGTCTCCCGCCGGGGACGGCTGCGAGCCTGTCGGGGACGCACTGGAGGCCCAGGGCGTGAGCCGACAGGTGGTGGCCGCCGCCCCGACCAACGCCACCGCCATGCAGTTCGTCCGTCATCACGACCTTGTCGCGGCAGTCCCCGAACCGATCAACCGTCCTCTCATGGCCAATTCCGGCCTCCGCACCCGGCCTCTGCCGCTGACGATGCCCGCCATCCCCATCTACCTCGCATGGCACCAGCGCAATGACAACGCCCGCCACGCGTAGCTGCGCGGGCAGGTCCGCAGCGCTCCCACGGCCGCGCCCAGCGGTACGACGGCGAGCAGTCCGAGCGTGGTGACCCACGCCAGGGTCAGCCAGTCGCCCGGCCTGGCTCGGGGCTTCCGTACTCGATCAGGCCGATCGCTTTCATGTCAGGACTGCAGGATGTGTAGCGGCGCATACGGTGTGAAGCGGGGTGTCACTCGACTTCGTCGAGCCGGTGCGGTCGCATGTCCTCGGTGCCGAGGGTGGCCTGTCCGGCCCGCTCCTCCTCGGGGGTCAGCAGCGGCGACACCACCTCAATCAGCCGGGGCCGGCGCGCATCCAGAAACTCAACCCCCGCAGAGGAAAACCGCGTTGGTCGCAGCCGCATGCCAGACGTGAATCGAAGACCTCTGAGGGCTGCGTGCATACGTGCGCGGACGCACACCTGGGCGCTGAGCTGCTTGCTCGGGCGGGGCACGTGGGCGATATCCGCGCGGCGGGCAGCGCCGAACCCATGAGCACCACGGAGACCACCACAACCGTCGGGGCCCCAGCGCCTCTGCCACGCCGTCGGCGAGAGCGTCTCGTCGTCACGGGCCGGGTCTGTCACCGGGCTTTCCATTTCACGGAGGACGGCGACCCACAAGCCGAGGTCTTGCGTCAGTCCGGTCCTTGAGCCAGCCCAGGCTCTCAGCGATGTAGATGCTGAACTCCACGGCTTCCGGATCCACTTCTCCGTGTCGGCCAGTGCCTCCATGGCGTCAGGTCACCGAGCAGTCCATCCAGTGGTGATCCGGAGGGAAGCCGTCAGCGACGGGAGGCGACGCAGCCCGTTCGTCCAACACGGTGAAGTGGGACGAACGGGCCACTGACGGTCGCCGGCCTCTTCGGCGCGTTAACCACGTACGGGTGCAGGGGCACATCCGCCCCTGCGTACCGGCTAGTGGTCGTTGAGGTAATAGTGCGTCGTCTGGTAGTCGCGGTCCGGACCCAGCCAGATCGTGACGCCGATCGACGTGTTCTCAGGGAGGTCGTATACGCCCCCCTGTGAAGCACGGGCCGTGGCGCATGCTCCCTCTCCGCCCGAGGCGGTGAGGGTGTAGCGGATGTGATAGGCGCCGCTGCTCGCCTGGGCGGCGATTTGGACCCGCGGAGCGTATCCGTCGGCGTCCGTGTCGCAGAGCGAGACGATGTCGCCGTGCTCAGCGATGTAGACCGTGCCACCCGGGTTGGAGTCCGATGTGGTCCACGTGTGGTCCCAACCGCCGCTGGGCGGATCAATAACCGCCGACGCCGACGTCGCGGTGGCGAGTGCCCCGCCGGCAAGGAAAACGGTGGTTGCGGCCAAGGCCGCGATCTTGTGGCGCATCTCGTGTGCCCCCCTCCTTATGCTCGCTCGCGCAGTCCGGCGAGCGGAGCAGAAATGGTCGAATCAGTGAAAGGATGTCGGGCCGCCTTGAACGTGTCATTGGCGCTCCGTCCAGAGTCGCTTAGCCCTGCGTCTCAAGGTGCCCTGCCGCGATGGGGAGCCATGGCCCGAGCAGGTCACCGGTGGAGCCATGGACGAACCCCGTCAAGGGCGATCTGGACACACGACAACGCCCCGCTGCTCGGGCAGCCCACTGACCTCGGTCATCACCGGGGCAGGATCTGCGTGACGCGCCACAGCCGGCGCGGCAGCTCACCTTCGTCGAAGGCGTAGACCTCGTTGAGCGTCCAGCCGTCGGCCAGGGCCTCGACCCGCGAACACCGCGAACACCGCGAACACCGAGACGTCGGGCAGGGGCAGCGGGTCGCGTACGTCGTGCACGACGGCGGTCACGCGATCGGCCAGGCCCTGCAGCCGGGCTGCGGTGCGCGGTTGGTCGAGATCGGTGGCGGAGAAGTCGGTGGCCTGGACGGTGAAGCCCTCGCGGGCAAAGTAGAGGGCTTACGCCATGCCCGGCGCCGAGCTCGACGACGTCACGGGCCCCGGCGGCGGAAGACGCCGACGGCGGTCGACGGCACCTTCTCGTACATGCCGGGGCGGGCGGCGTAGGCGTGCTGCCAGTGCGCAAGCTGCGCGTCAGCCAGGTCCTGCCCGTCGTCCGTCACGAACCTCGTCCTCTCCAGGGTGAGCCGAGCCGGCCCGTGCTCGCCACTCCAACCTAATCCACGTTTCCCTGAATTCAGGATTATCTGTACTCTCATGGTGTGCTGACTGTTGCCTCAGATGTCGACGTGCTGGTCCGTTTCGGCCGCGCGCTCGCCGACCCCATCCGCTGCCGGATCCTGCTCGCCCTGCGCCAGGCCCCTGCCTACCCGGCCGACCTCGCCGACCAGCTCGGCATCTCCCGTACCCGGCTGTCCAACCACCTGGCCTGTCTGCGCGACTGTGGCCTGGTCGTCACCGCGCCCGACGGCCGCCGCACCCGCTACGAACTCGCCGACGAACGTCTCGGCCACGCCCTCGACGACCTGCGCACCGCCGTGGTGGCGGTGGAAGCCGAGAAGACCTGCCCCGACACGGACTCGAAGGGTTGCTGCTGATGACCGCGATATCCCTCGGGCCCTCCCCGGCCCGCCGTGAGGCGCTCGCCCGTCGGATACGGCTGCTGGTCGCCGCGACGATCACCTACAACGTCATCGAGGCCATCGCGGCCCTGACCGCGGGCACGATCGCCTCGTCCACCGCGCTGATCGGCTTCGGCCTGGACTCCGTCATCGAGATTTCCTCCGCCGGCGCGCTCGCCTGGCAGTTCTCCGCCCACGACCACGCCGCGCGGCAGGCGCGCGAGCAGAAGACGCTGCGGATCATCTCGGTCTCGTTCTTCGCGCTCGCCGCGTACGTGACCATCGACGCCGTCCGCGCCCTGGCCGGCACCGGCGAGGCAGACCGCTCCCTGCCGGGCATCGCGCTCGCCGCCCTGTCCCTCGCGGTGATGCCATTTCTGTCCGCTGCCCAACGGCGCACCGGACGGGAACTCGGCTCGGCCTCTGCGGTCGCCGACTCCAAGCAGACCTTGCTGTGCACCTACCTGTCGGCCGTGCTCCTGGCCGGCCTGGTCCTCAACGCCGCCCTTGGCTGGTCTTGGGCCGATCCCGTCGCCGCCCTCGCAATCGCCGTCATCGCCGTCAAGGAAGGCCGCGACGCCTGGCAGGGCAGAGGCTGTTGCGCCCCCACGGCAGCTCCGTCGAGCGACGACGCGGACGCGTGTGACTGCCGGCCCGGCTGCGACTGTTGCTCATGAACATCTCGTTGCGGGCCGCCCCCGTCACCGTCCGAAGCGTTGATACTGACCGGGTGATCGACGAGCGGGGGCGATGGTGGACTGGATTGTGGCGGGAGGGTTCGCTGCCGGTCTGCTGATCGCGACCGTGACCGCCCCTGTCGGCGTGTCCGGCGCTGTGTTCCTCCTCCCGGTCCAACTGACCGTCTTCGGCGTCCCGAACCCGGCGGTCACCCCGACGAACCTGCTGTTCAACGTCGTCGCCGGACCTGGCGCCCTGTGGCGCTACCGCCACGACGGTGCCCTGCGCGGCGACCTCGCCCGCCGCCTGGTGCTGGGCACACTGCCCGGCGTCGTACTCGGCGCCGCGATCCGCGTCTTCGTCCTCCCCGGCCCCGACATCTTCCGGCTCCTGATCGCCGCCCTGCTGCTGCCCCTCGGCCTGTGGTTGAGCCTGCGCGCCCTCACCCCGACACACCACCGGCCGCCGCCCGCAGACGAGTTGCCCCCACGCACACTGACCAGCCTCGCCCTGGCAGTCGGCGTGGTCGGTGGCATCTACGGCATCGGCGGCGGCTCCCTCCTCGGCCCGATCCTCGCCGGACGCGGCCTGCCCGTCGCACGCGTCGCCCCGGCCGCGCTCGCGGCCACGTTCGCCACATCCCTCGTCGGCGCCGCCACCTACGCACTGCTGTCGCTCGTCAGCTCCGCAGACGTCGCCCCCGACTGGTGGCTCGGCCTCGCGTGCGGCACCGGCGGACTGATCGGCGGCTACCTCGGCGCCCGCCTCCAACCCCGCCTGCCCGAACGAGTCCTACGCCTCCTGCTCGGCGCCCTCGCCACAGCCGTCGGTGCCCTGTACACAACCCAGACACTGAGCTGAGCCCAGGCCGGTTGGAGACCCTACGACGGAGGCCCCGTCCGTCGGCGCAGGGAGCCGCCCTCTCGCGTTGCTCAAGCCGATCGAGGTACCGGCTGCGGAAGGTGGGACGGTTTCCGGTCGTATCGACGTACGGCTCGAAGGGCGGGTTGAGTCGGTCCAGGAGGCGCGGTGACCGCGGCGACCTTGCTGTAGACCGGGGTCGAGTGGTCGTCCATGATCTGGCTCGCCCGGTAGACGTCGTAGCGCGCGGCACCCGTGACCGGCTGCAAGGCCACGGCGATAGCCGGCGGGCCGTCCGTGGCGGTGAGCCCGGCGGGTGCCGGCGGGGGGCGGTGTCTTGTCGGTCCTCGTCCGCGTCGAAACGCCGACGCCTGGAAGGCCAAGCGGCCGCGCGGGAACAGCCGGTCCGGCCGGCGCGGTTGCATTGACCGAGGGACCGGCGCCGTACGGGCGGGGAACACGGAGACCACAAGGTCGTCCGCCCCCCAGGATCCGGGCCCCAGGATCGCGGTACGTCCGCCGCGAACTCGGACCAAGACGTATTTCTGCAGGAGGACTGTTTCATGCATGACCGGCCCTTGACGCTCATGGCAGTACACGCCCACCCCGACGACGAGGCCACCGGAACCGGAGGGGTCCTAGCGCGGTACGCGGCGGAAGGCATCCGCACGGTCCTCGTGACGTGTACCGACGGCGGTTGCGGTGACGGACCGGGGGGTACCAAGCCGGGCGATCCCGGGCACGATCCGGCGAGCGTCGCCTTGATGCGCCGTCAAGAACTCGAGGCGAGCTGTGACGTCCTGAAGGTGAGCGATCTGGAGATGCTGGACTATGCCGACTCCGGGATGATGGGCTGGCCGAGCAACGACAGCCCCGGATCCTTCTGGCAGACCCCCGTGCAGGAAGGCGCGGCCCGACTCGCGGAACTTATGCGGCACTACCGACCTGATGTGGTCGTCACCTACGACGAGAACGGCTTCTACGGCCACCCCGACCACATCCAGGCCCACCGCATCACGATGGCGGCGCTGGAGATGACCGCGCTGACACCGAAGGTGTACTGGACCACGATGCCCCGCTCGATGATGCAGCGGTTCGGCGAGATCATGCGCGAGTTCCATGAGGACATGCCGGAGCCGGATCCTGCCGAGGCCACCGCGATGGCCGAGATCGGCCTTCCCGACGATGAGATCACCACGTGGGTGGACACCACCGCGTTCAGCGGTCAGAAGTTCGACGCGTTGGCCGCGCACGCCAGTCAGGGCGAGAACATCTTCTTCCTCAAGATGGGCAAGGAGAGGTTCGGCGAGTTGATGGGCATGGAGACCTTCGTACGTGTCCAGGACGCCACCGGCGCGGCCGTTCCCGAGAACGATCTCTTCGCCGGACTGCGCTGATCCGCCTGTTCGACCGGTCCCGGAAAGCTCGTCGACAGCACGGCCGATCGAGCGGGTCACACATCCGGAGGCCTGTCCACGCCCGCGCGGGCGTGGACAGGTGTCACCGGGACAGCGGGAGCAGGGCCATCCTTGACCGTGCGGGGAGCAGCCCACCGTGACCACCTCGAAACGCGCGGTCGCAGGGACACCCCGCGCCTGCGGGGACGGTGCCCCGAGCATCCGACCCACCCCGCGCATCCTGCTGCTCCCCGCGCCTGCGGTTATGGTCCGGTAGAGGTGTGGACCAAGACCACGGCCACGTCCTGCTCCCCGCGCCCGCGGGCGAGCGGGACCGCGTCCCTACGAGCGGTGCCAGGCGGCCGGGACGGTCGGCGGC
The DNA here is from genome assembly GCF_042723915.1 of Streptomyces sp. NPDC058335. Classification (NCBI taxonomy): domain Bacteria; kingdom Bacillati; phylum Actinomycetota; class Actinomycetes; order Kitasatosporales; family Streptomycetaceae; genus Streptomyces; species Streptomyces sp. NPDC058335. The sequence continues at coordinate 278,920 of NZ_JBHXHX010000011.1, read as the reverse complement.
AGGGGGATTTCGTCCAGCCGTTGCCACTGCTCCGGCCGGACTCGTCGGCCAGGCGGAAGTTCACGCGTCGCCGGCTTCACCAACCTCATACGGGGCGTCTCCGACAGCCCGCGGCAGAGCGGCTTGGCCATCGCCCGTGAGCCGCGGTTTGGTGAGTCCCTGAATCTCCAGTGCGTCGTTCCGCCGAAGGGGGGCCTGGAGAAATAGACCGCTGTGTGACGGCACCTGCGCCGCACCGGGCTGGTTTCGCCGAACGGTGCGCAGCCGGGGCCCGGACACTCCGCCGCCTCGCCGCTGATCAGCGGCGCCTCTTCATACCTCGGCCCAGGCCCTGGCTCCTACTCCGCTGTCCGGTCGGTGCGGCATGGGGATCTCGAAGTGCACCGTGGCGACACCCGGCCCGTGTTCGCCCGTGGTACGGGCGTCGCACACCTCCTTGGACAGGCTCCGCCAGAAGGCTTCCGAGCCTTCGATGTCGACGTTGGTGTGGAGGTAGATGCGTTCGTAGCCGGGCGTGTTCGCGATGAAGTCGCAGGCCGTGTCGACCAGGGTGCGAGCGAGCCCTCGGCGTCGGTGGCCGGGCTGTACGTATACGCGGACCAACTGGGCGGTGGTTCCCGAAGGGTAGCTTTCGGCGAGCCATCGCGGATGCGGCGGGTGCGCGGGACCCGTCGATCGCACCCCGGTCGTGGCGACCACCTCGCCGTGATGGACGGCGACGAGGAGCAGGTGACGGGGATGCTCGATGTACGTGCCCTCGATGTCCACCGTGTCGCGGTGCCAGTGGGGTACGTACCCGTATCCGAACTCGTTGTAGAGGGTGTCGAGCATGACGCGGCGTGCGCCGTCCGCGTCGGCCGGTGTCGCGGGGCGCACGACGTATCCGCGGGGCAGGTGGTGGCTCAAGGGGGTTCTCCTGATGGGTGCGTGGTCCGGCCCACCATAACAGCTAGGTGAAAACGATTTCCAATAGCGTGCCGACCGCGCGACACGTCAACCCTCACGCCGTCACGCCCAGGCCGTCTGTGTGCCTGCTGGTCGCCATGGCTCCCCGTTCCGCTGTCGCGCCCAGGCTCGGGCCGCAGTCCGTGCCGTGGCGCCAGGCATTGCCCGACCTGCCGCGGACGCCGCCGAGGACAGGTGAGGAGGCGGGATCAGCGTCTGGCGCTGCGGTCGAGCCACTCCGTGGGCAGGCCGCGCTCGCCCACGATCAGTGCGGCGGTCTGCGGGAGGACGGCGCGCAGGGCGACCGCGGCGCCGGCCGGGCCGGGTGCCGCCTGGGCGCTTCAACGCGACCTGTAAGCGGGAAACACGTCAGGGCCGCAGTGCCTGGACCGACGAGCGCGAAGCCCGACTCGATCTCCTCCGTCGGCTGCCGAGTCGGGTCAAGGCCGGTCAGTGGACGTAGGGCCAGCCTGCCGAGTCATAGGCGAGCCAGTTGATGTCCAGCAGCGGTGTTCCGTTGTGGCTGTAGTAGTGGTACGACAGGCTGTCGGTGTCGGTGTCGGTGTCGGTGTCGGTGTCGGTGTCGCTGTCGCTGTCGCTGTCGGTGTCGGTGAACACGTCCTGATGGCCGGGACCGTGGATGCTGCCCTGTCCGGCCAGCACCTCCGTGCCGCCGCCCGAGGACATCGGGATGCCGTTGCGGTCGTAGTACGGGCCGGTGACGTTGGTGGAGCGGCCGGCCATGACCCGGTAGGTGCTCACCGCGCCTCGGCAGCACAGGTCGAACGAGACGTAGAGGTAGTAGTAGGAACCGTGTTTGACGATGGTCGGTGCCTCGATCGCGCCGCCCCCGCGTCCGGCGATGGAGTGCATGGTGGTGCCGGTCCGCTTCCCGGTGGACGGATCGATCTGGATCATCTTGATGCCGGACCAGAAGGAGCCGAACGACAGCCACCAGCGGCCCTGGTCGTGCACGACGAGGTTGGGGTCGATGGCGTTGTGGTTGTCCGACTGCCGTGACTCGATCACCAGGCCGTGGTTGGTCCAGGTGCCGGAGTCACCGCTGGTGCTGGTGGCCAGGAAGATTCCCGACCGGTTGGAGCCGAAGGTGGAGGCCGAGTAGTACATGTAGTAGTGGCCGTTCTGGTACGACAGGTCCGGCGCCCAGAGGCTGCGTCCGCCGGCGGTGTAGGTGGTGGTCCAGGGCGCTCCGCCGGGGAAAGCGACTTCGGCGTTGCGGAAGGTGGTCCGGTCGGTCGAAGTCTTCAGCATGATGTCGTCGCCGGTGTGTGCGACCAGGTAACTCCCGTCCGGCCGTTTGACGAAGCTGGGGTCGTGCACCCCGATGTCCCCGGTGACGTATCCGGGAGAGGGATAGGCCGCGGCAGCCCGGACGTCGGCGGCGGCTTGTTGCCCGGTGGTGCCGATGAGGGATGTCAGGGCCAGTGCTCCCGCGGTCGCCAGGCTGCCCAGGAGCCGGCGTCGGGTCGGTTGTGCGGACCGGTTCTTGGATCGCTCTTTCACGGGTGTGTCTCCTTCTTCCGCCGTGGGGGACGGACGGACATCGTGTGAGCTGTTCGGGTGTCGGCGCCGGTTGTTGCAGGGCCATTGGTTGCGCTGAAGCGCGGCAGTGGACCTGCAACGGCAACAACGCTCAGCAGTGGAGCGTCGCCTGAAATGCCGGCGTCAGGAATGGTTTCGCGAGCGCCGGGCCTGCTCGAAGTCCTGCACGAGGGCGGTCCGGAGTAGGTGGTCTTGGGCGGCGCCTGCGCCGAGTTCGTCGCTCACGGCACGATCGTCAAGTCTGCAGCGGCGTCAGAGTCGAGCTCGGATGGTGATCAGCCGTGTGAACCCGATCGCTGCCTGTGCGCCGACAGCTCGGTCCTCCTCAGTGGACCGCTCCGGGGCTGATGGAGACTCCATCAGCCCCGGAGCGATTGCGGAACACGCTGAGAAAGGGCTGTGTGTCACCGCGGGAGCAACAAGGGCTGCGGTTGGCCCTTGTCGCTGTGCGGATGCGGTCGCTTGCCGGATGATGGGCATGAGGAGGTTGAGGCGCATGCTGTTTCTGGGTCGTTCGCAGGTCGAGGCCCTGCTCGACGTGGACGCGCTGATCGATGCCCTTGCCTCGGCGATGGCAGACCTCAGTGCGGGCCGCGCCTCGGTACCTGACCGCGTCGCCGCCCTGGTGCCCGAACGGGATGGATTCCTGGCGGCCATGCCGGGCTTCCTGCCGTCGGCCGGGGTCCTCATGACCAAACTGGTGTCACTCTTCCCGCGCAACGAGGGGACACGGCTGCCCACACACCAGGCGCTGATCGTGGCGTTCGATCCGGACACCGGTGAGCCCGTAGCGCTGCTGGACGGTACGGCCATCACCGCAGCGCGGACCGGCGCCTGCTCCGCGCTGTCGGCGCGGCTGCTGTCCCGCGAGGACGCGACCGTGCTGGCAGTGCTGGGCACCGGCGTGCAGGCCCGGTCCCACGCCCGCGCGATCTGTCGGGTCCGCCCGATCAGGCAGATCCGTGTCGCCGGCCGGGAGCCGGCGAAGGCCGCCGCCCTGGCCGAGGAACTCTCCGCCGTACTGGAGGGCGACGTCCAGGCCGTGTCCAGCTACGCCGAGGCACTCGACGGCGCGGACATCGCCGCCGCGACGACGCACGCCCTCGAACCCGTGATCCGCCGTTGCTGGCTGACACCCGGGGTGCACATCACGTCCGTGGGATACAACCCGGCCGGCCGCGAGATCGACGACGCCACGGTCACCGAGGCACTGGTGTGCGTCGAATCGCGCCAGGCCGTGCTTGCCCCGCTCCCCGCGGGCAGCAACGACCTGCTCATGCCGATCCGCGCCGGCCTCATCACAGCCGATCACGTGCACGCCGAACTGGGCGAACTCATTGCCGGCAGCAGACCCGGGCGCACCACACGAGACCAGATCACCCTCTACAAGTCCGTCGGCGTGGCAGCGCAGGACGCCGCGGCCACGGCCCTGGTCGTCGCCACCGCCCGCGCGCAGTCGATCGGCGAGGAGATCACCCTGCGGTGATGCCGCTGGATAAGGGCTTTCCGCTCGAGCCGGTCCTGACCGCCTGGCGGGCAGAAAGGCCGCGGCCGGGGACCGGACACGGCCGGCCGCCCAACCACGGCCGGCGGAACCTGCGTGGTTGCCCTGGCGGAGCCGGGTGGGTTCCGCCAGGGCGGGCCGGACTGTTACGGCCCTTTGCGTGTCCTGTACCACGGCGCCTTCCGGTCGGCCCCGGCATTGTCCGGCCTGACGGTCGGCGGGCGTTGCGGTCGGCAGTCGCAATACGCGGCTGGCCGTTCGCCAGGTGTGGTGGCGGGTCGATCAGCGGGCGTAGGTGGTCCGGTGTTCTTTGAGCGAGGCGCAGTTGGAGCCGGTCACCTGCACATGGGTGTTGGCGATCCCGCCGCCCCAGTCGACGCAGTAGCCTTTGCCGATGACGTACGAGGGTCCTGCGTACGAGGTGTAGCGCCCGTAGTCACTGTCGCCTTCGTTGGTGTCGGGAACATAGATCCAGGCGGACATGTCCATGGCGGTGCCGGGGTTGTTGCGGATGGTGACGACGCAGTTGTTGCCGTTGGTGGCGTTGTAGGCGAGGTAGACGGTGCCCAGCGAGCCGATGGCAGCGGAGTTCACGGTCTTGTAGCCACTTCCGCAGACTTTCTGTGGGGTGGTGTTGGGTGCCGCTGAGGCGGGAGCCGCCAGGGCGGTGGTGGCCCCTACCGACAGGGCGGCCAGTGCGGCGGCGCCCAGCATGGAGTGGATGAAGCGCATATTTCCCCCTTGTGTGTTTAGGAGTTGGTTGCTCCTGCCTTATGTGACGGGCGGGGCCTTGGGATGGTTGTGCCGGAGTTAGCGGCATTTTCGGTCATAACTGGCGCCGGATTTGGCCGAGTTGGGACGCAACCGGAGAGGCGTGAGCGGTGCGTGCCAGGTGCGGGCTGCGTGGGCTCACCGTTTCCTGGCGACGCGGTGAGCGGTGTGACGGCGTCGATGCACCGGGCAGGAACTGCTGCAGGCGGGTTGAGGAACGGGGCGGGTCAGGACACGTTGTCTCGGGCGGCTCGTTGCCGGTCGCTCTGGCGTTCGTCCTCAGTGCGGCTCGTCGATCAGACCCAACGCGGCCGCCTCGGCGGCGATAGTCGCGCTGTCCGAGGTGGGAGAGCTGTTGCACCTGCGGGGCTGCGGATGGCATTCACGGTCGCTGAAAGGGCTCTGGACCCCGCAGATCAAAACTCTGGACGATCGGTACAGGGACGTGACCGTCGACGACGACGGCCAAGCACTTGACCAGTTCCACAGGCTGCCCGGCTCCGACCTGGGGTGGTGGCGCCCCCCCCCCGCATTCTCACCGGCGACCTCGGGCGATCGCTTCGCTCGGCCGGTGCCGTCGACGCCGGCCCGGACACAGCATGACCCTCAGCTTCGTGGATTACGGGACAACTCAGCCCTGACTTCGCTCCAGGTGGCTACAGAAGTGCTCGTGGTGAGGTGATCGCTACGCCTGCCGAGTGAAATATGTGTCCAGCTGCCGCGTTGCGGAGGTGGCGGTGCGTGAATCATTTCATCAGTGGAATGGAATAGAGGTGCCGTACAGAAATACCGGACGCAGTATTACTGGAGGACTCCGTGGGCTACACACATGTTGGCGTCGGTATCGGACTGCTGGTCGGTGGCCTGGCGCTGCAAATTCCGGCCGCTGCCGCAGCCGGTGACTCAAGTCTCGACATCCGGGCGAGGGCGGGCTCTCCCGGCTCCACGGTCACCGTCAGTACCGCCGCGTGCGGCGAGAGCGTGACCTACGGCAAGGGCGAGTCCGAGGTGGCAGGGGCATTCCACCTCTTCGAAGGCGAGAGGAAGGGCGTACTCACTGGCCATTTCACGGTGCCGGCAGGAACCGAGGCCACCACCGACACCGTCACCGTGAAATGCCCACCGCGGGTCAAGCTCACGGATTCGTACTCGCTTACGGCGCGCCAGCCCAATGGTGCCGTCGAGGCCGGCTTCGGGGACACCGACAGCACAGCTCCGCACCTCGCCGTGGGCGGGGTGCTGATCGCCGCAGGTGCTGCCGGTTGGCTGGTGCGGGTACGCAACCGCTCGCACGCGCAACGCACCTGACCGCTCGTGTGTCGTCGCACCGGTTCCTGGTAGCCCCCTCACAAGGAGCTGCCAGGACATGGCTTTTCGTCTCTCCCGGTTATGAGCAAGAGGCTCGAACACGATGGCTCCCGGGCAACAAGACCGCGTTTCCGCGCCCCCGTACATCCCTTCGGTGAAACTTCTCACCTGGACACTGGTGGCAGGCACTCTGCTGGTGGCCGGTGCGCTGCACGACGGGCAGCCACCGCAGCCTTCAGCGGGCCAGGCCTTCTCCACCCCGGCAGCTCCGACCGTCGGCCACACTGCCCGAGCAGCAGGCTCCGCCGTTCAGCCGCTGCGGCCCTCACCACCACTGCGGCTGCGTATTCCCGCCATCGGTGTGGACGCATCGGTGAGCAAGCTGGACCTCGACGCGGCGGGGGCACTACAGCCCCCACCAGCCGACACCCCCAGCGTCGCCGGCTGGTATGGCGGGGGCACGTCCCCCGGATCCGTCGGGACAGCCGTCACCACGGGACACGTGGATCTGCCCACCGGCGACCCCGGGGTCTTCTACAGCCTCGGCTCTGTCACCAAAGGCGACACGGTCGAGATCGACCGGGCGGACCGGCGGACAGCCGTTTTCACCGTCGACGCCGTCGAGGTCTACGACAAGGAACGTTTTCCCGACGACAAGGTCTACGGCGGTTCCGACCGGGCCGAACTACGCGTGATCACCTGCGGCGGCGGCTACACCAAGAACGACGGATACCAGGGCAATGTCGTCGTCTACGCCACACTCACCGCGGTGAGATAGACACGCGCTGACAACACCTCTCGTTGCTGACTCACCCCGCCTCGATCCCGCTGTCCACCCGATCGCTGAACCACCTCGCCGACCTAATCCGCACCCACCGCCACCAGCGAGGATCCCGCTGGCGGCGAATCGGCCCGGCCGGCAGGCCCTGATCGTCCTGACCCACCTGCGCAACGGCGACACGCTCACCCGCCTGGCCGCCGGATTCCGGATCGGCGTTGCCACCGCCTGGCGCCATATCCGCGAGGCGGTCACCTTGCTCGATATCCGCCGGGCGATCACCTTGCCCGCCGCGACCGCCAACGACCTGCACCAGGCGATGACCAGGATCCAGCTGCTGGACTACGTCATCCTCGACGCCACGCTGAACCCGACCGACCTCAGTGATGAGTTTTCGCGTCCGCACCCGTCACACCTACGACGGGACACGACGAGGCGGAAGGATGACGTGATGAGTGCGGACACGCGGCTGGAGGAGCTGGGCGTGAGCGGGCTGGGCCAGGTCGACGAGCCGGCGTTCTCGAGGCTGGCGGAGCGGCACCGGCGGGAGCTGCACGTGCACTGTTACCGGATGCTCGGGTCGTTCGAGGACGCCGAGGACACCGTGCAGGAAACGTTCCTCCGTGCCTGGCGGCGGCGCGAGACCTTCGAGGGGCGGTCGACGTTCCGGGCCTGGCTGTACCGGATCGCCACCAACGCCTGCCTGGACCTGCTCGCCAAGTGCCGCCCGGAGCCTGCGACCGGCGGCGAGGTGCTGTGGCTGCAGCCCTACCCGGACCGGCTGCTCGACGAGATGCCCGCGGGCGACGCGGACGAGCCGGAGACCGTCGCCGTCGCGCGGGAGACGATCGAGCTGGCGTACCTCGTCGCAGTCCAGCACCTCGCGCCCCGCCCGCGGGCCGTGCTGATCCTGCGGGACGTGCTCGGCTGGCCGGCGAAGGACGTCGCGGAGGTGCTCGGGGACTCCGTCAATTCCGTGAACAGCGCGCTGCAGCGGGCCCGCGCCGGCATGCGGGAGCACCTCCCCGCCGAACGGCAGGACTGGACCGGCGGCGAACAGGACGCCGGGACGCGCGAGCTGGTGCGCCGCTACACCGACGCCAGCGTGGCCACGGACGTCGACGGGCTCGCCGCACTGCTGCGGGACGACGTCCGCTGCTCGATGCCGCCCACGCCGGGCCTGTACGTCGGCCGCGACGCGGTGGTGAACGACTGGGTCGAGAGCGGCTTCGAGGGCATGAAGGGCCTGCGCGCCGTCCTCACCTCCGTCAACCGGCAGCCCGCCGTCGCCTTCTACCTCTGGCGGAAGCGGGAGGGCGCGTACCTGCCGCTGACGATCGACGTCCTGCGCGTCACCGGCGGGGTGATCACGGAGATCGTCACGTTCCACGACGACCAGTTCCTGCGGCTCGGCCTACCGGAGCGCCTGCCGGCGGACGGCACGGAGTAGTCCGGGTGTGGCCGCTCACGCTGCGCGGTGGCGCGCGTGTCGCGGTGGTCGCGGCGGAGTGGTGCGACGCGTCCGGCGTCGTCACCCGCGGGCGGGTGCCGCTGGAGCTGCACGACGGCGAACCCGGCCCGGTGGGGTTTCACAGGCATCTGGCGCACTGGGTAACGTGAGGCTTGTCGTCACCCTCGCAGCGGTGGTGGCCACCACCCTCGCCGCGGCGCTCGCCCCAGGCCATCGGCGTCGACTACGAGGTCCCCGATGGTCGCGAGACGATCCCGTCGTCCGGGTTCGCCGTGGTGACCGGCTTCTCCTCGGTCGTGGGCATCGTCATTTGCCGTCGATCTTCTTCGTTGGAGCGCTCGCCCCGCCGAGCGATTCGTGTGGACGGCGGTGTCGCTGACCGCGATCTGGTTGGTACCGCCCCTCCTCTCCGGGGCAAACACCGCTACCACCACCGCCCTTCTCGGGCTACACCTCCTCACTGCGACGGTGATGATCCCCGCCCTGGCTCGGAGCCTCCGCACCCGGACCGATTGACGCTCCCGCAACGGGACAATGCGCGGCGCGAGGGCATGTGCGGCGCACTGACGTGGTCCCCGGTGCTGCCGCCCTCCATTCCGGCATGAAGACCGAACGCCACCCGCTTCTGCCGGGGCGCACCAGGTACCCCGGTTGCGTTCACCCCGACCGACCTGCGGGTAGCCCTGGTCTCCGCTTGGTCGCGAAGGGTGCCAGGGCGCTGGGCCGGGTTGTGGAGGGAACGCAAGAGGGGCGGTCGCCATCAGCACGACAACCGCCCCTCGTCTACTGCGTGTTGCCGTCGGCTTCCTGACGCTCGTCGGCTGCGGGGCTCAGGCCGTGGACGGGCGGTACATCGCTATGCGTGCCATCTCCACAGGAGCGGCGTACCGGTTCCAACTGGTCCATGTGGAGTTGTTCTTGATCCGGGAGTTGTACGTTCCGTTGGTGAGTTTGGGGAAGCTCACGTGACCAACCCGGTCGTCGTTGTACTGAATCTCATGCTCCGCGGTGCCTGCGATACCGGAGGACTCCGACACGTAGCCGTCGTGGTAGGCCGACATGGTGGTCCAGTCAGTACCCATCCCGGAGTTGGGCATGGTGCTGGGGAGCGAATCGAGGAACGCGCTTCCCGGCCGCATGTCCTTGCACTGCTGCCACCAGAGCCTGCAGAAGGCGTCGTTGGTGCTGCCGCCGTGCGGGGTGGCGAGCGTCGCGACGTCCTCGATGTAGAGGTACGGCGGGAAGCCCGAGGTGCCCTTCAGGGTGTGGTACAGCGCGGCACGGACGACGAGACCACCCATGGAGTGGGCGACGACGTCGATCTTCTTGCTCCCCTTCGAGGACCTTGAGAAGTTGTTGTAGACGTAGTTGGCGAATGCCTTGGCCACCGTCTTGATCGGCGTGTCCCTGTCGCCGCCGTACTCGTGGCTGCAGTTCGTGTTGCCCGCGTAGTAGCCGAAGGTCAGAAGGTTTCCGCGCCACCCCTTGTCTTTGAAGTGGTTACGGGCGGCGGACCAGGAAGCGGCGCAGTCGTGTCCACTCTTGACCGGATTGCCCTGGATCCCGTGCACGAAGATCACCGGATTGGTGTTCGTGGTCGACCGGGACGGCGCCGCGCTGGCCGGCGTGGCCGTCGTGAGAGTCGTGAGTACGGCCGCCAGCAGCACGGAGAGGAAAAGGGAGATTCTTCTCTGCGTTTTGGACATGAATGCCCCCCGTATGTGAGTTGGATTCTTGTGCCGGATGCGCATCTTTCCGACACTCTGAACCGGAATTAATGCCCGATGCGGAATCGCACTTCCCGGTCCGCCCCGAAGATTACGGGCCGGACCGGCGAAAAACACGTCACGCGAACACGTGACAGCGCGGGCGTCGTGTTCGCTGCCCGCGTGGCAGGATCGGCCGCGTACCGCACCTGACCCCCTGTCGGTCGCGGTCGCGGTCGTCTGGATTGGGGCGTGGGTCTCAACTGTGTGCGGGGGGCATCACTGTGGGAAATACGGCGGAATCCCCTGTCCTTCTCGGCGGAATTGGGAATTCCTTTCGCGGGAGCAGCGTATTGACGCAAGGACCCGCCCAACTCCAACTTCGTCGCAGGTCCGCGCGCCTGGCTGCTGTGCTGAGAGCAACCAGTGCCGTCGGAGCAGCCCTCGTCGCCGTGGTCGGTTTCGCACCGCCCGCCCGCGCGCTCTGGGTGGGCGTCGCGGTCGTCGGGCTGCTGCTGTGGAGCGGCCTGTTCACCGTTCTGACGCTCAGGCCAGAACCTCGTCCCTGGCTCTACGCCGGTGATGTTGCCGTCGTTCTCGTGCTCTGCCTGGCGCAGGGCAACCTGGTCCCGGCCGAGGTCCTGGGAGCGAGTGCGGGCTCCGGATGGATCGACGTTGTCGCCGGAACCGGTGTCTTCATCGCACAATTCATGCTGCGTCAGCCCCTGGCGATGGCTGCGGCGATCGCCATCGCGGCGGCCCATGCGGTGGGCGCCGGCTTACGAGAGGCTTCCGTCGTCCTGGTGCTCCAGGGGCTGCTCGCCGCCGCTGTCATGATCCTGCTGCGACGAGGAGCGCGTAGGGCGGACTTCGCACTGTCCGAGGAGGCGTCGGCGCGCGCGTCGTGCGGGCCCGGTCCGCCGCCCGCACCGACGAACTGCCCAGCAGCGGCTGTTGCACGACACCTTGCTCGCCACGCTCACCATGGTGGGCACCGGCAGCATCACCCGTGACTCTGCCGCGCTGCCGGAACGGGCCGCGGCCGACCTGGCCGTCATTGAAGACCTGCGGGCCCCCGCACGCGAGGGTGTGGTCGGACTCCCGCTACTGCGGTGCGACGGCTTTGATCCAGTCCTCGACGGCCAGGACATCCGCCCACTGCGGGAACAGCTTTTCGGTGAGCATCTGGTGTACCTCCGCGTCGGTGTCGAGGCAGGCATCCGCCAGGACGGTGAGGCCGAAGTCCAGGTCGATGGCGCGCCACAGGGTGGACAGGACGACAGCACTGGTGGCGATGCCGGTGAGGACGAGGCTGTCGATATCGCGGGCCCTGAGCACCAGGTCGAGGTCGCTGCCCGAGAACGCGCTTCCCCGCCTCTTGGTGACCACGACGTCACCTGGCTGGGGCGCGACGTCGGGATGGATATCGGTGCCAGGGGCGCCCTCGGTGAACAGGCCGGCCCGCACGGCGTTTGTGATCACCTTGTTGCGAGGGCTGACTTGTGGATCGCCCGGCCGTAAGACCATCACCACGTAGATCACGGGGATGCCGGCAACCCGGGCACCGTCGATCGCCCCGCGCAAGCGCGGCAGATATCCGGACCCGTCGTCGGCGATGGCCACGACGTCCCGTTGGACGTCCATCACCAGAAGTGCGCTGTTCGGCATGCTTGCCGTCCCTTCTCCGTTGGGAAACCAGAGCAAGTCTGGTGGATCAGCCAAGCCTCGGTGGAGGTTTCGGAGATCCTCATCAGCGTCGAGTCGCCGTGCGCCCATGACCGGTGTCAGTTCGCATCGACATCTTCGTGTCCTGTGATCGCCAAGTGCTGTCCGCACTCGGTGAAAGCGGTGGCCGCGGCCGTTCCGGCAGCAAAGCACTTCCGGGTGCCGAGACCGGTGCCGCAGATTGGCGCGGGCGCAGGCCGGGCTACGGGCGTCGTGTCCTTCCGCCGCAGCCACCGCCATGCCAGCTGGGCGTCCTGGCCGCAGAGCTGCCCCGTGCCGAGACCGCTGTCGCCACTGCCGGGCAGGAGCTCCGGGCCCGCTCCCCGCCGCGCTGCCCACGCGGCCGCCGATGGAGTCCCTCCACGACGTCGCCTCCGGTGTCCAGCTCGCTGCCCGTGGGCAGCCACCGCCCCGCCCCTCAGCTCGTCGTCCCGGTGAGCGGCCAGGGACGGCCGGCGTTGTGCCGTCCGTCGCCTCACCTCGACCGCCCGGCGCCTCTGCCGACCGACATCGCACAGCGCCGCCTGCCGTGTCGCGGACAGGCCAGCTGGCTGCCCGACCAGGTGGGCCGCAAGGTGGTCCGCAACCAAGGGTTCGCACACGCAACAGGTTTTGGAGTGACCCGGTGGGAGGTCGTCCACCGTCAGCCGAAGAGAGAGTGCGGGAGGGATACATTGCGCCCGCCCGTGAACCACCACACCGCGCCCCGTAGCCGACCTGGTCCGGTTCGCGCGACGCGTATCAGGAGGACTCGCGCACCACCAGCTCGGTCGGCAGCGTCAACTGCTGCCGGGCCGCGCCGTGCCGGGTGATGTCCGTCAGGATCCGGGCCATCGTGCGGCCCAGTTCCTCGACCGGCTGACGCACCGTCGTCAGCGGCGGGTTGGTGTGACGGGCGAGGACGGAGTCCTCGAATCCGACGACGGCCACATCGCCCGGCACCCGCCGCTTCTGGCGGCGCAGTTCGGCCAGGGCGCCGACGGCCATGAGGTCCGAGGCGGCGAACACGGCGTCCAGGTCCGGTGCACGTTCAAGAAGCGAACGCATCGCTCGACGGCCTCCCTCCTCGGTGAAGTCGCCGCCCTCGACCAGGAGTTCGTCGGGCTGCACCCCGGCCTCGCGGTGGGCGTCGCGCCAGCCGGCGAGCCTGCTGCGGCCGACGTCCATGTCGAGTGCCCCGGTGATGGTGGCGATGCGGCGGCGGCCTCTGTCCAGCAGATGCCGGACGGCCGCGGCGGCGCCTCCGGAGTTGTCGGAGTCGACGTAGCTGAGCCGCTCCTTCTCGTCCCGTCGGCCGGCCAGCACGGTGGGCAGCCCCATCTCCTCCAGCATGCCCGGCAGTCGGTCGTTCGCGTGGACGGAGACCAGCAGTACGCCGTCGACCCTGCGGGTCGCCACCGACGTGGTCAGCTGGTCGCGCTCGAACTGGTCGCGGACGAGCGTCAGCTGCAGCTGGGTGCGGGTCTCGGCGAGCGCCGCGCTCACGCCGCGGATCAGGGCGGCGAAGAACGGCTCCGAGCCGAGCCGGCTCTCCGACTCCGGGATCACCAGGGCCACCGAGTCGGTGCGGCTGGTCACCAGGCCGCGGGCGACGGAGTTGGGGACGTAGTTCAGCTCCTTGATCGCCGCCAGGACCCGCTGGCGGGCGTCCGCGCTGACGAGGTCGGACCCGTTGATGACGCGGGACACCGTGGTCCGCCCTACCCCGGCGCGGGCGGCGACCGTTTTGATCGTGGGCTGGCGGTTCCCTGTCATGTGCTCCTCCGGGCGGCTACCGCGGCGGCATCGCCGCGGACGTGACCAGCGGCAATTGTGGCAGACGCCACGGTCGTGGCATCACCCTCCCGATGCCACGAAGCGAACGCCGAGCGACCGTTTCGGCAACGATTTGTTTTCAAGTTATTGACATAGCCGTTCGCTGCTACAAGTCTTCCATCCGCCGGTGGGAACGTTCCCACCCACCGATGGGCACGTTCCCATCGACCTGTCCTGCCCGCCGTACCCCCATGCCTTGCATCGCCACTCCGGTGCGTCAGCGCCGCCGCTAGGAGGAACTTCATGAGCACTGTTCACAGGTCACCGCGCACGAGAGTGGCCGCGGTCGTCGCGGCCGCCGGTGCGCTCGCGCTCGTCGTCGGCTGTGGAGGCAGTGACGACTCGGCGACGGGCGGCGGCAAGAAGGACGGCAAGGTCACCATCACCATGGGCATGTACGGGGTGATGGGCTTCAAGGAGACGGGCCTCCTGGAGCAGTACGAGAAGGAGAACCCGAACGTCGACATCAAGGCCGAGATAGCCGGTGACGAGCAGACCTACTACACGGCCCTGCAGACGCGGCTGGCCGCCGGCAAGGGCCTGAAGGACATCCAGGGCATCGAGATCGGCCGGGCGAAGGAGATCGTCGACACCCAGGCCGACAAGTTCGCGGACTTCTCCGACGTGACGGGCACCGATCACTTCCTGCCGTGGAAGCAGTCCCAGATCACCACCGCGGACGGCAAGGTCCTCGGTCTCGGCACCGACATCGGTCCGATGGCCGTCTGCTACCGCAAGGACTACTTCGAGAAAGCCGGCCTGCCCACCGACCGCGAGGAGGTGGCCAAGCTGTGGGCCGGTGACTGGAAGAAGTACGTCGACGTCGGCCGCACCTTCAAGAAGGACTTCAAGGGCGGCAAGGTGGCCTACATGGACGCGGCCAGCGGCCTGTTCAACGCGATGGTGTATGGCTACCCCGAGCAGTACTACAACGCCAAGGGCGACCTGATCTACGACGAGAACCCCGCCGTCAAGGAGGCCTGGAACCTCGCCGCCGACGCCGCGGAGGCCGACCTGACCGCCAAGCTCCGCCAGTTCCAGCCCGGTTGGGACCCCGGACTCGCCAACGGCACGTTCGCCACGGCCGTCTGCCCGGCCTGGATGCTCGGCCATATCGGTGAGAAGGCCGGCGCGGCGAACAAGGGCAAGTGGGACGTCGCCAAGGCGCCCAAGGGCGCGAACTGGGGCGGTTCCTTCCTGGGCGTGGTCGAGCAGAGCCCGGTGCAGGAGGAGGCCAAGAAGCTCGTCGCCTGGCTGACCGCGCCTGAACAGCAGGCGCACATCTTCCAGAAGCAGGGAAGCGTCCCGTCCTCGCAGCAGGCGCTGGAGACCCCCGAGGTCCAGAACGTCACCTCCGAGTACTTCAACAACGCCCCGATCGGCCAGATCTTCGGAGCGGCAGCCCAGGAGATCCCGGACAAGCAGGTCCTCGGCCGCAAGGACGGCACGATCAAGGACACCTTCTCCCAGGGCCTGACCCTGATCGAGCAGCAGGGCGCCTCGCGTGACGAGGCCTGGAAGACCACCGCGGGGCGCATCGAGAAGGCTGTCGGCTGACCGTCCCGCTTCCGGTCCCGGGCCCGCCCGCCCATCGACGGCGGGCCCGGGGGCCGGCCCATACCCCTGCTCTCAGGAAGGAACTCCGGTGGCCACCTCCACCACCAAGGCCCAGATCGGCGAGGGACGTCGGGGACCGTCGCCCAGGCCGGGCGGCGAAGGCGCGGGCCGGAGGCTCGGCGCGCTCCTGCACCGGCTGGACGTCAAGGGCGCGCCCTACGCGTTCGTCGCCCCATTCTTCGTCGTGTTCGCCGCCTTCAGCTTCTACCCCCTCATCTACACCTCCTGGATCTCCCTGCACCGGGTCGAACTGGCCACCCTCGACGTCATGGAGTGGGTGGGCTTCGACAACTACGTCGCGCTCTGGAACGACAGCCGCTTCTGGAACGCCCTGGCGAACACCATCACCATCGGCGTCATCTCCACCGTGCCGCAGCTGCTGATGGCACTCGGCCTGGCCCACCTGCTCAACTACAAGATGCGCGGCTCGCTCTTCTTCCGCATCGCCTCGCTCGTCCCCTACGCCACCTCTGTCGGCGCCGCCGCCCTGGTGTTCACGATGATCTTCGAACGCGACTTCGGCATGATCAACTGGATGCTCGGTCTGGTCGGCATGGACCCGGTGAACTGGGAGGCGGACAAGTGGCCGGCCCAGGTCGCGATCTCCACGATCGTCATCTGGCGCTGGACCGGGTACAACGCGCTGCTGTACCTGGCCGCCATGCAGGCCATCCCCGCCGACCGCTACGAGGCCGCAGCTATCGACGGGGCCTCCCGCTGGAAGCAGTTCACCAACGTCACCGTGCCGGGAATCCGTTCCACCATCGTCTTCACCATCGTGCTCTCCACGATCGGAGCGACGCAGCTGTTCGGTGAGCCGCTGATCTTCGGTCAGGGCCCCAACGGTGTGACGGGCGGAGCGGACAACCAGTACCAGACGCTGGGTCTGCTGCTTTACGAGGAGGGCTGGAAGAACTACCAGATGGGCCGCTCGGCGACCGTTGCCTGGGCGATGTTCCTGCTGCTCGTCATCGTCTTCGTGGCGCAGCGCCTGATCAAGCGCCTGCGCTCCCGCACGTCCTGATCTGGAGTCTCCATGACCACAGAAAGCCTCCCGGTCCGGACGGACGCGCCGGCCCGGAGCGCCTCGAAGAAGACCGCTGCCCGCGGCGGCCGCCGGATGCTGGGCCAGCGCGCGGGCCGTCAGCACCACGCGGGCCCGCTCGCCTATGTCCTGCTCGCGATCACGGCGATCGTCTCGATCTTCCCGTTGTACTGGACGATGGTGGCGGCCTCGACCGACAACACCCGCGTCAGCCAGACGCCGCCGCCGTTCCTGCCCGGCCCGAACCTGTTCAGCAACCTCGCCCGCGCCTGGGACGAGGCGGCGATGGGCAAGGCCATGATCAACAGCCTGATCGTGGCCGGTGTCATCGCCCTGTCCACGGTCATGTTCGCGACGCTGGCCGGTTTCGCCTTCGCCAAGCTGCGGTTCAAGGGCCGCAACGTGCTGCTCATGCTGGTGATCGGCACGATGATGGTGCCGCCGCAACTCGGTGTCGTACCGCTGTTCATGATGATGTCGGAGCTGGGCTGGTCGCAGGAACTGCCCGCCGTCATCTTCCCCACCCTGGTCAGCGCGGTCGGCGTGTTCTTCATGCGGCAGTACCTGTCGGAGGCGCTGCCGGACGAGCTGGTCGAGGCGGCCCGGGTCGATGGAGCGCACTCGCTGCGCATCTTCTGGAGCATCGTGCTGCCCGTGGCGCGCCCCGCGATGGCCGTCCTGTTCATGATCACGTTCGTGCACGCCTGGAACGACTTCTTCTGGCCCTTCGTGGTGCTAGACATGACCAACCCCACGGTCCCCGTCGCCCTCACCCAGCTGAGTGCCGGATACGTCCGCGACCAGTCCCTGATCATGGCAGGCGCGCTCCTCGGCACCCTGCCGTTGCTGGCGATGTTCGTCGTCTTCGGCCGCCAGATCGTCAGCGGCATCATGGCCGGCGCCGTCAAGGGCTGACCGGCCGCACCGCCCCAAGGGCAGCCACCGGCTCCGCCCGTACCCGGCCCGCGCACGCCACCCGCCGCCAACCACCGAACCCACGCACCCGGAAAGGACTTTCGTGGTCACCGCAGCACAGCAGCAGACCGCTTCCGCCTCGGAGGCCCCCCGCACCTTCCCCAAGGGCTTTCTCTGGGGATCCGCGACCGCCTCGTACCAGATCGAGGGGGCCGCCGCGGAAGACGGTCGCACACCGTCCATCTGGGACACCTACGCCCGCACCCCAGGCCGGGTCCGTAACGGCGACACCGGTGACGTCGCCACCGACCACTACCACCGCTGGCGCGAGGACGTCGCCCTCATGGCCGACCTCGGCATCGGCGCCTACCGCTTCTCCCTCGCCTGGCCGCGGATCCAGCCCACCGGCCGCGGTCCCGCCGTCCAGAAGGGGCTCGACTTCTACCGGCGTCTCGTCGACGAGCTGTTGGAAAAGGGCATCCAGCCCGTCGCCACCCTCTACCACTGGGACCTGCCGCAGGAGCTGGAGGACGCGGGCGGCTGGCCGGAACGCGCCACCGCCGAGCGGTTCGCCGAGTACGCCGCCCTCGCCGGGGACGCCCTCGGTGACCGGGTGAAGACCTGGACCACCCTCAACGAGCCTTGGTGCAGCGCCTTCCTCGGTTACGGCTCCGGCGTGCACGCCCCGGGCCGCACCGACCCTGTCGCCGCCCTGCGCGCCGCCCACCACCTCAACCTGGGTCACGGCCTGGCCGTCCAGGCGCTCCGCGACCGCATCCCCGCTTTCGCCCAGTGTTCGGTGACGCTCAACGTCCACCATGTCCGACCGCTCACCGGGGACGAGGCCGACGCTGACGCGGTCCGTCGCATCGACGCGCTGGCCAACCGGGTCTTCACCGGACCGATGCTGCAGGGCGCCTACCCCGAGGACCTGCTCAAGGACACGGCGGCGCTGACCGACTGGTCCTTCGTCCACGACGGCGACCTCCAGCAGATCCGCCGGCCGCTGGACTTCCTCGGCGTCAACTACTACACGCCCACCGTCGTCTCCCGGGCCGACGGCAGCGGGACCCATACCTCGGACGGGCACGGCAGGAGTGCCCACAGCCCGTGGCCGGCCGCCGACGAGGTCGCCTTCCACCAGCCCCCGGGGGACACCACCGCCATGGGCTGGGCCGTGGACCCGAGCGGCCTGTACGACCTGCTGGGCCGGCTGGCGTCCGACTTCCCCCGGCTGCCGCTGGTCATCACCGAGAACGGCGCCGCGTTCGACGACTACGCCGACCCCTCCGGCAACGTCAACGACCCCGCCCGGATCGCCTACCTGCGAGGCCACCTGGCCGCCGTCCACCAGGCCATCGCGGACGGCGCGGACGTACGCGGCTACTTCCTGTGGTCGCTGCTGGACAACTTCGAGTGGGCACACGGCTACAGCAAGCGCTTCGGCGCTGTCTACGTCGACTACCCGACCGGCACCCGCATCCCCAAGGCAAGCGCCCGCTGGTACTCCGAGGTGGCCCGCACCGGCATCCTGCCCGGCGCCTGACCGAGCCTGGTGCGGCATCACATCGCCGCCCCGCACGGTGCCGCACCATGAGCCCGCCCCCGCGCCCCGGTCTCCCGGGGAGCCGGGGGCGGGCTTGTCGCTTCCCGTAGCTCACTCCCCGGGGGTGACGCACGCCGATCCGTGAGCGGACCGGGTGCAGGGTGTCCATGACCGCGAGCGTGCCGGCCGGCGGCACCAACGGTCACTCGGCCATGCCCGCACGCAGGCACCGCATCACCTCACGGGCCTGGTGGCCGTAGCCGTTGCCGTCCTGTGGCGGTGCGGTGAGGACCTGCGGCTCCTGGCCGTCTCGGTGGCACGCAGGCGGCCGAATGCCGGAGTCGTCACGCTCGGCCCTGATGGGCTACCGCGCCGTGACGGCGGATGTGCTGGCCGTCCCGGTCGCGCCGGGAAAAGCGGATGTGCCGGACGGCGGCCGTCGATCCTTCGTACTCTCAGAGCCCGGATCAAGGACTCCTGTGACTGCTGGGGCCCTGCTCCGGGACGCCGGTCGCTGCCCAGCTGGCGAGGAACTTGAGGCGGTCCTCGGAGGTGCTGCCGGGCTCGGCGGTGTAGTCAGTGTGGTCCCCGCACCGCACCGGCGGTGGGGCCCGGGGGCGCGTAGTTGGACATGAGGGACCACAGGTGGTGGCCGCGCACGTCGGCGCCCTCGTCGATCGCGCGTGCGATCCACTCCAGGCAGCCGCAGCGGATGCGCTCCTGGCCAGCGAACGGGGAGCTCTGCCGCCGTGGGTGCGATGGACGACTCATCGACGGAGAACGTCGACCAGAACACCGAACGCGTCCCGCTGCGGCGTCTCGGAGCGCCCGACGGCATCGCGAAAGTCGAGCTGCTCCTGGCGAGCGACGCCGCGAGCTGCGTGACCGGCGCCATCGTCGTTGCCGACGGAGGCAGGCTCATCGGGTGACGACGGACGCGAGCCGGCCCTCGCTCCGGGGCGCGGGCAGCGTGAGAAGCCTCTTGGCATCTACCGGAAGGCTTCTCCACCCACGTGCCCGTCACCCGCGCGCGTGGTGGCAAAGAGGGATGGCGGCCACTCCTGCATCGTTCAGAACTCGCTACCCGTCTCTTCGGCCAGCGTCTGCAGGAGGCGGTCCTGGAACGCTTGGTCGTGGACGGCGCGGTGCGGCTGCGTCTGCTGCTGGTGATACCAGTACCCGCCGGTGGTCAGCGACTGGGGATCGTCGCTGGAGGCGAGCCACTCCTGTGTCCGGTGCCCGAGCTCCAGGTCGTCCGGCGCGCCGGGCCCGCCCATCCTGGTCGGCACCCATCCCGGATCCACCGCGTTGCTCAGCACCCTGGGGCGCAGACGGGCCACCGCGGCAGCCAGCGCCGTGACGTACAGCTTGCTGTCGGCGTACGAGCCAGGGCTCCTGCCCCGCCAGTCGACCCCGCCGAGCCGGGGACGTCCGCTGAAGTGCGAGCCGCTGCTGAGGTACACCAGCCGGCGCGGCCGGTGCAGCAGGGCCGTGAGCAGGTACGGGGCGATGATGTTGACTGGCATGACCGCCGGTCCGCTCCACACGCCGGCGTTGTGGATCACTGCGTCCAGAGGCTCGGCGTCGTTCAGCTCGGCGGCGATACGCCGTACGGCATCCCGCTCCATGAAGTCCCCTGTCACGAGGTCTGCTCCACGGTCGACCAGCGCTTCCAGGGCCGCTGCACGCTCCTGGTTCCGGGCGTGCACGACGACGTGGTGTCCCTGGGACAGCAGCGTAGCCGCGGCAGCGCGTCCGAGACCGTCCGCGGAACCGGTCACGAGGATGCGGCTCACGAGCGCACCGCCCCTCGGGCCCACCCCGTCCGGGCTTGCCCCCCGGATCCAGGCATCAGCGCCGTGTGTGCCGCGGCTCGCAGCGTGGTCACGCCGTCAGGCGTTCGGACGATCGTCGTGTCCTGCTGCCCAGCGCCGACATCGCCGTCACCATGCATGACATGTCGCATGAGGTCTCCCTCCTCGTTCATGGTCGTCTGCTCAAGTGTGGGCAGGACCGGTGAAGGCCGCGGCCCGGTGCCGTGGGCGGAGGAGCCTTGGCGGCTCTTGCCCATCCGGCACTCAGGCTGCGAGGACCTGCTTAGCGACCGTGATCGCGGTCATGGCCTCGAGCCGGCCGGCGGAGAAGGCGAGGTGGGTGATCGCCTCGATCAGCTCGGTCTCGGTGACGCCGTTCTCCTTCGCGCGTCGGAGGTGGAAGCCGAGCTGGTCGGCGTCACCGCCGGCGATGAGTACGGCAACGGTGATCAGGCTGCGGTCCCGGGCGGCCAGCCCGGCGCGGTTCCACACGTCATCGAACAGGATGTCGTCGGTCAGCTCGGCGAGTTTCGGGGAGAAGTCACCGATCGTCCGGCGTCCGCCGCCGATCTGCTTCTGCTGCTCAGTCATGCACATTCCTCTCGCTGACCCACAGGTCACGGGCCGATCAGGCCCCGCTCCCGGTGCGGACCGCCACGTGTCGTCGTCGGTGGGTGAGTGCCGTGCCGGCTGGTCGCGGCGTCCGGGAACCGCCGGTGCCGAGCAGGGTTGCCTGCGGGCTCCGCGGGGGAGGTTCGGCAGGCACTGGGGTTGTCCGGTCAGTGAGAGGGGCGGCTGTACTGCTCGTCGGTGACGGGCTCGTTCCATGTGGTCTCGGCGCTGGGGTCGCCCGCGCCTTCCCACATGGCGATGTGTTCCATGAAGCGGTCGGGGGTGGCGCCGTGCCAGTGCTCCTCGCCCGGAGGGCAGGTGACGGTCTGGCCGGGACGGGCCTCGAAGACGGTGCCGTCGCGGGTGCCGATCAGGGCGGTGCCGGAGACCACGTGGAGGGTCTGGCCCAGGACGTGGGAGTGCCAGTGGGTACGGGCGCCGGGCGAGAAGCGGACCATGTTGGCGCGCATCCGGGACGGCTCCTGGCCTGCGTAGATCACGTCGAACCAGACGTCGCCGGTGAACCAGTCGGCCGGAGCCTTGACGGTGGCCTGCTGCTTGACGAATTCCATGGTGTTCCCTTTCTCAGGTGCGTTGTGCGGGGTGGGTCAGGCGGCGTCGGTGTGGGCGAGGCCGGAGCCCAGCTCGCGGGAGGCGCCGACCTGCGCGAGGAGTTGCTGGGCCTTGGCCTCGACAGCGGCGAGGCAGTCGTCCCCGGCGACGAACCGCAGCGGGGGCTCCTCCAGGTCGGCGACCTTCAGCAGGGCGTCGGCGAGCTTTGCGGGGTCTCCGCCCTGCTGCCCGTTCATCGACTCCCACTGCTTCTTGGTGGCGGCGGTGCGCTCGGCGTAGTCGTCGACGGAGCCCTCTGCCCAGGTGGTGGAGGCGTCCATCAGCAGTTCGGTGCGGAAGAAGCCCGGCTCGACGATCGTGGTGCGGATCCCGAACGGCTCCACATCGTGGTGCAGGGACTCCATGAAGCCCTCGACACCGAACTTGGCCGCCGAGTAGGCGACGCAGAAGTCGACGCCGACCGCGCCCGCCAGGGACGAGACGGTGATGACATGCCCGGACCGCTGCTTGCGCATGACCGGCAGGACGGCGCGCGTGACGTTCATCGGACCGAACAGGTTCGTCTCGACCTGGGCGCGTACCTGCGCCTCGGACAGCTCCTCGAAGTACCCCGCGTAGAAGTTCGCGGCGTTGTTGATCAGGACGTCGATCCGGCCGAACCGGGCCACGGCCGCCTCTACGGCCGCTGCGGCCGCAGCCGGGTCGGTGATGTCCAGGGCGGCGGCCAGCAGGTTGTCCTGCTCGCCGCCCAGCGCGTCAACGACACGCTCGGGACGGCGGCCGGTGGCCACGACCTGATGGCCGGCGGCAAGGGCCTGACGGGCGATGTCCGTTCCCAGGCCGCGTCCGGCGCCGGTGATGAAGAAGACCTTGCTCATGACGTAGATGCGCTCCAAGCCGGGACGGTGAATGGGGGAGACCAGCTCATGACAGTCCGTGACCCACTGGGATGTTCGGCGGCCGCAGCAACCGGGGCCCACGTGGGCGCCGAATGCCGCCGACCGCTTCGTCATCCAGGAAACCGCAGGCCCGCGAGCTGAAGAAGGGCCTGCGATTACAGGTACTGACAGAACCCCCCACAGGTGCATCCTCCGGCCTAGCCTTGAACGTGTGAGTACCGAGAGCGACATCCGCGAGTTCCTGGCCTCCCGCCGCGCCAAGATCACCCCTCAGCAGGCCGGCCTGCCCGCCTACGGAGGCAACCGGCGCGTACCGGGTCTGCGCCGCGAAGAAGTCGCCCTCCTCGCCGGCGTCAGCATCGACTACTACGTCCGCCTGGAACGCGGCCACCTCGCCGGAGCCTCGGAAGAAGTCCTCGACGCCGTCGCGAACGCCCTCAAGCTCGACGACGCCGAACGCGCCCACCTCTACGACCTGGCCCGCGCCGCCAGGCGTCCCGCCCGCCGCACCAAACGGTCCCGCGGCCCGCTGCCCGACAGCATCCTGCGGGTACTGAACTCCATGACCGACTCCCCGGCCTTCATCCGCAACGGCCGCCTCGACATCCTCGCCACCAACGGCCTCGGCCGCGCCCTCTACTCCCCGATCTTCCGCGACCCCACCACCCCGACCGCCAACATCGCCCGCTTCCAGTTCCTCGATCCGCACGGCCACGACTTCTTTCCCGACTGGGAAGAATCCCTGAACACCACGGTGTCCCTACTGCGCACTGAAGCCGGCCGAGCCCCCCATGACGGCGAGCTGACCGGTCTCATCGGCGAACTCGTCACTCGCAGCGACGAGTTCCGCACCGCCTGGGCCAAGCACAACGTGCGTCTGCACCGCACCGGCCGCAAATCCTTCCGCCACCCGGCCGTCGGCGTCATCACCCTCGACTTCGACGCCATGGAGCTGCCCGCACAGCCCGGCCTCACTCTCACCGCCTACAACGCTGCCCCCAACACACCCGACTACGACGCCCTGCAACTCCTCGCCAACTGGGCCGTCACCCACGACCGGCTTCTGCCCACCAGCCACGGCATCCGCGGAACCGCCCCGCACAGTTGACCGTCCGGTGGCCCTGCCGGGTCAGCTGCACGGCCAGCCCGCGGGTGGATTCGGTGATCCAGCGCAGCGGCGACATGGGGATCTCCGTGGAAACTGGACTCGATCAGCGCGAGGAGTGCACGCCGGACGGCCGGCTTCCGGGACGACGCGTTCGCGGCCGGCACCGGCTGGCGGATCCGTCCCAACGGGGCCTCTCCGAAGTCGCGTTCTACCACTCCGGCAGACCCTCAGCCCCCATCAGCAGGCGACGCTGCCGCTCGTCGAGATGCGGCACATCGCCCCGAACTTGGCTGCCAGTAGGTCTCGTTGCCCATCCGACCCGCTCATGCCGATCGCGTCCGCCCGGTTGCCGGGCCTGCTGCTGGTCGAGGGGGTCTCAGCGCAGTCGGCGTACGCGCAGCACCAGGTCGTCGGTATGGTGCGCGCCGGCGCCGCCGTCGGGTGCCACGCGTGGCCGCTGCTCGTCCACCTCTGTCTCCCAGTCTTCGTTGAGCAGATCGGCGATCATCGACGGCCAGACGTAGTCAGCAGGATCGAAGCCGCTGTCGTGCGCCTGCTGGGTGTCCATCCCCGCGTGGTGTACGAGCAGTAGCACGCCGCCGGGCGCGACGGCCGCGAGCAGCGCTCGCTCGGCCGCGGCGTCGGGGGTGCGCAGCAAGGCCGGGTACTGCGCGGAGACCAGGTCGAAGGAGGCCGGCGGGAGTGCCGCCTCGGTGAGTTCGGCATGTACCCAGTGAATCGCGAGGCCGGCGTCCCGCGCGTGTCCGGCCGCCCGCTCCAGCGCCACGCCCGAGACCTCGAGCGCGGTCACGTCCCAGCCTCCGCGCGCCAGCCAGACGGCGTCCGCGCCCTCGCCGCAGCCGACGTCGAGCACTCGCCCAGGTGTGAGCCCGGCGACCTCGGCTACGAGCGCACCGTTGGGCTGGCCGCTCCACAGCTGTTGTCGGTCGGCGTACCGGTCGTCCCACTCCGCCCGCACTGCGGGGTCTCCGAGGTATCCGTCGGCAGGCGAGGGGTTGCCGGACGCGGGCGATTCTGCTGCGATGTCGTCGGTCACGGGCCCACGGTCGCTCACCGTGTCCTGGTCTGCCACTCCTGTTGCCGGTCCGGCAAAACAATCCGGCGCCAGAGAACCGGGTGCCGGCGCCTGCCGCTGGGCGCAGCCGCGGCGAGAAGAGGGTCCAGTGCAGGGGGCCCGCCCGCCCGGCGGCGCTGTGTGAAAGCCGCGTTCGGCCCGGCTGGTCGAAGCTGCGACCTGCCCCAGGGAGTCCTAGGCTGGAAGGTACCCGCGGTGCCGAATGGCGGCCGCACGTGCTTGATCACTGTCACGGCAGTGCCCGAGGAAGCAGCGCCTTTCCCGGTCGCCTGTCACATCACCGCTCGGGGGCCTGCACGGTGCCGGCCAGAAGTAGCCGATGCGGCGTGTGCCGCTGCGGATCTCCGCGCACGGGATGTCCGGGGAACAGGGCCCTGCTGCGGCCGGAACCGGCAGGCCGGACGGAGACGCCGATGAAGAGCATCAGATTCGATGGAACCACCGAACTGGAGGAGTGCCTGGCCGGCAGCCGCGTACTGCTCCTGCAACAGCCCAACCAGAAAGGCTATTTCGTCAGCCTGGTGCAGCAGGCGCTCGCCGATCTGGGGGTGTTCGTCGAGGTCGACGGATTCTACGGCCCCCTCACTGCGGAGTCCGTGCAAATCTTCCAGCAGAACACGCCGGGGCTCGGTGCGGACGGCAAGGTCGGCATGCACACCATGAGGGCCCTGGACGACGCGTTCGCCACCGAGCCGGAGGGCGTCGCCGGCTGCGTCGGGCCCGAAGGACCCGCAATATCCTTGAACGGCGTCACCCATGAAGACGTGAACCTGCTGCTGTCCGCAGTCGGGCTGAACGCTCTCCTGGAAGTGAGTGAGGGAGGGACGGTCACCGCCCACACGCCCGCGCAGCTGCTCGGCGTGGACGCACCCGTCACGGCTGAGGCCGCGCGCGACGCCCTGGCCGCCCCGGACCAGGCCTTCGCGGGACCCACCGCTCCGGCCGTACGCCTGGGGGATCAGCTGAGCTCCCTGCTGGCCCAGCCGGTGCTCGCCGACTGGCCGGCCGCCCTGGCCTCGGTCGACACGGGTAGCCAGTGGCTGGCCCAGCAGGCGGCAGCCGCTCTCGTGGGGCAACCCCTGTCCCTGGCCACGCTCCCGTTCGGTCCGCCACCTCCTCCCGTCCGCGCGCTCACACCCGACATGGCCTACCGCGAAGTGGCCGGCCACCATGTGGCGGGGACGGTTGTGATGTCGCCGGCACCGGCCCTCTCAGCAGCGGGCGGAGTGATCGTGCCCACGCCGATACCTCGTGTGACGCTGCATCATGTCATCGCGGGTGTCACCTTCCGCTTCACACCTGACCCGTCGGCCCGGAGAGTTGCCGTCGGTTCCTCGACTCCCGTCCTGGCGGCCTTGGACGTCCGGCATGCGGCCGGTCTGGTGCGGCTGGCACAGTTTCTCGCTGCGGACTGGAATGTCAGCGAGGTGCACCACGCCGGCATCAGCGGCGGCGCCGTACGGACCGACTGCCACACGGACGGACGGGCGATCGACCTCGTCGGCGTCCGTGTCACGGACGCGGGCGTGGTCCGGGACGTCCACGTCTTCGACCACTGGGCGAGCAAGCCCGTCCCCGCCCCGGGCAGACCCAGCGGGATCCTTCCGCAGTGGCCCTCCGGCAGCGTGCCTCGCTTGGCCTACCGCCTCGCCGCCGTCGACGACCTCGGCATTCTCCCCGCCGACACGACGGTCACGTCCTTCTTCTTCGACCTGTACGTGTGGTTCGCCACGCAGTACCAGGACCGCACGAAGACGCCGTTCGACCCGGGGCCGTTCACGACCCCGGGTGAGTCCAGCTGTGTCATGTCGCCTGACCACCCCACATCGGACGTCGGCGGTCCGCACGGCCGTGAGGCGCACGCCACCCACCTCCACGCCCAGATCGGCCCGACCTGACGCACTGCGGCCGCGGCGGCGAGCGCCTGCTTCTCTCACCTTGGCCGGACCTCCATAGCCACCAGCAGTACGGCGCGGACGACCTGAGCGGTTCCGACCTCTACGTGGACGTGATCGCGGCGCTGAAGCGGGTGCACACTCCGTGGACGCGGAGACGGCCGTGTACGTTGCCCGGAACGCGTTGCGGCCAGACTCCCTTGACACAGCGGGTCGGCCACCGTGGGCAGTTCCGGGCCGTCGGTGGCCCGGCGGACGTCGCGCCCGGCAGGGCGGATGTGCAGGGCCACGAAGCGGGAGCACGCCCGATGTCGGCCTTGCCGTTGCTGATCGCGTGGAACAGGTCACCGTTATCACTGAGGCGGCGTCAGGGGGCGTCAGAGGGCGGCCTAACGACGATTGACTTCCTCCCCTCGTTCACGAGGGAGAGGAAGTCAAGGAATCCCAGGGCGATCTCGGGGTGTGGAGCCGTTCGTCCTGTGCCGGTCGGCCCGTCACGACGCGATCGGTGTCGAGAGGCGTGGCTTTCCGGGCTCGCAGGATCTTCACCTCAACGGGACAACCTCTAGCGGGGTGCGGTTACCAGCCTGATAGCAGCACTTTCGGCCGAAAGTCGACAAGCATGTATGTCCCTGTGAGCTGCTGTTCAAGGATGTGGTGGTGAAAATACCGGTGGTTCCCCTTCTCAGGTGCGTAGTTGGTGTCGGCGCCAGGTCCCTGGCTGGACACGAAGATCGACTCAGCAAGGCCGCCTGGTCTTCCCCGTGGCCGCGCCCGTCGACGATGCCACCTGAAGCAGCCCGAGAACGTCACCATGTTCTGCACGAACCAGCTTCGCAAACGGTATCGCTCCGTCGAGTAACAACTCGACGGAGCGATATGGCAGGACCCGAATCAACCGTCAGAATGCCATGGTTGAGGGCGGGTCCTATAAGTACGGCGGTTCGAGGTTGGGGTCAGCAATTCCCGACGTAATGCGCGAAGTCCACGTCCTCGGCCCTGCCGAGCTGCGTCTCCCCGGGCCCGACACACCACCAGCTCTCCTCCCAGCTGCTGTCCCAGTCGATCTCGATGATCACGTTGCCGCTGCCGCAGTGGCCGTAGTAGGCGTAGTCGCCTGCTTCGTAGTAGCCACATCCCTGAGCGGAGACATTCCCCCCTGTTGCAGCCTGAGCACCCCCGGAGAGTGCGGTGCCCGCGAGGAGAACAGCGCTGAACGCGGCCGCGACGAGGCGGAGTTTGCTTGAGTTTTTCCGCACGAAAGGTTCCTCACTTGTGGAAGTCGACGGATGGAGTCGGCTTCAGCTTGTGGAGCATTGCTTTCTCTGCGGGCGACAGTCGGCAAGCAAGGTGGCTGAGACTGCCACGACGGCACTCACGGCCCACCTGCTCACGGACAAGAACCCCCGTTCCCGCGGTGTCGGATACACCACAGTCCGTCCGTTGACCGGAATGACCCATCCGGCTGATCGGAGCGGCGTTCAGACACTCACACAGCGGTGGCACTGTTGTCAGCAACTCTGGCCATGCACGATTCCCTTCGATCGATAAGGTCAAGCTCATGACTGCAGGCAGGCAAGAGGGTTTCAATACCGATGCGGGCGCTGCGGAACCAAGCATTCACCAGCTGCGCCTGTTTCTAGCCCTGGGCGAGGAGCTGCACTTCGGGCGCGCAGCCACGCGTCTGTTCATTACCCAGTCCGCGCTGAGTCAGCAGATCCGAGACTTGGAGAAACGGTTAGGTGTGCGGTTGTTCGAGCGTTCCAGCCGGACGGTCGATCTCACTCCGGCTGGACGTGCGTTGTTTCCTGAAGCCCGGAAAGCGGTTGCAGGTGTCGATCAGGTGCGACGGACCGCCGACGCGCAGGTACGTCAGCTCTCTGGCTGTCTGTTGATCGGCACTGTCGGAGCTGAGGCTGCCATGCCCAGCACCCGCGCCGTGTTAGAGGCGCTGCATGACCGGCACCCACGGGTGGGGCTTCAAGTGCTCAGCTTGAACCTTGTCGACCACAGCACCGCACTCATCCGGCAGGAAGCCGACGTGATGTTCCTGCGTCCCCCAGTTCCGGAGGGAATCGAGTTGCACCATCTGGCTACCGAGCCCCGGGTGGCGTGTCTTCCGGCCGATGACCCCTTGGCCGCCCTGCCCCAGATCACCCTCTCGCAGCTCGCTGGCTACCCCGTGGTCAACATGCCTGCGCAAGTACCACGGGTTTGGTGGGACTTCTGGGCTGTGGATCCACGTCCCGACGGCAGCTCTGTGCGATACGGTCCGGTCGTCACCGACATAGAGGCGCTGCTGCACACGGTGGCCCGCGGCGAAGCGATGTGCTTTTTGCCGGCGGCAGCTCGCGACTTCTATCCCCGCCCAGGTATCCGCTACGTCGACGTCTCGGACCTCACGCCATCCACCTCGGCACTCGCCTGGCTCGCCAGCCGCCGTGCCGAACCCGCTATCACCGCCATCCGGGAAGCCGCCCACGCATTCACCCGCAACCCCACCCCGTAACGGCGGATCCGTCGGCCGGCGGCCGCGTCCTGTTCTCACTGACGCGGCCGACTTCTCTGGCTGCAAGGCATCCTTCGGGGCCCGCCCGTGACCGGTGCGCCCCAGAGGGCTGTCGCCGGCGGCGGCGATGGTGCTCGCCGAACTGCCTGAGCACGTGGAACAGATGGTGTGGGAACGTCCTGGACACGACAGCCGGTGCGCGCCGAGGCCGGCGCGCACCGGCCTCGGCGGTGTCCCCGCCCGTCGACCGACTACGCGTCGACGACCTACGCGTTGTCCGGCCGTGCCGGGCCGTAAGCGGGATCCGGATTGTGGAAGCGGTGGTAGCTTTCCGGCGGTGCGAGGTAACTGACGGGCAGACCACCGGTGTTGACGACGATCTGGTCCACGGCGATCGCGGCGTCGGCCATGAACACGCGCAGGACGTGCTCACCGGGCTCGGTGACGGTCACCGTTCCGGTCAGTTTCTCGATGCCCTCCTCCACGTTACGGGCCCAGGCGTCGCCCCGGTTGCCGGTGGCGACGGCCTGACCCGACAGGACGGTGACCGGACCGTCGTCGAGGCCGACGGCCACCCGGCGGTGTCCTCGCTCGTCCAGGGACGGGAGACGGAAGACGGTCACCGGGAACGTGCCGCTCCCGGTGAACCGCACCTGGTACCGCAACTCCGGTGCCCGCGTGGCGTGATCCGAGGTGACGGGGGCCGCGGTCGACGGCACCGTCTCCACCGCGGCCAGGTGCCGGCCCAGCCCCCGCACGGTCTGCCAGCGTGCCCCGCCGCGCGCCACCCGGCCGTCGAAGTGGGCGGCGACGATCGAGACGTACCCGTGCGACTCGACGTATCCACGAGCCCGTCGGCGCGTCCGCTCCCCGTCGGCCCGCACCCGCAGCGGTACGTCGACGCTGCGGCCGGCACCGGTGACGGTCAGCGTCGCCTCGTGCGAACCCTCGGGCACCCGCTCCCAGTCGATCTCCACCCACACCCGCGTCTGGTCGGTGATCGTGCCGCCCGAAGCGCTCAGCCGAATCCAGGGACTGCTCGCCGTCGCGCTCCAGTCGAACGGCAGGAAACCGGTGTTGAAGACATCGGCGAAGCGCTGGTCCCGGGTGTAGGAGGAGAAGGAGAGCGGCCGGTCCGCCCCGATGTCGTTGCCCTCGGCCGCCACGCCCAGCCCCGACGTGTCCTGCGCCGCGACCCGGGCCACGGTGGGGCGGCCGGGCGCCTTGGGTATCTGCGAGGGGTACGGGTTGACGATGCCGTCCCATTTGCCGCCGGCGATCTCGGTGTTGTAACGCTTGGTGATCGCCTGTTCCTCGGCGTGGGCGGCCTCGGCCAGATCAGCGAAGCGGTTCGTCCCGGCTCCCCGGCCCTGCCGGACGGCGAGTGTGTTGCGGTCCGCCCAGTAGAACTTCAGGTTCATCAAGTACGCGCCGTGGACGGGGTATTCGACCAGCTCGTAGAAGGCGTCCCGGTAGGCGTCGGGCAGCTTGGCGCCGAGCGTCCGGGTCTGCTCCAGCAGGCTCTCGTAGGCGGCCAGCCGCCGGCCCGCCTCATCGCCGTGGTGGACCGTCGAGAAGACGCCCCGGTCGATGAACTCGGGACGCCGCTCCGCCGCGAGGCGGTAGTACTCGGTACGGATCGCGGCGATCTCCCTGCCGTGGCGCCGCCCGAACTGCCGTCCGGCCCACTCGACCAGGAACTCCTCGACGTTGTCCGGCCCCCAGCGGTCCACGTCCCAGGCCATGTCCAGGCAGAACGACAGCCCGTTCTCGATCGACTTGATGTCACCGACGTTGAAGATCCACATCCGGTCGGCCCGATGGTCGTAGACCCGGCGCAGTTCCTGCCACACCTTGCTCAACTGCGTGGTGTCCAGCCAGAGATAGCTTCTGGGGCGACCCCAGTAGGACAGGTGGTAGTAGATGCCGTTGCCGCCCGGTCGCCGCCGCTCCGCCTCGTCGGGCAGCTGGCGCATGTTGCCGTGGTTGTCGTCCGGCCAGATCAGCGTGACGTCGTCGGGGACCCGGACCCCCGCGTTGTACAGCTCCAGGACCTCCTTGTACGGGATGAAAATCTGCGGCGTGACCGCGGCGCCGACCTCCTCGGCCAGGATCCGGCGCTGGTCCGCGATGATGTCGTTCATCACCACGACCTTCTCCGGAATCGTGGTGGCGTGGCGGGTCTCCAGCGCACTGTCGTGCAGACCGCGCATACCGAGCGTCCAACTGCTCTCGTACGCGGCGTTCTGCCGTGCCCGCGCCCGCCAGTAGTCGGAGATGACGTCGGGGTTCACCGTGTAGTCGTACACCGGCAGGCTGCCGTCCGCGCCCCGGTGCTCCTCGGCCCAGGGTCCCCACTCGTGCACGCCGTTGCGCAGCACGGCCTCCGGGTGGCTGGAGCCGACCACGATGCCGTAGCGGTCGGCCAGCTCGGGGTTCTCGCGGTGCTTGTTGAAGAAGTCGGAGTAGGGGTGCATGGCCGGCCAGAGGTAGTTGGCCTTGAGGCGGAGGAGCAACTCGAAGACGCGCTTGTACGTCTCGGGGCCGATGTTCTTGTCCGGCTCCTGCGTGCGGCGGGACCAAGTGGTCAGGTTCTGCTCGTCGTTGATGAAGATGCCCCGGTAACGGACCGACGGTTCGTACCGCTTGAGAGGGCCGACCGGGACCGTCACGGTGTCGCGGCGTTCGACGGGCACGTCGGCCCACCAGTACCAGGGCGAGACGCCGATCCGTTCCGAGGTGTCGTAGATGCCGTAGACGGTGCCGCGCCGGTCGCTCCCGGCGATCACCAGGGCGCGTTTCACCCCCGGCAGCGGACGGTCCACGACCTGGGTCACCGACGCCTCCCAGCGGCCCTTCACCCGGGAGGTGTCCAGGCGCCCTTCTTTGATGAGCCGGTCGATGACAGGGCTCGCGCCGATGGTGCCCATGAGGACCACGTGCTCGGCGTTCTTCGGCACGGTGTGCAGCAGCCGTGGCTTCGCCCCGCTGACCCGTTCCACGTCCGCCCGCAGATCACCGGCCGTACGGACGACGGCGGGGTCGTCCGCCGTGTCCACGAACAGATCGACGGCGACACCGCCGAGCACCAGGGGGAAGCCGGACCGGTCCGAGGAGGGTGCGGCATGCGCGGCCGCGGGTAGCACGCTCGGGAGCAAGGGGGCCACTCCGGCGGCCGCCATGCCCCGGAGGAACGACTTACGGGTCCACGACTGCGGCTGCCTGTGCTGTGACTGGCTGTGCGGCTCGTCGTGCGGCGGTCTGTGGGGCTCGTTGTGGGGCTCGTCGTGCGACGGTCTGTGCGGCTCGTTGTGGGGCACGAGGCAGTACCTTTCCGATGCGCTGGCATGGTCAGGACAGAAAGCGCTTACCGTGCGGCACCCTAAGTCAGGCCGGACCGGACGTCCAGATATCGGCGCGCTCGCGGCCACCTTGGCGCGTTTTCCGAAGATCCCACGCCGAGGTGTGCCCGACGCGCGCGCCCGACGCGCGCGCCGCGGCGGGGACCGCGGCTGGCCGCCGGTGCCGTGTCATCGAGGTGGCGGACGAAGGGCCGGGCCTCGACCCTGTCGACGCCGAGCACGTCTTCGAACGCCCCTTGCCGGCCGACCCGTTTCGCTCCCGCGTCCACGGTGGCGGCGGACTCGGCCCGCCGTCGCCGCCACCATGGCCGAGGGCCACGGCGACCGCCTTGAACTCGACACCAGCCCTGACCCTGGCGCCGCCCTGGCCCTGATCGGGGCCCCCGGCCCCTCGCCGCCCTCCGGCTCCGGCCCCGTTTGGACTCCGCCCCTGCCCGTGCCCTGGCTCTCGCCTGGCCTCGACCCTCGCCCAGGCTCCGGCTTCTGCCCGTCTCCGGCCCTGGCAAGACCGAGCGGAACCGACGCTGGTACAGGCACCAACCCGACGGTGGCAGCCTCCTGACGTCATGTTCCCGGTGATGGGGACAGGCCATCAGCTCTGTGAGCAGGAAGAAGTTGAACCAGACCCACCGAGGGTGATCCAAGTCCTGCTGCCGGCCCGCCACGTGAAGCACGAACACGTCGTCGCCCGTCTGGCCGCCGCCTACCGGGCCGGCGCGCTGACACTGGACACGGTCGAGCGCTGGAGGCCGGCAAGGCCGCCGAGGGCGACACCGTCGAGACGCTGCCGCCGCCCCGGCCCGCGGGCCCGGCTGAAGGGCCAGCGGCGACGGTGACGTTCCTGTCCGACTGGAAGCTGTCCCACCTCTCGTCCCACCACCGGCCGTTACCGGCGGTGGCGCTACGACCAGGTCCTGCGTCAACACCGTGGCAGCACGGCCGGAAGGGACAAAGAGGGGTCATCACTGCGCAAACGCGGACTGACCGACGAAGCCGTCGTCTCCGCGATCGACCAGGCCTGCCGCCTGCTGCGACTGCCCTCCATCGGGCGCATTCCCCGACCTGGCCGATGGCGCTGCCCGCGACCAGCTGGCGTCTCGGGCGTTCCTGGCCGAGCTGCTGATGGCCGAGTGCGACGACCGGGTCCGCCCGCTTCTGGAGGTCGACGAGGTCGGCGGGGTCGAGGGGGTTGGCCTCGTGGTTGGGGAGGACCGCTGCTTCGTGATCGACGCACAGGGCGACCCGGTCTCCCCGTCCGCGATCACCGCCCTCGTCGCCGCCCGCGAACGGTGTTCCGAGCGCCGTATCAAGGCCGCTTCCTTCTCCCGCGAATCCCCGGCCGACACCTGAGATGCCGGTGAGGATGTGCGCTCGCCGGCTGCCGTGATCACCTCCACCTGCCAGGCGCGCGCCGCCGCACGCATGTCGACGAGGCGATGGGAGGACCAGGCCGGTGCGTGGTCGGCGGCTGCGTCTGCCAGTGCGTGGGTGCGCGCGCCAGAAAGCGCTTGTGGGCCTCTCTTCGGTGTGTCAGGCTACTTGCCGCTCGATCTTGCACGGCTGTGACGACCAGCTGAGGTGTGGAGCACATGGTTCACGGAAGAGTTCGGTCCGGACGTGCGGGTCCCGGGCCGTGGTGGGCGGTCGGACGCCCCTCCGTGATCGCGCCGGTACGTCCTTACCCACCTGTTCGGGGATGACGCGACAGGACAGCGGGGGAGACCTCTCGCGTGGAGTCGCGCCGGGAGACCCGCCGCCTTTCGGGGCTCACGGGGCCGACGGCGTCCGGCCGTGTGTTCCAGCGGCTCGGCCCGTGCACCCGGGACGCATCCGCCGCGGGACGCCGGGCGCAGACGGCCCCTGCCCGCCGCGGGGCCGCCGTCGGCAGTCGCCCGGCGCGACTCCCGCGGTGCCCGAACGTCCCACGGATCCCCGAACTCACGCACCTCAGCGCGCGGTCCTCGCAGGCCCCTCGACGAGGCATGGAGGCAGTCATGACCGACACCCCGGTCCGCAGCGGCCCTCTTCAGTACGGCATCGCCCAGCAGGAGTGGCTCTACTACCGGAAGCACGGGAGGGCACGCCACCCACGGCAGTGCCTGTGGCTGGATCTGCCCGCCGGGCTGTCCCGCGAGGCGGCCGGTGAAGCCGTCGACCTCATGGTCGAGCGGCACGAGGTGCTGCGCACCACTTTCCCCGCCGACTCCCAAGGTGATCCGGTGCAGATGGTCTGGCCTCCGGTTCCTGTCCGCCTGCGGTGGTTCGACCTCTCCGGGGCACGCCCACAGACCGCGGAACTGGACGCCTTCTGCGATGCCCCGTTCGACGTCTTCGCCGTGCCGCCCCTGCGGGCCGCCGTGGTCCTGCGGGACGAAGGGCGTCGGCAACTCCTGCTGGTGATCGCCCATATCGCGATCGACTACCGGGGACAGGACGTCCTTCGGGAAGAACTGACCGAGGCTCTGCTGGCGGCAGCGTCCGGGCGACCCATGGCGCTGCCTCCCGTCGCATGCCAGCCACTCGATCACGCCCTCGCGGAAGCGGACGCCGACGACGGCAGCAGTCTCGACCACTGGCGGAGCGTCATCTCCGCCGCACCAGCGGGTATCTTCCCCACCGCGGTCATTCCGGAACGGGTCCGCTACACGAGGGCGCGACTGCTGTCACCGGCCCTCGGGGAGGCCCTCCATGTCATTCACCGCAAGCACCGTCTGCCGCCGGAGCCGGTGTTCCTCACGGCACTGGCCAGCTGCCTCGCCACCGTCTGCCGGCAGCCCGTCATACCTCTCTCCTACACCTGGCCGGCACGCGAGCCCGTGCGCACGAGGAGACTCGTCGCGTCGGTGATGCGGGACATCATCCTGAACATCGACCTCTCGGACACCCCCTCCTTCGAAGAGGCCGTGCGCAGCACCCATGAGGCGTTGCGTTCGGGCGCGCGGCACAGTCAATACGACGTCTACGCCCTCCTCCAGGCGGACTCCCTGGTCAACCGTCAGCGGGGCGCCTGGCGCCGGTCCGCCCTTTTCGTGAACCTCGGACCCGACCCGGGCGCGTTGTGGTCACACAGGGCGTCGGAGCCGGACGCCGCCGATCTGCGAGGGCTGCTCCGCGGCAGTTCGGTGACGGTCGAGACGGGGCCCGAGGAACACTACGACGACTTCAACCTGTACACGTCGCTCGCCATGGGCGAACGTGGCTGTCCGGAGATCTTCCTCACGGCGCACGAGGCGATCCTCGCCGAGTCCGAGGTCGTCGGTATCACCCGGGGTGTCGAGGCGATCCTCGTCGAACTCGCCCTGGCCGGCCACCTGTCGACGGCCGATGCACAGCGGGTGAGCGGCCTGACACCCCGGTTCGTCGGCGAGGGCTGGGTCTCGCTCGAGGGGTCGTGGTTCCACCGCGGTCTCACCGAGGAGATATTGCGCAGCCACGACGGGGTGGCCGCCGCGAGTACACGGGTGGAAGCGGACGGAACGACGGTCGCCTACGTCCTCACCCATCCCGAGGGCCCGACGCCTGGCGAACTCCGCGAGTTCCTCCTGGCGCATCTGGACTTCCGGCATGCCCTGGTGGTGCCCGAGCGCGTCGTTGTCCCCGAGCACGCCGAGTCAAGAGGCGGGGTCCGCCCGGCGGCCGGTGAGAACGCGGTGGAACGAGCCGTACGGGCGTCGGTGGAGGCGGCCAACGACCTTGCCGACGTGGACATGTCCCTGAGCTATACGGAAGCCGGCGGCCTGCTGAGACGCGTCCCGGTGGTTCTCGCCCGGTTGCGGCAGCAAGGGCTGGAGGGCTTCGTCGCCGGTGACTTCCTGCGGCCGTGCAGCCTGCGCACGCTCGCGCTGCTGCGACCGCCGCGCCAGGTGTTCGCCCCGGAATGAGCGAACGGCTCCGATTCCCGCGATCACAGCCCCTGTTCCACTTCGACGAGCCATGGGAGAACCGAAATGTGGATCCTTGGTGTGAACGCCCCGCCCGCCGGGTGGCACGACGCGGCCGCCTGCCTCGTGGACGGCGGCGGCAACGTCATCGCCTACTCCGAGCAGGAGCGCCACAACAGAATCCGACATGCGATAGGTGACGGGTTCAACAAGCCCCTCGGGGCCGCGCGGTTCTGCCTGGACCAGGCCGGAATCACGATCGACGACGTCGACGTGATCGCCATCGGCTGGAACATCGACCAGATGTTCCCCGGGTTCTTCGCGGATGAGCGCGAGCTGGCCACGCACGCCACCGGCTTCGACTTCCCCGGCCGGCTCCCCGAGATCGTCCGCGTGCCCCACCACCGAGCGCATGCCGCCTCGGCCTTCTACGCCTCGCCGTTCTCCGAGGCGGGCGTCCTGGTCGTCGACGGAAACGGCGAGAACGAGTCGACCAGCATCTGGTCGTTCGCTTACGGCCGCGAGCCCGAACCGAAACGGGAATGGCCGCGCACCGCCTCCCTGGGGTACGCGTACGACGGTGCCTCGGAGTGGCTCGGCTTCCACCATCTGAACGCCGGCAAGACCATGGGGCTGGCCGCCTACGGACGGGCGCTGGGACTTTCGGTGGAGACACTGGTCGACACCGACGGCGGTGACCTGCGGCTTGCGGTCCCGGCGCTGCCGGAGAGCCGGGGAAGCGCGACGATCGACGAGATCGGGCGCCACTACGCAGCCACGGTGGGCTCCTGGCGCGACCTCTACGCCAAGCTTGCCGGGGCCGAAGGACCTGTCTGCCCGGCACACCGGCTGACCGAGGACCCGGCGGCCGTGCTGGTCGCCTACACCGCGCAGCGGCTGATCGAGGATGCGGTGACGTCCCTCGCCGCCACGGCCGGACAACTCGCGGGTGTGGCGGATCTCTGCCTGGCCGGAGGTGTGGCACTCAACTGCAGCGCCAACGGCATGCTGCCCGCGAACGTGTACGTCCCGCCCGTCCCGCACGACGCCGGGGTGGCCCTGGGCGCCGCGTGGACGGTGTGCCCTCCGAACCGGCCGGGCGAGGCGATCAGCCCCTATCTGGGCGAGGACGTCCGGGCGCACGGTCCGGCGGACGCGGCGGAGTCCGGTCTGCTGCGGACCGACTTCGATCCGGACCAGGTCACGGACCTTCTGCTCGACGGACAGGTGGGCGCGGTCGCTCAGGGGAGGGCCGAGATCGGCCCGCGCGCCCTGGGCCACCGCTCCATCCTCGCAGTGCCGGACTCGGTGGAGGTGTCCGCCCGGGTCAACCGGATCAAGCACCGCGAGCAGTGGCGACCCTTCGCCGGGGTCACCTCCCCGGAGTACGGCGGCGGACTGTGGGAACGGCAGGAGCACCTCAGCCGCTACATGCTCGGCGCGGCCCGTGTCACCGACGAGGCCCGCAGGGTCGCTCCCGGGGTCGTGCACGTCGACGGCACCACCCGCCCGCAGATTCTGGCTCCCGGTGCGGCCCCGGCGGTCGGGGCGATCCTGGAGACGCTCGCGGGCCGGGGAGCGCCCCCCGTACTCCTCAACACGTCCTTCAACGACAAGGGCGAGCCCATCGTCAACAGTGCCGCGGACGCCCTCGCCGCGTTCCGCTCCATGGACCTGGACTTCCTCGTCCTGGACCAGGCGCTCTACCGGAAGGCGCCCCGGGCGCGATGACCGGCGGCGCTCGCCGTGGCCGGCGGCGCGCCCTGGAAGGACAGGCGCGTCGCCAGGGCGGAAAGGTCGCAGGGCCGCCGGAAGTCGTCGAAGCGCAGCCCCGTGAGCTTCTGCCGTGCGAGCAGTTCCAGCACCTTGGGTACGTCGGCCAGGCGTCCGCCCGCCTCCACGTACCCGTCGTGCACACTCACCTCTTCCAGGCCGTTGGCCTGCACCACCGCGTCGTGCAGGGCCCGTTCCCGGTCGGTGGCCGGGCGGGCCGAGCGGGGCTCGGTTCCGCGCCCGCCTCCGGCGGGTTCACCGTTGATCAGGAAGCGGTCCGGAACGACCAGGGCGTGTAGCGGGTCCACCTTGTTGAGCAGGAACCTGCGCAGCGCGTAGGCATCGGTGTCCGAACCGGCGACGGTGACGGCAGCACAGAGTGAACCGCCGTCATCGGTGAAGGCCCGGACAGCGCTGACCGCGGGGTGTTCCCGCAGAGCCCCCTCGATCAGGCGGAGTGCGGCCCAGGACCCGTCGACCGTGACCCACTCACCGTCCCGCAGGCGAGGGTTCGGCAGGAACTCGGCGCAGTCGAGACCGGGATCCTCGGCGAACCGCACCAGGATGCGCTCGATCCGCAGCATCAGGGCGCGGGTGTCCTCCGCGCTCAGTACGGCGTCGTTGGCGGACAGGAAGAGCTGCGGACGGCCCTCGGGACCGGGAGCCGCCGACACGTACAGGACGTGTGGGACATGCTCGGACGGCACCGGGGGAACGTACGTGTACTCCGTACGGCCGCGGGGGAGCAACGAGGAGAGGTCGGCCGAGGTGTCGCCGTCGGCGCCCTCCGCCGGTGCGTCGTAGTGGAAGTTGACATACATCCCCGGGTGGGTGCGCGCCCCTCTGCGACGTCCGGCCCGCGCCTCGGCCTCCAGCAGTTCCAGGACGTCGAAGTCGCTTCGTCTCGCGGCCCGCAGACTGGCGTGCACGGCGGACTCCGCCATGTCCCGGAACCGGCCGCTGCCGGGGACGCCGACGGCCAGAACGAGGTCCCTCATGACGGAGCCGATCATCTGCCGAGTGAGCTCGCTCGACCGGGACGACCACGAGGTGGCGAGCGCGATGCGGTCATGGCCGGACACGGCCGACACGGCCAGCGCGACTGCCGCGAGGAAGGCGGAGGACACCGGCAGTCGCCGTCTGATGCGGGAGAGCGCGGGGCCCAGCGCCGACGAGTCCAGGACGACGTGGTGGTAGCCGACGTCCGCCGGGATCACCGGGACGGCGAACGGGCCGCTCGGAAGGTGCCGGAACTCCTCTTCCCAGAAGCGCAGATTCCGCGCCCGGACGGCCCGCATGTGCTCCGATCGCTCCAGCAGTGCCTGGTCGACCGGGTGGTGTTCCACGGGAGGCAGCTCCGGCCGTTCATCGCACGCAATCGCGTTCAGTATCGTCCGCAGCTCCCGCTGCAGGATGTCCATCGCCCCGGCGTCGCACGTGATATGAGCGACCACCAGGGTCAACTGCCGTGTGCCGTCGCCTCGTTCTGTGACAGCAGCCCTGACCGGCCACTCCTCCTCGATGCGGAAAGGCGCCCGCAGCGTGTCGTCCGGTTCCCGGAGCGGCACACGCTCCGGACGCCACACGTGCTGCACGGCGTGACCGCTCTCGTCCTTGGTGAAGGTGGTGCGCAGAACCTCGTGACGGGCGACGAGGAGGCCGACCGCCTCCTCCATCTGCCGCTCGCTGAGGGAGGCGGGAAGTTCCACGTCGAAGCGAGGACCCATGAACGGCTCCCACCCCTCGCACACGGTGTGCATCCACTCCACCTGACACAGCCCCGACTGCAAGGGGCCGGAGCGCTCGAGCACGGCCATGATGCGTCCCCTGTTCTCTTCGCCGTCCCGCCCTGACAGGCGATCAGTTGGCCAGCAGCCGGCTCAACCGGCGCCGGGCGAGCATGAATCCGGCCACGGACATGGCCAGCAGATAGCAGACGTGGCCCGCTGTCCCCGGGGTGAGGCGGCCGGCGGACAGGTCCCGCAGCAGCTCGACTCCCTGGTAGAGGGGGGTCAGCCGTACGACCACCTGTCCCCAGCCCGGGTAGGTCTCGATGGGGAACACCGTTCCCGAGCACATGGTCATCAGGAACATCCAGATGCTCACGTGCTCGAAGTCCTCCCACCGGCGCATGAAGGTGGTAGCGGCCATGCTGACAGCCGCGAAGGCGAGGCTGATCAGCGCGGCGCCGGGCAACGCCAGCAGAATCCACCACGAGGGCGCCAGGCCGAGAGCCACCATGGAGACCAGGAACGCGGATGAGTAGACCCCTCCGCACAGCAGTGCCCAGGCGGTCTCGCCCGCGGCCAGTTCACCGATCGTCAGCGGAGTGGCCAGATATCCCTCGTACAGACGCTGGGTGAGCTTGGCGTAGAAGGAGTAGGTGGTCTCGTTGACCACGCCGGAGACCGCGGCTGTCGCCAGCATGGCCGGGGCGATGAACTGTTCGTAGCTCATGATCCGCCCGTCGACGGTGATCTCGCCGATCAGACGGCCCATTCCCATGCCGAGGGCGATGAGCAGGATCACCGGTTCCAGGAGTGTGGAGACGAAGTTGGGCCAGGCACGGCGGTTCAGCATCAGCCCCCGTAACACGAACGTGCTGGAGCGGTGGAACTTCGCGCGCGCTGTCGCGGAGCTGGGCATGGCGGCACCTCCGGTTCTGGTCGGATGCGGTCAGTCGGAAAGGTGGCGCCGGAACACCAGCAGCGTCAGGGCGAAGCCGGCCGTCGCCCACAGCACAAGGACGGCCAGGTGGCCGGCGAGGGCCAGCGGTGCCGGGCCGGAACCGGTCGTGAACTCGCCGGCGATGCCGCGGCAGAGCTCGACTCCGTGCCACAGGGGAGAGATCCGTACCAGTGGCTGCAGGGCGGTCGGAAGGTCTCCCACCGGGAAGAACACCCCCGAGAACATCGACAGCGGCAGTACCACCAGCCGGGACACGGTCATGAGGTTGGCCGAACTGGTGAGCCGGCCGGTGAAGGCGAAGAGGGGTGCCGCCGCCGACAGCGCCAGCAGCATGGCCACCGGCACCAGCAGCAGACACAGCCAGCTGTCGAACACACCGAGCAGTGCGGCCACCGCGCAGAAGACCACGGCCGACACCGCCACCCGGACGGTGACGAAGAGCAGGTGGCCCGCCAGCACCTGGCCCAGGCTGAGGGGAGCCGTGAGCATCCGCTGATAGCGGTTGGTCAGCCGGATCGCGGCGTAGAGGGGGAAGCCCGCCTCCTCCGCAGCCGTCTGGAAGGCGACAACGGCCAGGAGCCCAGGAGCCAGGAACCGGACGAAGGACAGGCCCTCGACCTCCTGTTCCACATAGCCGCCCGCTCCGATCCCGACGACCCCCAGGTACAGCAGCGGCATGAGGAAGCCGGTGAACACCGCGGTCCGCCAGGTCCTGCGGTAGAGCGTGAGGTGGAAACGCACGACGCGCACTGTTCCGGTCAGCATCGCCGCTACTCCACCAGTGAGCGCCCGGTCAGGCGCAGGAAGACGTCCTCCAGGGTGCATCTGCGCTCGAGTGTTCCGCTCGGCCGCAGTCCTGCGCGGTGGACCGCCTGCACCGTCTCCTCTGCGCTTTTCACGTAGAGAAGGACCCGGCCCGCCAGGACCTCGAGCCGCTCCGCCAGTGACCGGAGCGCCGGCAGGTGCGCGGTGTCGAAGCCGTCGTCGTAGCGCAGTTCGACGACCTCGGGCGTCCCATGGGCCCGCAGCAACTGCCCGGGTGTGCCGATGGCCACGATCCGGCCCTCGTCCACGATCATGATCCGGTCGCTCAGCTGCTCGGCCTCGTCCATGTAATGGGTGGTGAGCACCACGGTCGCGCCGTTCCCTTTCAACTCCCGCAGCCGGTCCCACAGCAGATGACGGGCCTGCGGGTCGAGTCCGGTGGTGGGCTCGTCCAGCAGGACGATGCTCGGCTCGTTCACCAGCGCGCGGGCGATGGCCAGTCGGCGCATCATCCCGCCCGACAGCGAGTCGATGAGGTCATTCGCCCGGTCCGTGAGCCGGACGAACTCCAGAAGTTCGGTGGAGCGATTCCGGGCGGCTCGGCGGCTCATCCCGAAGAGCCGGGCATACGTCGTCAGGTTCTCCAGCACCGTCAGTTCACGGTCGAGATTGTCCTTCTGCGGCACCACGCCCAACCGTGCCCGGATGGCGGGTCCGTCCTTCACGGGATTCATGCCGAGGATGCGCAGGCTTCCGCCACTGGGTGTGGAAGTGCCGCTGAGCATACGCATCGTGGAACTTTTTCCGGCACCGTTGGGCCCCAGCAACGAGAAGACCTCGCCGGCCCGGACCTCGAAGTTGATGCCGTCGACCGCGAGTAAATCACCGTAACGCTTCACCAGGCCCTGGGCAGATATCAGTGCGTCCCCGGTTCCCATCACGCTCCGCCCCTCATTCCAGATGCCGATCGGAGACTCTAACAGCAGCCACGAGTTCTGTCGTTGTCGAATTTATTCGACGATGGACGTCGGTTTTGACTGCTGCGTGCGGTGGCACAATAGTCCGTCATCGTCTGGTCAAGTGGCATGTCAGAGAAGCGGATTGGGGTCGTGCACCCTTGCCGTCGGGTACTGTCGCTGATTAGCATGTCGGCATGTTTTTATCGCGGTTGGGAAGGCCGCCCCGTATTGCGATGTTCAATGCGGCGGCGCCTGGCCACATTTATACGAGCCTGGAAGTCATCAGGGAGCTCGCCACTCGTGGCCACCGGGTTACCTATGCCATACCCGAAAAGTATGCGGACCTCGCCTCCTCGGTGGGAGCGGAACCCCGGCCGTATCGCTGCGTATTGGGCATGGACTCGGGAGACTGGCTGAACAAGGGGCCGGTCGGCTGTATGGAGGCCGGTCTGGCGGACAGCATGCAGGCCCTCCCACAGCTCGCCGCCGCCTACGCGGACGACCCGCCGGACCTCGTTCTGTACGACTGGCTCACCCCCTATGCGCGCATCCTCGCCCGCAGGTGGGGTGTGCCCGCCGTGATGCTGGCCCAGATGTCGGACTGGGAACCCACGGAGGAGGAGCGGGCCGAGGCCGCCCGGGACTTCCGGCCCGACCCCCGCCACGAGGCCCATGAACGGCGCTATCGCGACTGGCTGGACCGGCACGGCTTCACCGACATGGACGTCTACACGTTCGCGAACCGCCCGGACCGCTCCCTCGGGCTC
Organism: Streptomyces sp. NPDC058335; assembly: GCF_042723915.1. Classification (NCBI taxonomy): domain Bacteria; kingdom Bacillati; phylum Actinomycetota; class Actinomycetes; order Kitasatosporales; family Streptomycetaceae; genus Streptomyces; species Streptomyces sp. NPDC058335. The sequence goes on along the minus strand of NZ_JBHXHX010000011.1, from coordinate 235,510 downwards.
ATCCCCCGATTCCTCCAGCCGCACGCCGACAGGATCGACCCCGCGGTGCACACGTTCGTCGGGGCGTGCCTGGGAGACCGGTCCCACCAGGGGCGGTGGCAGCGTCCGCCAGGGGTCGCCGCGACCGATCGGCTGTTGCTCATCACCCTCGGCACCTCGTACTCGGACGAGCCGGGCTTCTTCGACAGTTGCGTCGAGGCGTTCGGGAACCTGCCAGGCTGGCACGTCGTGCTGCATGTCTGGCGGGACGCCGACCGCATTGCTCTGGACAGGGTGCCGGCCAATTTCGAGGTGCACGGCCGTATTCCCCAGTTGGCCATCCTGCGCCAGGCGGACGCCTTCATCAGCCGTGGCGGCATGGGGGCCGTCCTGGAGGCGCTGAGCTGCGAGGTACCCATGGTCACCATTCCCAGGGGCGCCGATCAGTTCCTCAACTCGCAGACCCTGCGGGAGCTCGGCGTGGCCCGCGAGATCGCCGCCGAGGAGGTGACCGCGAAGGCGCTGCGCACGGCGGTGACGGGGCTGGTCGAGGACCCTGGGGTGGCCGATCGTCTGGGCCGGCTCAAGGAGCGCATGGCCCAGGAGGGCGGCACGCGTCGGGCCGTCGAACTCATCGAGGCCGAACTGCGCTGAAGCGGAACGGCGAGCCGGGAGGCCATGAGTGAGTACGTCATCCCCCGATGTCACGGTCATCCTCCCCTGCGCGGGCTTCGGGGTGCGTTTCGGCGCTCCGTACTCCAAGGAGTTGCACTCCCTGGAGCCCGGTGTCTGCGTGATCGACCGGAGCCTGGAGCCGGTCGTGGAGCTCGCCAGGTCCGGACTGACGGTCCGGCTGGTCGTGGTCTTCAGGACACACAAGCTGGATGTCGTCGGCCATCTCGCGAGCTATGCCCGAGACCTCCACATGGTCTTCGTGTACCAGGACGATTCCCTGGAGGACAACCTCAGCGGGGCCATACGCACCGCCCTGCCGCTCGCCGAGGGGCGGGTCGCCCTGGTCCTGCCGGACATCACACTCATAGGTCCCGGCAGTGAGCGGAGCCTCGTGGAGGCGGTGGGCAGGACGGAGCCGTCCGGCTGGTGCGTGGTGGCTTCCAGAGGGCATGACCCGGACGCCCTGTGCGAACTGGGAGCGCTGAGGCTCGGTGCGCACGAGACGGGCACCAGGGTGCTGGCGGCGGAGGAGAAACCCCTGTGCCCCGACGGCTTCAACGCCGCGTGGGCGACGGTCGTCGCGAGCCCTCGACAGGCCCACCGGCTCCCGGAGATCGCCATCAAGGGGCCGGACAGTCCGCTGGTCGGGGCGAGCGCTGTCGAGGTGGCCGGGTTCATCAACTTCAACACGGCCGGAGCGGGCGGCGCCGTTGCGGAACCGGGAAGAACGTGACGGGGGGCGACGGGGCGGGGGTCGATTGCCGCGGTCGGCGGCAGGCTGCCGTGTCGACTTCTTCGACCCCTTCGACTCCGAGGACGTGCGCACATGTTCACCCGGGCCAAGCTCCGCGACGGCCCCCCCCCCGATATCGTGGTGCTGCCCCGACTACCGGGAATGACGGTCAGTCGGCTCCTTCAGGTCGAGGGGGAGCGGGCGTAGGGAGTCGGCGCCGATCACGCCGTGCGGCGGCCGGAGCCGAGCGGGCTGCCGGCCTTGCGGACGACATCGGCGATCCAGGCCATGGCCTCGGGCACGTCGTAGTTGCCGGCGTGCGGCTGGTTCCAGGCGAGCTGGTAGTTCAGGTCCTTGACCTGCTGGTCGGCGGCGAGCGCGCGGTCGAGGTTGACCGAGACGGTGAACGCGGTGTCCCGGTCGCGGGTGCCGTGGCGGATGTACCAGTTCGGCGCGGTGTCGGCGCTGGTACCGACGAAGTCCATCGGGTTGACGAGGTGGACCTGGTCGTCGACGGTGGTGCCCTTCCTGGCGGTGTACTGGTCCCAGGTCAGCCCGGTGTCGTCGAGGCCGCTGCCGTCGCCGGCGACGTCGTTGTGGTTCCAGCTGTACTCGGTGTAGTTCATGTACTTCCGGGACGGCGGGCCGAAGAGGTCGGTCTCGGTGCCGCTGGTGGTGTTCCCGTTGACGCCCACGGCATCGAAGGCGGGGGTCGTCTTGAGCGTGGCCTGGACGGCGACGAAGGCGAGGTACTTCGCCATGTCGACGGAGCGCACCTTGTCGGTGGCGGTGTCGACGTCGATCCAGTCGTTGACGTACGACTTGGTGGTGGGCGGGCCCCCAGGGGCGCCGGAGGTGATCTCGAAGGTGCCGCCCAACGGCGGGATGGTGTGGGCGGGAGCCGCCTTCAGGTAGGTCTCGGCGGAGCGGATGACCTCCTTCTTGATGGTGTCGAGCATGGTGGCGGCGGTGAGCCGGGAGCCGTCCGGGTCGCGCAGCCCGAGGCTGTTCTCGTAGGCGGCGAACTGTGCCGCGATCGCGGCGGCGTCCTCGGGTGAGGGGTTCGAGCCGATGGTGTCGCGGGTGGCGAGGACGTTGTACAGCCACTCGTAGGCCGCGTCGGCGTTGCCGAGGTCGGTGATCGGGCAGTACGCGTTGACGGCGAAGACGTCGTCGCGCAGGGTGCTGCGGCCTTTGGCGTCGATGCCGGCGGCGCCGATCGCGGCGAGATAGGGGGTGTACTCCCTGCTATTGCCGGACGCGCCCAGGATCGACACCAGTGCGCCGCCGCCGCTGGTGCCGTTGATGACGATCCGCTCCGCGCTGCCGGGCATCGAGGCGTCGTTGAGGCGCAGGTAGCGCACGGCGGCCTTGGCGTCGACCACGGCCGCGGGAGCCTTGCCGGGGGCCGAGCCGTCGGCGCCGACCAGTCCGCGGCTGCGGTTGGCGACGTCGACGAAGACGTAACCCGCCTTCAGGGCGGCACCGACGTTGCTCGTCGAGCTGCTGTAAGAAGTACCGGCGGTGACGCTCGCCCGTAGGTAACTGGCCTTCCAGCCGCTGTTGTTCACCGCGAAGTAGACCGGCGTGCGCTGGTCGCCGAAGGCGCTCTCGGGGACGAAGACGTTCATGCTCTGGTAGCCGCAGGCGGTGTTGGGGATCGTGGTGCTGCCGCCGCCGGGGCCGCCGGGCTGCTGTGCGGCCGCGGCGACCGGGTTGGCGACGTAGCAGATCTCCTTGTACCAGCGCACGTTCATCGGCCGGCCGTCGACCGTGACGGTGATCGTCGTATACGCGGCGGAGTCGAAGTCCAGTGCGGAATCCTGGGGGTCCGCGGCATGGCCACGGCTCGGTGAGGGGGCCGCGCCCGATGCGGCGGCTGCGACGGAGGCCGGGACCGCGACGGCCGTGAGAACGAGGGAACTTGCGAGCGCCAGGCCTCTCAGCAGGTGTGTGCGGGTAACGGGACGTACTGCCCTCCCACCGGACGGATGAGTGGACGCATCACGTTGGAAGGACGCAAAGAGTCGCTGCACGGGGTCTCCCCTCATCGAGCACCAGGTGCTTCGCTGACGCCTCGGGGTCGAGGTGTGAAGCACGCTACAATATTGTTAACAATATGCACAGCAATCTCGTGGGCATTTTTCGAGCCGGGTAATGGGTTGCATGCACCCCGTCCACACGTCGTGCGCGCGATGCACTGTCGCCTCACCAGCACCCCGGGACGGGTGCGGCCCTGTGCATCCACCACGGCCGTTCTCCGCCATGGACCTCACCGACCGCCACCCACGCACCGACGCGCTGCTGTTCACGGTGAAGTTCATGGTGCAGACCCTCGTCGGCGATCCAGCGTGAGTGCTACTGGTCACCTCGACGGCGCCCGGACGGGCAGCACCGTCGGGGTCGTCCGCCGCACTGAGGATCTGACGAACTCCGCAGTCGGGATCGAGCACTTGACCGCCGCACTCGCCGAGGCCGAAGCGCGTCTTGCAGACCTGGCCACCACCCGGAAAGTCATCGCCGAACTCGCACCAGCCGGAGCCGAAACCGTTCCGCCCGAGCAGGCCACCGCCTACCGGCCATCGTGAACGCCTTCAACCAGCGGCCAGTCCAGGCATTCCGGGTTCGCAACGGCCTGGGGGAGCGGGGGCAGCCGGTTCCGCCTCTTCGGGCACTCTTCATGCCCCGTGGCTTCCTGCCTCGGCGCCATTGCCGCGTTTAACGTCCGGGAGTGAACCTCTGGACTTCCCTCGAGCCCGCCTCCGCGACCGTGGACCCGGGTGGTAGTACGACTGTGCGGCTGCGTCTGCGCAACACCGGTGACGTGGTGGACGAGTACCGCTTCGAGGCGGTGGGCCCTCTCGCGCCTTGGACCGTCGTGGAGCCGCAGTCACTGCGGTTGTATCCGGGGACGACGGGGTCGGTCGATCTGACGTTCGCTCCGCCGCGTACGCCGGACGCGACGGCGGGGCCGAATCCGTACGCGGTGCGGATCACGCCGACGGAGCATCCGGAGGCGACGACGGTTCCGGAGGGGAACCTCACCATTACTCCGTTCACGGAACTGCGGGCGGAGTTGGTGCCGTCCACGGTGAAGGGCCGTTTCCGTGGCCGTCCGAGACTGGCCGTGGACAACCTGGGCAATACGAAACTGACGGCGTCGGTGAGCGGCAGCGACAACGGTGATCAGTTGTCGTACGACATACATCCGAGCAATGTGCAGATCGAGCCGGGCCGTGCGGCGTTCGTGAACATGACGCTGAAGCCGCGGCAGATCATCTGGTTCGGTTCGGCGGAGCTCCGGCCCTACACCCTGGCGGTGCAGCGGTCGGGTGTGACGCCGCTGGACGTGGAGGGCACGTACGTGCAGCGGGGTTTCCTGCCGCGCTGGCTGGCGGGTTTCCTCAGTGTCTTCATGGCGCTGGCGATCACGTTCGTGATGCTGTGGATCGCCTACAAGCCCCAGGTCCGCAGCGCCGCCGCCGAAAGGCTCCAGGAAGCCGGCATCAGCACGCTGCCGCCCGCTGCCTCACCGACCCCCGAGGCGCCGAAGGCCCCGTCCGCCGACGTCACGGCACCCCCGGCCGCGACCGAGACACAGCAGGCCGGCGGAGCCGGAGATGGAGCCGGGGCGGGGGGTGGTGGTTCCGAGGAGGAGGAGACCAAGGCACAGGAGAAGACCGCGGCGACCGCCGTCCAGCAACTGGCCGCGGAGGATCCGAGCGGACGGCACATCTGCTACCGGGTCTATGCGGCGGGCCAGGGCTGGACCGACGCCGTGTGCGACGGCGAAACAGCGGGCACGGCGGGCGCGGGGACGCCGCTCAAGGCCGTCAACATCGCCGTGTCCGGAACCAAGGGCACATCCAGCGCCGCCTTCGTCCACGACCCCGCGTCGACCGATGGCGAGGGGCACTTCCCCGATCCGTGGGCGGGTGTCGCCGACGGCATCGACAACTACGTCGGCAGTACCGACGAGGACGCCCCGGACATGCTGGGGTTCACCATCAACGTCGGCGGTGGCGACGGCACCGTCTGCCAGTCCGCCCACGTCCACAACGACGCCTGGCTCGGCCTGGAATGCGATGACCCCGGGGCCGGGTACGACTTCACGTACGCCGGCACCCACGACAACGACTCGTGGATCGAAGCGGTCAGGCTCACGGTGTGATCCGAACCGTGCACCAACAACTGCCGGCCGCCCGCGCATCATGCGCGGGCGACCGGCAGTTGATGTCTGACCGCCGGACCGGCAGGCCCTGTGCCGGATCTTGTACCTGCTGCATACCGGCATCCAGTGGGAGTACCTGCCCCAGGAGTTGGGCTTCGGCTCGGGCATGACGTGCCGGCGGCGCCTGGCCGCCTGGAACGAGGCCGGCGTATGGGACCCGAGGACGCCCCCCGGACGCCGTGTGCACCATTCGCGCCTACACCTGGGAAGAAGACCTCGCCGTCGCGCTGCGCGAGCGGCGTGCTGGGCCTGTACCTGCGGAGCAGGGCTTGCGCCACGGCGAGGCAGACGAAACTCGGAGTCGGTCAGCAGTGGTGGCCGCCCCACTGAGCCGTAGGGAAAGCGGCGCGGGGCCGGGCGGTTCTGCTCGGCGGTCAGGCGGGAACGCAGGCCCGGTCCAGGACAGCGACCATCTCATCCTCGGGGAGCGCCGGGTTGGCACCCGCGCTGGAGGCCAGTTCGGGGACATGAAGCGCCTCGCGGAGCCGGTGGAGCGGGAGACGCGGGTCGCCGACCGCCGCCTGGCGGGTCCAGACCGCGGGGTCATGGCTGAGCCGTTCGATCAGCGTGGGCGTGGCGGCCGGGTCCCGGACGGCCAGCCGACGGTAGTTGCCGTCCGGGTGGTCCGCGTAGCGCGCGGCGAGACCCTCACGGGGGAAGCGGGGGTGCGTCTCCGCCATCCAGGCGGAGAAGGTGCCGCCGAGCCGCGCGTACACACGCATCAGGACCTCCTCCGGGGTGTCCGGGTGATACATGCCCAAGAGGTCCTCCACCAGCGGGTCCTCGGTGCGCGCGAGCAGGCGCACGAGGTCGGGCGGCAGGTGAGGGCTCTGGGCGACGGTGCGCCGGAGCAGCGGATGGGCGGAGGTCGCGGCCCGTCGCAGCACCTCGGGGTCGGCGAGCCCCTCCCGTACCCACTCCACGTCCCCCCTGGCGAAGGCCTCCACTGTGAAGTCGATCGACATGCGTCGTGTCTCGTCCAGTTCAGGCCTGAGGGAGACCGTGAGCCGTACGGCCTCGTCGGGGTCGACGGCGAGCCGCTCCACGAGGTCGATGGGCAGCGACGGGTTCTCGGCGAGGGCGGCCAGGTGCGTCCGCTCGGCGGCGCAGCGTTCGGCGTCGGCGCGGTCGAAGAGCCCACGACGCACAACCTCGGCGGCGGACTTCGGATCGCGCAGGAGTTCGGCGGTGACGCGTGCGTCCCGTCGGCACTCCCACAGCGCGGCGGCCCGCCGCACCTCGGGGTCGGGGTCGGCAAGCAGCGACGACCGCTCGCCCGGCGGCAGCTTCTCCCACGCGCGCACCGCGCTCCGGCGCGCTGCCGGATCGCGGTGCGTGGCCAGCGAGGCCACGAACGTCGGCACCAGATGGGGCGAGTCCAGCAGGGCCGCCCGTACGGAAGGGTCGGGGTCGGCGAGCAGGCGGGCGCACACGTCGTCCGGGAGCGGCGCGACCGTCGTACGCGGGTCGCGCCACTCGGGTCCGTACGCGAGAGCGGCCCGCACCTTGGGGGAAGGGTCGTCCACGAGCCGGGCCCGATGCGCGGGCTCGGCCCTGGCGCTCATCGCGAAGTCGATCCGAGCGCCCTGGTTCGGGTGAGCCAGGATCACCGCAACGGCCGGCTCGGGAAGTCCAGCCCGCTGGAGGGCATGACGGGGCGGGCCGTCCCCGCCCCCGTCGAAGGCGAGCAAGCGCAGCAGCAACGGTGTCGGCAGCGCAGGATTACGGGCGACTCCGTCCAGCGCGGACGCGTGGAACGCGACCATGATTCCCCTACCCCTGTGTCTCCGTCGGCTGGTCCGCGACCATGATCCCCTACGCCCATCAGGCCATCAGGCCATCAGGCCATCAGGCCATCAGGCCATCAGGCCATCAGGCCATCAGGCCATCAGGCCATCAGGCCATCAGGCCATCAGGCCGTCTGGCGGTCGGGCCGTCATGACCGGCCGGACAGCACCAGCACATTGCCCCGGCAACTGCAGGACGGCCGGGCCCCAGGGTGGGCCACCCTGCTGGGATCTGGGTCCCGCGGCACCAGCAGTTCGTCGAGGAACAACAGGCGCTCCCGCTTGAAATGCGTTGTTGTGCCATCGCTGCCGATCCGAACGCCTCCCGGATCTCCTCCACGGAGCCCGGGGCGCGCACATCGGGCCCTGCCCGTGGATACATCCGTGAGTACATCCGTGCGACCTCCACCAGCGCCGTCACCTCCCGCCGTGCCCGATCGTCCGGCATCTCTGGTCGATTCACCTGCAACTCGGTTGCCGATCTCCCAGATGCCGGTGTTGTAGCCGGTGCGGCATGGCCTCTTCACCCTGCCTCTACTCGCTCAGGTGGTCAGGGCGTTGAGGCCGTCGGTGAGGAGACCCACGGGCTGCGGGCCTGTTCGTCGAAAGCCCTGCGCCGGGCGCCTTGCCGTATCACCTGGTCCATGGCCCCGAGTGCGCAGGATGCCCGGGTTGCGGAGCGTGCCGGGAGTGATTCCATGGAAGTAGCCGTCGGCGCCGCGCGAATCCTCTGTCCCGCGGGTCCTCCGTCCCGGGTCCGCTCCAGGCACTCGCAAGGAGAACGCCATGACGAGGGTCGTCCGCCATCCGCCCGGCAAGGAGCGTCCGCGCGACGCGCCGATGGCCACACTGGCCCTCCGACGGACGGCGAACCGGGTCGGACACGGGTTCGTCGGCCGGTGGCACTCCCTGACGATCCGTCTGGAGGCTCGCCGAGGCGCCACCCGCCCCAGAAAGTGGCGCCGATGGCTCTCCTACGCCAACGTCACCAGGGTGATCTGGTTGGTCGCCGTGCTGGCGCTGCTCGCCTGGGTCGGTGAGGGTCTGTTCATCCTCATCACGGACGACACGACCGGCTTCGAGCAATGGCGGCAGGGTAACCCGGGATTCGACACCGTCTTCAGGTTCATCGGTCCGATCCTCGCCGCCTCGATCGCCGCCGCGCTCTTCCTGTTCTGGTGGTACCGCTGGACCAAACGGCGTTACCTCACCAAGGCGCTGCGGGATCCGCGCCGGCTGGTGTCCACCGCCGGGTACGACACCTCCGAGATCGTGGGCCGCGACGACATCGCCCAGGTCATCGCCGAGCGGCTGCGGGAGCGAGACACCCGGCGCCCGTACCTGCTCGTCGGCGGCGTAGGAGCGGGGAAGACCGCAGTCCTCGTACGGCTCACCGAACTCCTGGCCCGCCAGAACGCCGTACCGGTGCCGGTCAGACTGAGGGACGCGGCGGACGTCGCCGACCTGAACTTCGAACGCCTGGCGAGGCAGCGCTTCGCCCAGGAGGCGCCCAAGGGCATTCTGGCGCGCACCAAGACCGACCGGGTGTGGCAGCAGCTTCTCGCCGACGACAAGCCGGTCGTCCTCGCCGACGGGCTGGAGGAGGCCCTGCTCGACGACGACCGGCAGCAGAACCGGGACAACGTCATCCGCCGGGCCATCGAGCGCGCCCACGAGGAGAAGCTGCCCCTGGTCATCGCCTCCCGACCGCACAGTCCGCTGGAGACCACCTCCGCCGCGATCGTGGTGCTGGAACCGCTCAGCGAGGAGGAGGCGCTGCACTTCGTCGAGGCGGACGTGCCGGAGACCGACGAGCGCCGGGTCGACTGGATCGTGGAGACGGCTGAGGTGACCGAGTCGCCGATCTACCTCCATATCGCCCGTGAACTCCACCGGCGGGGAATCCTCGAGCACGACCGCCCGGACGACGATCCGCGGCACATGAACACCCGCAGCCGCGACCGCGCCACCCTGCGGCTCTGGCTGCTGGAGACCTGGGCCGAGGCGCTGTGCGAGGGCAAGCTGCGCGAGGACGTGGCGCTGGCCCCGCAGGAGCGCCGGGACACGCTCGAAGTGGTGTCGGCGCTGGCCTGTGTCGGACTGCTCCAGGACAAGCTGGAGGTCGGCTTCGCCGAGCTGCTGGACCCCGACGTCCTGCACCCCAGCCCGGCGCGGCGCGCACGGGTGCGAGCGGAGCAGGTGTGGGCCGGCCGCGGTTTCGACCGGTACGGCAAGCGCGGTAACACCCTCACCGACTGGCATCGGTACCAGATCTGGGACGCGCTGTGCGAGCGGCTCGGCGACGCGGAGCGCAGACGGCTGCGCGAGGGCAACATGGACCAGTGCCGTGCTGTCCTCGCCCGCTTGGCGGCCCACGCGAGCAAGCTCAGATTGGTGGAGAGCTTCGAGCACAGGGTCCGTTTCCCGCACAGCATCATCCAGGCCTATCTCGGCAGTCGCCTGCTCGACCACCTGGGGGAGCGGGGCGCCGGGGACCTGGCCGAGCAGGCGCTCCAGCCGCCCGGCCCCAGCCGCGAACTGCTCATCGCCCTCGTCCTGCTGTCCCGGGGTCGGGCGGCGAGCCCTCCGGCCCGGGGACAGGGTGTGCGGGCCGAGATGCGCAAGGAGATCGCGGAACTGGTACGGCAGGCGCCCGTGGGGAGCCGCCCGCTCGCCCACCGGCTGTGCGCCATGGCGAGCCGCCGCACCGACGATCCCAAGGCCCTGGACCTCTATGCGGCCGCCCTGGAGATCGCGAGCGCCGAGGACGACCCGAGGCAGCTGAGTGAGATTGTCACCGCGGTGCGCGAACACTGGGCCGGCATCAAGGGGGACCGGCGCACCCTGAGGGACGCCAAGCGCAGAGTGCTCAAACAGCTGGGTGCCGCGCTGCGGAAGGTCTCCGACCGGATCGACACCACGCCGCTGTACTGGGAGCTCTTCCGACTGGGCATCCAGGAACCCTCCTACTCGATCCGCCTGGTGGTGGCCCAGGAGTTCGGCACGGGCGGCAACGCGGCCTTCGCTGTGATCCGCGAGCGGGTCGGCCTGAACAGCGACCCCGTGCAGGAGTACAACGACCGGCTGGACAGGCTCAAGGCCTGGAAGAGACAGGAGTACGAGGCATGGTCCGCGCGTATGAGGAGGGCGCGGGGGGACCGTACGTCCGCGCGAGGCGCGTCGGCCGACGACATCGGGAGGTTGCAGGAGGACCGCAGGGAACTGAACCGGCACTACCGAGACCGGCGGGTCGATCTCTTCCGGGAGTTCGTGATGCGGGCCTGGATGCTCCCGATGCTCCTGGGCTCCGTCGACGAGGCCCATCGCGACGAGGCGCGGGAGCGCCTCACCAAGTGGCTGCGCCACCTCGATCCCAAGTTCACCGGCGGCACCCCCGACCTGCCGCTCGCCCTGGAGGCCGCGCTGGCCCAGGGCTTCAAGTACGCGGCCAACCGGCGCCACCGACATCCCCACACCTATCTGAGCGGCCGCAACGACCTGATCCGTCAGGCGGAGACCGTGCTCCAGCAGTCACGCTGCTGGTACGCGCAGCTCAGTCTGCTCCAGGCACTGTGCCTGTGGGAACTCCCGGACGGTGGCGGCGGCCGGCCCGACGGGCACCAGCCGTTCCAGCCGATCGGCGGGGCCACGGCCGTACGGACGGTGAAGCGCTGGCTGGCGATGGCGGGCACGGGGAGCGCGGCGCCGGGTCAACCGGACCAGCCCGGCGAACCGGCCCGGCGGCGCCTGCATCCGTTCGTCGCCGAGGCCGGCGACCTGGTCGCCCTCGCCCTAGAGACCGGACAGCCCGAGCGGTTCCTGTGGATCGACGAGAAGGGTGTCGCCGACAACATCGGCGCCCGCGCGGGCCACATCGGGGGTTACCGAAGACACAGCCTGTGGATTCCTCCCTCGGTCGGCTGGAGCACCCTCGACCCGCGCGCCCAGCGGCTCGTCGCCGACGTCCTGGTGATGCTGAACCTTGTCGAACGGGACGGGCACCCGGACGAGGTCGAGGAACGCCTGGCCCGCATGGAGCAGCCTGGGATGTCGTTGCCGCCGTGCATCCGTACGGACCGGGAGCCGCTGCAGCCGGGACTGCGCATCGGCACGTCCACCCCGCCCGCGCCTGGGTCGGCCTGTCTGCCCGACTGCAAGTTCCAGCTCTGCCCGTACCCTCCCCGGGGCGGTTTGCCGCGGGGAGAGATCCGCGAGCCGTTCTGCCGCCAGCAACAGGCCCTGTTGCCCGGCAACGTACGGCGCTGGCTGCCCCGGGGCCTGCGCAGGAAGACCCCGCGCTGGGTCGGCATGCGGGTCCGCGAACTGGACCGCTTCTGGGAGGCGATGGCCAGACGGACACGGGACTAGCGTCCTGCGCCAGAGATCCGTCGGCAGAGGCGGGGGAGCGCCGCGGCGGATCATCACGTGTGCGAGGTAGCCGAATCACCGCTCGACCTGGTCGATCCATGAGGGCCCTGGCTCTGCGGGCGCGGATCGTGCGCCTGGGCGGGGCCGGAAGCAGCGCCGATTGTCGCGGTCGCCCGGAATCCGCGGGTGACCGCGGACACCGTCCGTAAGTGGCGGCGGTGACGAGATCGCGGCCCAGATGTCCGTGTCACCGTTCACCGTGGAGACGCATGCGGCCCGACCATGAGAAAAGTCGGCGCCCGCGACCGGGCCCAATGGTCTCCTTCACCTTCCGGGCCGGCCTCCACCGTGTCCTGTGCGATGAGGCGGCATCCGGCCACGGAGCCTCGTAAAAACCCGTTGGCGGACCATGGTGACCGTTGCTAGCCTCCGGGAGGCCGTGCGAGAGAACGAGGAGGTGGTACCCGTGAACGCAGTATCGACATGGGTGCTCCCCTCCGGGGTCACGGTCGGGCGATAGGTCGTCCGGGAGCGCCACTCTGAGCACTCCGGAATGAGCACGACCATGCAGTTCATGTCTGAACAGCGTCTCGACGACGGCGTTCTCGAGCGCGCATTCACCCTCGGTGAGATTCCCGGCACCCTGTGGACGCCCGGATCCGGGCCCGCTCCGCTGGTCCTGATGGCCCACAACAACGGTTTGCCCAAGGCGGACCCCCGGCTGGTCGCGCGGGCCCGGTACACCGCGGCGCGCGGCTACGCGGTGGCCACCATCGACGCCGCCGGGTGCGGTGACCGGCCCCGTTCCGCCGCCGACGAGCAGGCTCGCGCCGACCTGCGGCGTGCGATGCAGGCCGGCGAGCCGGTCGACGACATCTTCGAGTCCTTCATCGGTCCGCTGGTCGACAACGCGGTCCCGGAATGGCAGACCACTTTGGACGCCCTCCTTGAGCTGCCCGAGATCGGCGGCCCGGTCGGGTACTCCGGGGGGTGGACCGCCCTCGGCATTCGGCTGGCGGTGGTCGAGCCGCGCATCGCGGCTGCCGGCTTCTTCGCCGGGGGGTACGTGCCCCGTGCCCAGCGCGAGGAGGCCCGGCAGGTCACCATTCCGCTGCTGTTCCTGCTGCAGTGGGACGACGAGGGCAACCCCCGGCAGCGGGCCCTGGACCTGTTCGATGCTTTCGGCAGCAAGGAGAAGACGCTGCACGCGAATCTGGGCGGGCACACCGGCACCCCGTGGTTCGAGCTGGAGGACGGGTGCCGGTTCTTGGACCGGCACCTGAAGTGAGGCTGGGCCGTCCGGCGGGCAGCAGACGGTAGGCGATGTCGGCCAGGACGCCGTCATCGAGGTCAGGTCCCCGCCCTTCCTCGATGGCGGTGGCCGGCAGATGCACACCGGCCCGATCGCGGCGGTAGCGGCCATCGGCGGCACCGACCGGTCGGGGCCGCGCTCGGTGGCGAAGGACGCCTACACTGAGTTGCGGGGCTGCGGACAGCGTGCGGGCATGGCGATGACGGGGAAACGACGGGTTCTGTACCGGCAGGGCAGCGGATTCTGGCGGATGACGGCGAAGTGGGTTCTGGTCTTCGGGGCCCTGTCACCATGCTTGCGGCGGCTTGACGGCGAACAACTCCTCGCCGTCCTCCCAGGGCTGCCAGCCGCCGATGAACTCGCGGACCTCGGCTGCCTCGCCACCGAGTTTCATGTTGCTGACAATCAGCAATCCGCCCGGGCGCAGTGCCCTGGCCAGTACCTCGATTTCGGCGACGCTCACCTCCATGCCGTCGAAGAAGGCGAGGTCCGCCTCGCCCGCGGGCAGGTCAGCGAGGACTTCCACGGCTTCGCCCGTCATGCAGTTCACGCGGTTGGCCAGACCCCGTTCGCTCAGATGCCGTTGCGCGAGCTCGATGTGGACGGGGTCGCGGTCCACGGTCTGCACGAGGATCCCGACGTTAGCCAGGCATGCGGCGGAGTATCCAAGGGAAGTACCGATTTCCACGGCGCTGCGCGCGCCTGCCTCTATGGCCCAGGCCGCCAGCTGTGCGCCGTCACCGAAGGGGTACGAGCCGCATCCGTGGGTGCGCTGGTGATCAAGAGTGGCATCCTTGAGATCCAACATCAAACTGTGCACAGCAGATTGCATGTGAACCTCCCATGGGCGGTGAGGTGCCGACGCCTGCGCACAGACCACGGCCGTGTATGCGTTCAGGTTCAGGGATCGGGGTTGATGCGTCGGCGCTTACTCGAACGGAATCCCATGACCGGCCCTGTCAGGAACAGCCAAGCATCGGAAACGGCAGGTGGCACCCTGGAGGGGCCGGTCAGGCGACGCGGGCAGCCCGACACGGCTGTATCGAACACCAAACGCCGCTGCCCTCGCGCTCCTCGTCGTTGCTCAAGGCCTGAGCAGCCCGCACCCTCAGCGGCCGGGGCCTCCGACGGCCGACTGCTTGCGGCTGGTGGCTGCGCAACCGCTGGGGCGGTCTGCGCAACGCTGTGACCTGCTCCGGCCGGAGGGTTCAGCCGCCTCACCGTCCACCTTCCCCCGGCCTACGCGCAGCGACTCTTCGACGCCCGTGACGCCGGGGCCGGTGATCACGACTTGCGCGGCATCATCGCCGAAGGGTTCAAAAAGTGGCGTAGCGGGGGTCGACCCCTCCGGCGCCCCTGGGCAGTCGACTCGTCGAGGAGGTCGTCCACAGGCCGTTGGGACTCACCCGCTCCTACCCGCCGGAGGCTGTTGCCCGATCGCTGCGCCTGCAAAGTCGTACTCCTGCGTCTTTCGGCGGAGCCAAGGAGCTGACAGCCGGTGTCCGGCTCATGGCAGTGGACTCCGGCCCTGTCCATCATCCATCGGAGACGGTCCGGACGTCAGGGGACCCGCGCAATCCTTGCTGCTGGCCGTCTCCGGGCGACGGGTGGGGCTGAGGAGCTCGACTCCATGATCACCAATACCGTGGAGCTCAGCGCCCTGCTGCTCGAGAACGCCTGACAAGCGAAGGGGAGCACGAACAGTTTTCTGCTGCGTACCTACTCCACCCCGTCAGACAGTTGAGGTACTGCCATGTTCATCGCCTACGCCGTCACGGCACTCATGCCGACGGTGCTTCTGGCCTCGGCCGCTGCCAAGTCACCCGGCCTCAGCGGCTTGTCGACCAGATCCACCCTTGGCCTGCCTTACAGCAAAACAACAACTCCTCCAGCGGGAGCCGGCTCTCATTCCCGGCCCGAACTGTCGGCCCCAATCACTGTTGCCACTACTCGTTTGAGGCGACTTCAAGAGGCACCTCAGGGAGTTCGGCTGTCAGGCCGGGGGGGGGAGGAGGAATCGCCTCGGTTCGCGCGAACGTGCCGATGCCGGGTCAGCACCAGGCGGTGCCGTCATGACTGGCTGTGACTTCTAGGCCGTAGTCGTCGGGGCTCTCCCCGAGATCGCTGGGGAACCACACAGCGAGATGGGCGGTGGTGCCCGCGACGGGCTTCTCAAAGCAGAGCGCCGAGATGTCGACCGCGAGGTTACCGGGTGCAGGGGACGGCGAAGGGTTGGCGCTCTCGATTCGCCAGCCGTCCTCTGTGGCGGCCTGGCGATAGAAGGTCAGCACGTCGGCTCGGGATGTCGTGAGTCGGTAGTACTGCCCGGCGTAGGCGAAGCCGTCATCCTCGTCGCATCCGGAGTACCGCTCGTCCTGGGGCTGCGTCTGGCTCGGGTGCGCGTCGAGGATGGACAGGGACGCCAGGGTGGGGGCGAGCTCTTCGTCAGCCCTGGTACAGCCGTAGAGCCCACCCGACAGCGCCCACACTCCCGTTGCCGCGAGGACGGCTATGCCGCCCGCCCCGACGAGAATCATCGTGGCCACTGCCTTCAGCTTCATGGCGCGGAGCGTAGCGCAGTGGATCTGGGGGACGGGCGTGCACGGCCTGAGCCCACCCGTAAGCCCTCGCCCGTGAAGAACGCCACAGCTACGGACCCACTTCTTCTTGCCGCCCTGGGGCTTCTCGGGGACATTGGTGAGTTGGGCTTCTGCTGCTCAGTCGGCGGTGGGCTCGTGCGCCTGGTGGTGGTCTTCCTTGGCCGCTGTCGAGCGACCTCGGACGGCCACCGGCTGCACGACGCGCTTGCGGGGCGGTTCACACTCGGCCGGGCGGGTCGAGCGAGTCGGCGGGGCCTCACGGAGGGAATTGCGATCGCCGCGACGCTGATGGAGACCGGAAAGGCCCTGGTCGAGAGCGATCCCGACCGCGCGGCGGTCTACGCCCGCGAAGCCGAACGCATCGTTCGCCAGACACCCGAGGACACGAGGCACCGTGACTGACAGCCATTCGAGATCTCGTGCCTACAAGCCGGACTCGTCGAACGTAGACCGGCCTACGCCGACCGCGCCAGGCGGACCGCGGAAAGAATGACCGACGACGTGTTCAAGGCGATCGCCCTACAGGGCGTGGCCATAGGGCTGGCCCTTGCTGACACTGAGTACGCCGAGCGCATCGCGCAGGACATCACCGATGCCGGATGTCGGGCGCACGCCCGCCCTGGCAGCGATCGCGAAAGCGCGGCCGTGAGCTGTGACGTTACGAGAACCAGGGACCACGCGCGGCCGGCCCCGTCCCTCCCTCCCGACAACAGGTCAGCCGGACGACCGACCCGGGCAGGCCTGCCGTACCGCGCGGGGGATGATGGGGAGGGAATGACGGAACGCGAGGTCAGGAGCTTCCATGGCGAAGCGGGTTCACCAACCCCGTGAGGACGCGGAGTTCGATTTCATCCTCGGGATGAGCGGAGTTCCGGTCCTCGCATACTTCACCGGGACATGGCCCAAGGCGATCGAGCCCTGCCGGGCGATGGACCTCCTCATGAGCGGCATCGCCGACGAGTACACGGGCCGCCTGACGGCCGTCCGCACCGACATCACGCGCTGTCCGGCCGCAACCGAGCGATACGGGATCACCGGCGCCCCGTCCTACGTCCTGCTGAAGGAGGGAGAGGCGGTGGCGCACGGCACGGGGCCTATGACCATCGCCGAGGTACGGGAGGTCTTGGACGGCCACCTCTGAGCGGCCGCCGCGGCACTGCGGGCGCGACGCCCATCACGCAAGCCGTGGGCGTGCTGTCTGGGCTCCGACGGGCTCCGCTCTGCCACCTCGGCGCTCAACGTTGATGCCGTCCCGGGTCTGACCCTCGGGCGGTCGGCACATCTCCGGCAGAGCCCGGAACGACCCGGCCCCGGCCGGAGGGCCGGCGCCGGCGACATGGGGCTGGTTCAGTTGGCCCGGTAACGGGAGGCAAGTTCGGGGCTCTGCCCGCCGAAGCAGCGAGGTCGGCCTGGAAGACGGCGTCGAGGAGGTGGGCGTCTTCGACGCCGGGGGCACAGACGACTTCAGCCGGTGTTCGCGGCGACCGCAACCGGGGCGTCTCCGCCGCGTTCTCGGGGATCCCAGCCGGAGCGTGGCCGCGCGTCCGCGGGCTGCGGACGCGCGGCCAGCGCCCCGGATGCGGCGAATTCGCATGTGCCGGTGCGGCG
The DNA here is from genome assembly GCF_042723915.1 of Streptomyces sp. NPDC058335. Lineage (NCBI taxonomy): Bacteria > Bacillati > Actinomycetota > Actinomycetes > Kitasatosporales > Streptomycetaceae > Streptomyces > Streptomyces sp. NPDC058335. The sequence goes on along the minus strand of NZ_JBHXHX010000011.1, from coordinate 218,217 downwards.
CCAGGGGCCGGCGCGGTCAGGTCGCTGTCATGATGGGCACAGCCCCGGCTGCGGCCTTGTTGAGCAGGGTGTTGGAGTGCTGGGGCTGGGTCTGTCCTCGTCTCTCCGCAGGGCGATCACCTTTCGGTGATGGGGGATGGTCGACACGGCCGTATGCCGCGGCGCGTACAGCGACTGAAACCCCAGCCTCGTCAACGTCATACTTGCTGTTACCTCGTGAGGGTGGCTGGGCTTTCGGTCGCATGCCGACGACAAGTTCGCCCTGTAGAGGAGGCGTCCCAAAGCTGCAGATGGGTAAACGCTCCTTTTCCAGACGATTGCGTGATTTGGCGTCCTGCTTTTCGTCCCTGGTTGTCCGCTGTCCGTCACCATCGAAGTCGGCGGTCGGGTGAACGGCGAAGGGACGAAGATGAGCACTGCCCACGCGGGAACTACAGGTGACGAGCACTACGCTCCTACGATCAGCACGATGGCGGGGACCGGGGCTGCGGGGTTCAAAGGGGACAACGAGCCTGCTGTTGCGGCTCAGTTGAACCGTCCGTACGGGATTGCGGTGGACGGCACCGGCACTCTCTACTTCTCCGACTTCAACAACCATCGGGTTCGGAAGATCACGACTGACGGGAAGATCAGCACGGTCGCGGGGACCGGGGTCGCGGGATTCAGCGGGGACAACGGGCCTGCCGTCTCGGCCCAGTTGAACTACCCGCGTGAGGTCGCGGTGGACAGCACAGGCGCCGTCTACATCGCTGATACCAACAACCACCGCGTTCGGAAGATCACGGCCGACGGGAGGATCAGCACGGTCGCCGGCACGGGCGCCGCGGCGTTCGGCGGGGACGACGGGCCCGCCACCGCCGCCCGGTTGCACACCCCGTTGGGGGTGGCGGTGGACAGCACCGGCACCCTCTACATCTCCGACCACGGCAACCACCGTGTCCGGAAGATCACGACTGACGGGAAGATCAGCACGCTCGCGGGGACCGGGGTCGCGGGATTCGCGGGAGACGGTGGTCCAGCGGTCGCAGCCCAGCTGAAGACTCCGTACGCAGTGGCGGTGGACCGCGCGGGCGGCCTCTACATCGCCGATGGTGGTAACCACCGGGTCCGGAAGGTCGCGGCCGACGGGAAGATCACCACGGTGGCCGGCACGGGTGCTGCGGGCTTCGGCGGTGACGGCGGCCCGGCCGCTTCGGCCCAGCTGTACAACCCGTTCGGGCTCGCTGTGGACTGCGTCGACGCCCTCTACATCGCCGACCATGTCAACAACCGGGTGCGGAGGATCGCGTCGGCGAAGATGGCCGGGCTGCCCGAGTCGGGCACGGTGGTCTTCTGGGCCAACGTCCGCAGCAGGCTGCGGATGGGGGTCCTGCGCGAGTCCACCAGGGACGGGGCCGAGATCCACCAGTTGCTCGCCGCCTCCAGGGACCACCAGCGGTGGCGGCTGGTCGCGGCGGGCCATGACGACGGCGACGTCCTGTACCGGTTCGAGAACGTGCGCAGCGGCAAGGTCCTGGAGGTCGTCGGAGCACACGAGGCGGCCGGGGCGGCGGTCGCGCAACGCGCCTACGAGGGAGGCGACGCACACCACCAGCAGTGGCGGCTGATCCCGATGGGCTCGGTGACGGACACCCCGCGGGTGTACGAGATCGCGAACCGGAACAGCGGTCTGCTGCTGCGGGTCGACACCAACGCCCGTGCGGTGATCAAGCAGGACGACGCGGAGGGCGATCACCGGGACCGGCAGTGGCAGCTTCTTCCCGTATGACACACGAGGGGGCAGGGGCGGTCTCGCCCCTGCCCCCTCGTGACCCGGGCGTTACTGGGATTTGGACGGGGTCTCGGCGGTCGCCTTGGGCGCCTTGGGCGCTTCCGGGGCCTGGGGGGCTTCCGGAGTCTTGGGGGGCTTGGCGTAGTCGCTCTTCTTCGGCCTGTTCTCCAGGTCCTCGTCCTTCTGCAGGCCGCTGTGATCCGTCACCGTCGCACTCGCCTGGTTCATGCCGGCGGATGCTGCCTCGGACACTGAGCCGGCATGGGGGTGCTGGGCCTGCGCACCGGCCGATGCCTGGGTGGTCCGGATGAAGGAGCCGAGGAGGCCCAGGACGGCCCGCGCTTCGGGCGACTGCTCCTGCACGACCTTCGACCGGGTGGAAGCGCCGTGGATCTCGTTGCTGAACAGGCTCGTGCTCCTGTCGTCGTATGTGCCGTCCTGGGCGTCCTCGAAGTCGACGTCCGCACCCGGCTGCGACTTGACGTCGTCGGTGTTTACGGAGAAGAGCCCCGTGCCTTGGTTCGCGAATTTGAAGATGTTGTCGAACACCATGGTCATCACCCCTGGTCGTCGTCGTGGCGGTGGCACCGCTCGGTCAAGGCCCCTTGTGCAGCGCTCGTTGGCTGTAGGTCAGGCTCTCGTCGTCGAACATCGTGTGGTGGACCTCCAGGGCGGAGACGACCTCGGCCAGTCCCTTCATGCGGAAGCCGGCGCCGCCCGCCAGGTCGATGTCGCCGATGTCGCGGGCGACCACCTGGTCGAGGCCAGGGAGGTTCCCGGACTGCGGGGGAGACAGGACCGCCACCGGTACGGCGTACTTCACCGCGATGAACCCGCAGAAGGTCACCGGGATCTCGTACGTGTAGTGCTTGTGGGTGCGCCGCTGCGTGGCGATGGTCTCCACGCGGGAGCTTGCCGGGACCTGGCCGGAGATCTGCGATTTCGAGGTCCAGCTGGTGGTCAGGGAGCCGCCGACGGATGCCGCGATGCCCAGCGCCAACTGCGCGTTGAGCGACGCGTTTCCGGTGGCGCTGCCCTGGGTGGTGAACGCCACCGAGTTCGTCACCGAGTTCGCCGCGGTGTTTCCCACGGAATTCGTCGCGGCCGTTTCGGTGGCGTTGGCGTTGTCCACCCCGACGCTGTCCTTGCTGTTCTTGTTGGTCAGGGTGTTCGCGTTCTTGTTCGCCATGTCGTTCCGGAGCTGCGTCTGGAGCTGCGCCTGGAGGTCCAGCTTGAGCTGGTTCTGCAGTTGCAGCTGGAGCTGCGCGCCGACGCTGCCGCCGAAGGTGAGCTTGGCGTCCCCGTGGAGCGACCACGTGACCCCGTTCGACACGGTGAAATCGACCGAGTCGGTGAAGGTCATCGAAGACGTCTGGCTGCGGTTGACGTAGGCGCGTGAGGAGAACGTGTCGGGCGGGGGCTGGGTGATATCGCACCGCTCCTCGATCAGGGGCTCCCCGAGGGTCATATAGGCGAGCCAGCCCCGATCGAACGCGGAGCCGGGGAAAGCGCCGAAGCTCAACTTGTTGATGGAGAACCCGACGGGCTTGTGCTGCACGCCGTTGTTGTCGGTGTAGACCAGGTTGGGGTGATTCAGGATCGACTGCCAGGTCTTCTCGATGTCGAGTTCTCGCAGGTTCTTCTTCGTCAGCGGCTGGCGCTTGACCCGTTCCAGGTTGTACGCGTTGGAAGGCATTCCCCATCCTTGGCTGATCCGGCAGAACCGCATTTGGTGGAATGGGAACAGTGATCTGCGCGCATTCCCAAAATCGAAGCTAGCAGGATCCAAATTGCCTGGGAAGGCGTCTTTGCGCATCACGCCCATTCGAGTGAAAAAGGTTCACCGTCCGCTCCCAACTGGGAGTAATGGAAGGTAAGTTGAAGCCTTCCGATTGCTCGACCGATGGCTTTCCGAGAGTCCCACCTGCGGGTTTTGGCACCCTCGGTGAGGGCTATTTGCTTCGGTCTTCTATTCGTTTTCGAGCCGTTTCGGCCGAACTCGATAGGGCTTGCGGTAATGCCGCACGACGGACCACTGCGCTGAGCGCCGGCGCAATGTCCTCCACATCAAGAACAGGTGAGGTTTCCGCGATGTACACCCAAGAACGCACAACGATGGCCAATTTGGTAGTCGGCGGCCCCGTAGCGGTGAACAGCTACGACAACGCCATCGTGGCAGCGCTGCTCGAGAATCGGCCGGTCATGCTCGTCCACGCCTTCAACGGCGGCTACCTGCGGCCCGCCGAGCTGAAGGAGGACAGCCACGACAAGGGGGTCAAGCTGGCCACCGCGCTCGACCCGGCCACCAAGGACGCGCAGGGCCACCTCTGGCACATCACCCCCGCCGGCTTCTTCGGGCAACGGCCGCTGTACTTCATCGAAAGCGCCGCGGGTCAGGTGCCGCCCAAACCCTCCGGTGCAGGCGCAGCCGACGCGGGGCGGGGTGACGACGGCGTGCCCAAGCCGCAGCGCAGGCGCATCACCGTCCACCAGGAGGCCCCCAAGAGCACGGCCGACACCGTTCAGGTCGGCCTCCCCGACAAGGTCGGCGACAAGTGGCGCGGGAAGAACGGCGCGCCCGAGGACAGCCAGCTCTGGGTCGTCACGGTGACGCCGTGGGGCGGGATCACCTTCGTGCCGATCACCCACCCCGACGCCATCCTCGGGTTCAAGGACCACACGGTGACGGCCGACAGCGAGGTGCGGCTGACCTACAACTGGGGCGGGGACTTCACCGGGACGGTCATCAACACGTTCTACCCGCGGCTGCCCAACGAGTGGAACGTCCCGTACCACCACGTCTTCACGTGATCCGCCGCCACCGCCGCGCCACATCCGTCCCGGGCCAACGCCCGCACCGCCTGGAAGAGGCACCACGATGCCCGTGCCCACGGAAGAACTGAAACTGGAGATCGTCAACGCCGCCACCGGGAAGACCCTCGGCGCCAAGGCCGCGCCGAGCGCGGACGGGGCGCTCGTCGTCCGAGACTTCCCCGATGGCGGCCCGAGCCCGGAGCAGTGGCAGCTCACCGCCGTACAGTCCACGCAGGACGACCAGGCCTATGTGATCCGCAACGCGGTCAGCGGCAAGGTGCTCGACAACCCCGCCGCCGCGGACCGCGGTCTGCGCCAGTGGGACGCCACCGCCGGCAAGAAGGGCCAGCAGTGGCACGTCATCCCCGTTGAGGGCGAAGCGGGCGTCTACTTCATCGAGGGCGCATCCGACGGCACCGTTCTCGACCTCGCCGACCCAGGAGCGGACGACACCCGGGTCGTCCTGCGCGCGTACGACGACAGCGCGGAGAGCCAGCGGTGGCGGTTCGTCCCGGCCGCACCCGAACGCACCAGCGACCCCGTGCTGCGCTGGGTGCCCCTGAGCCACTGGAACGGCCGCCGGTCCTGGCGGCTGGCCCGCACGGCCGCGCTGCGGCCGGCACCCGACGCGACGCCCTCCTTCAGCGACATGCTGCTGGTCCTCAAGCGGTTCGGGAGCGACCAGGACGCCGGCGGGTGGAAGAGCGCCGGAGCAGGCCACTCTCACAGCGGGAAGCCAGGCTGGTGGGCCGGGCTCGGTGAACGGTTCCTCGCCGACACCACGGGAGCAGGAGGAGCGGACATCGTGGGACTCAAACCCGCGACGGGGGCTGTGACGGCCTCAGCCCGAGGCGACGGCACGTTCGACGACGTAGAGCACGTCCTGCACCCACCCGCACCCTCCCCGAGCCCCAAGGACCTGTGGACCCTCGCGGACACGACAGGCGACGGCAGGCCCGACGTCGTCATGCTCTGTGCCGACGGTGTCCGGGTGTCCCTGCAAGGGGAGGACGGGACGTTCGCGCCTGCGGGCGGCGAGCCGGCCCTCAAGGCGTTCGGACACGGCCAGCAGGCAGGTGGTTGGCTTGCCGACAAGCATCCCCGATTCCTCGCGGACACCACCGGTGACGGACGCGCCGACATCGTCGGCTGCCACGACGACGGCGTCTGGGTGTCACTCCAGGACGAGGAAGGAAAGTTCGCACCACTCGCCGACGAACCGGCTCTACCGGCGTTCGGTCACGACGAGAAGGCAGGTGGTTGGCTTGCCGACAAGCATCCCCGATTCCTCGCGGACACCACCGGTGACGGACGCGCCGACATCGTCGGCTGCCACGACGACGGC
>NZ_JBHXHX010000011.1:71221-212187 GCF_042723915.1 Streptomyces sp. NPDC058335 | reverse complement strand
GTCTGGGTGTCACTCCAGGACGAGGACGGGACGTTCGCGGACCCCCTGTACCTCCTCGACGACTTCGGGGTCGACCAGGGGTGGAGTTCGATCGAGGAGCACCCTCGGTTCCTGGTCCGGACCACCGATGGCGGAGCAGTGGACATCGTCGGGTTCGGCCCGCAGGGCGTCGTCGTCTCACGCGGGCGTGGCGACGGCACGTTCGAGCCTTCCAAGCTCGTCCTGAACGACTTCGGGCTCGCCCAGGGGTGGACGAGCGCCAAGCACCTTCGGTTTCTCGCCGACGTCACCGGCGACGGCAACCCGGACATCATCGGCTTCGGCGACGAAGGGGTCTGGGTGTCGCACAACCGCGGCGGCGGCCGGTTCGAGCAGGCCCAGCTGGTGTGTCGCGGCTTCGGGTACAACGAGGACGCAGGCGCCTGGCGGGTCGACCACCACCCGCGATTCCTCGCCGACATCACCGGTGACGGACGCGTCGACATCGTCGGCTTCGGCGGCTCGGGCGTGTACGTGGCCCGCAACCTCTTCCGTCGTTTCAGGACCCGATAGCCCTCGAAGGCCGGCTTCCACAGTCGCATCACGGCCCGGCTGCCCCCACCCCGACGCCATCCTCGGGTTCAAGGACCGCGCGGTGAAGGCAGCCTTCGGTGTCGTACCCGCCGAGCAGTGCCGATGCGCGACCTCGGCCTGGACGACACCCGGGTGCCGGGGAGCGGCCGGGGAGCCGTGACCGCGCGATTTCACCTCGCTCGTCCGGCGGACCTTGCGATTTCTGCCAGCACCGCACAGGCGGTTCGCTGGCTCACGCGGGGTGGTGAGGGGGGTGCTGTACAGGGGCGCGTTAGGGGATACACCGGCTCGCGGCGACTGCTGACGTCCCGTCATGGAGCCGTAGGCGGGTCTACCCGTGGCCGTATGAGTAGTCGATCAGGTGCAAGAAGTGAATCCCCTGGTTGAAGTTCTGGGGGTGAAAGCAGGAGGGGAAGAACATGACGGTTCCTTCGACGCCGGGTATGTCCTGGGGCCCGGCGGCCTCGCTCGGCGGGCAGCTGACGGGTGATCCGGCGGTGGCGCCCTCTTCGGACGGCCGTCTGGAGGTGTTCATCAGGGGCCGCGTGGACAACGCGCTGTCGACCTGCCATCAGCAGACCTGGGGCGGCTGGTCCGAGTGGGAGAACCTGGGAGCCGGCACGTTGTCCGGTGATCCCACCGCCCTGCGGACTGCCGCGCGGCGCATCGGGGTGTTCTTCCGGAACGGGCAGGGCAACCTCGAACATCCCTGGCAGACGGTCATCAACGGCGGCTACGGCCCAGGCAAGGTGCTGGCCAACAACATCGGAGGCGCCCCGGTTCCCGGGCTGAACGCCGACGGCCGCCCGGAGGCATTCTTCCGGGGCACCGACAACGCCCTGTGGCATGTGTGGGAGACCACCAAGTCCGGTTACGGAAACTGGACCGGCCCTGCTGCCCTGGGCGGCGCGTTGTCCGGTGACCCGGCGGTGGCGACCGACGCCCGCGGCCGTCTGCAGGTGTTCTTCCGCGGCGCCGACGGTCACCTGTGGGTTGTCCGCCAGCGGGACGCCAACAACAACGGCTGGGAAAGTCCCCGGAGCATCGTGCGGAACATCGGCGGCGACCCCGTCATCGGCACCAACGCCGACGGGCGCCTGGAGGTGTTCTTCCGGGGCACCGACAACGCCCTGTGGCACCTGCCGCAGACAGACGACTACAACGGGTGGGACACGCTGAGCAGCCTCGGCGGCACTCTGACCGGAAATCCGGCCGTCGCCCGGGGCGCGGATGCCCGGCTGGCCGTCTTCCACTGGGGCAGCGGTCACCTGTGGGTCAACGAGCAGACCATCGTCAACGGCACCGCCTGGAGCGCCTACGAACAGATCGCGCAGAACATCGGCGGCGAGCCCGTCGTCGAGGCCGACGGCCACGGGCGCCTGGACGTGTTCTTCCACGGGTCGGACCACGCCGTTTGGCACATCGCCCAGATGTTCGGCCAGCCGGCAGCGGGATACGCGATGTCCCCCTGACGCCCGCCCTCCCCAGCCGAAGGACCAGCGGGTCAACGCCTCCAGCGAGTGCTCGCCGACCGACAGTCGGCGCGGCGGCCAACTCGCCTAGTGCTCTGCGCGGGCGGCACCCTGAACTCACCGTGCCGGTGTGCCGCGACCCCGCAAATCCCTACCTTCCACGGATAGCGGTCTCGAACAACGCGGGGGCATGCCCCCTGAACAAGGGTGTGTTACCCGAACAGGTGTCGTGCGTAGGGGCGGCCCCGTCCATAGCGTTGTGCCAGGCGGAAGGACCGGGCAAGCGAGACGGGTCGTCCCGCCCGACCAATATCCGGCGTCCGGGAACACCCGGCGCCATTCGACCGACGGAGGTGGCTTTCATGGCCAACGTGTATGAGGTTCCCACCCTGATCGAGGTCGGCGACTTCGCCGAGCTCACGCAGCTCACGTCGCGGGGTTACTGGCTCGACAGCCCGTGGGGCGCCTGGTGGTTCTGATCCACCCGTAGGCCCCACGGGGCCGAGTGACACGGGCGGTACCGCCGGAACAGCAGTCCGACGAACCGGCCGTACCGCATCCCGGTCACTCCACCTCGGGGTGGCCCGACCGACGCCACATGCCGGTCGGGCCACCCCAACCCCGCACTCCGGTGGAGGATACTCATGGATTTCGTGGTACTTCCCGACCATTCCGCCGGCGTCGCGGCCCTCGCACCGGCGCTGCCGCCCGGTCTGCCGCGTCCCAAGGTGATCGAGCACCACTCCGGGCGGCCCTGGCTCGTGGGCGACTGGCCGGACGACGAGATCGTGTTTGCCTCCCTCGGCCCTCGCCGCTTGGCCCTGCTCGGCTGCACGACCGTTCAACCCAAAGTCCTGGAGGCCCAGCTGGGCCGGGTCCGGTCCCTGGCGGACCTGGACGAACTCGGCCGACTGTACGCCGGCAGCTTCCACCTCGTGGCGTCGCTCGACGGCGACGTCCGGGTCCAGGGGACGCTGTCCACCGCGTGCCAGGTCTTCTATGCGCGGGTCGCCGGTGTGACGCTGGCGGCCTCCCGGGCCGAGACCCTGGCCGAGCGCATCGGCGCGAGCGTCGACACGGAACGAGTAGCGCTCGAACTGCTGTCCCCGTTCGGACCTCCCGAGCCGCTCAGCGAGGGTTCGGTGTGGCGCGGCGTGCGCAGCCCGCGCATCGGGCACTGCCTGGAGATCGGCAGTGACGGAGCCGGGCGTACCCGGCGCTGGTGGACGCCGCCCGAGCCCGAACGGCCCCTGGGCGACGGCGACTTCGTCCGCGAGGCGCTGTTCGACGCCGTTGCGGCGCGGACCGCGGGTCAGCAGGTGGTGAGCGCCGACCTCTCCGGCGGGCTCGACTCGACGAGCCTGTGCTTCGTCGCCGACCGCTCGGTCGGCACGAACCTGGCCACCCTGCACTACGAGGCGCACGGCGGCCGGGGAGAGGACCTGACCCACGCGCGTCGGGCGGCGGCCGTACTGCCCAAGGCCCGCCATGTGGTGGTGCCGCCGACGGACACGCCGGACTGGTATGCGCCGTTCGGGCACACCCCGCACGACCGGGAGGGCCCGTTGATGTTCGCCCGGTCCAGGGCCACCGTCGAGCACCAGGCGGGCCTCGTCGCGTCCCTGGGCGCACGTCGTCACCTCCAGGGCGTCGGGGGCGACGAGCTGTTCCTCCCCGGCACGATGTGCCTGCACGGGCTGCTCCGGCGCGATCCGGCCGCCGCCCTGCCGCACCTGCGCGCGATGCGGTCAAAGCGCCGCTGGTCGATGGCCACGACGGTGCGCACGATGGCGGCCGCGCCGTCCTACCGGCGATGGCTGGCCACCGAGACGGACGAACTCGCCGCGGACCGGGCCTGGGGCTCGGGAGCGTACTGGGAGGTCTCGGCGAAGCTGCCGCCCTGGATCACCCCGGACGCCGCGTCGAGCGTGCGCCGTCTGCTGCGCGAGGCGGTCGCGACGGGCCCTGAGCCGCTGGCTGCGCTCCCGGTGCAGCACGAGATGATCTGGATCAACCGGATCAACGGCACGGTCATGCGCCGTAATTCGAGTATTGGCGGGCATGCGGGCGTCACTTTCCACGCCCCCTACACCGACAACCGGGTGCTGGAGGCTGTCCTGTCCGTGCGGCTGGCCGACAGGGTGGCCACGAACCGGCTCAAGCCCGTGCTCGCGCGGGCGCTGGACGGCGTCGTGCCGGCTGAGATCCTGCACCGCACGGGCAAGGACGACGCCAGTCCCACCCTGTACGCGGGCCTGCGCCGACGCCGTGGCGAGCTGCTCGACTTCGCGGCGGACACGCACCTGGCCCGCATGGGCCTGATCGACGGGGCGGCCCTGCGTCGGCTGCTGGTCACCACCCACGCCGACACCCGGCCGCTGATGCCCTTCGACCCCACCCTCGCCTGCGAGTTGTGGCTGCGGGCCCTGCAACCCGCGGGCACGACCACCGCTGCGCCCTCGTTCCGAACCACGTAAGGAGGCATGATGACCTTCGCCCTGGTGTCCGGGGTGTCCGTCGCCGACACCGAGAACGGCACCGTGCTGCTCGACGAACGGAACGGCCGCTACTGGATGCTCAACCGCACCGGTGCCGTCGTGCTGCGCTGTCTGCTGGACGGCGAGTCGCCGCAGGAGGCCGCCCAGACGCTGCTGCGGTGCTACCCCGACGCGCCCGAGCGGGCCGCCGCCCACGTGGAGAGCCTGCTCGACGCCCTGCGCACGGCCAAGGTGATCGTCCCGTGAGCGGCGGCACCACCCTGCGCCTTGAGTCCGCCGACCCCCCGCCCTGGTTCCTGCGTACTCTGGCTGTGGTCGCCGCCGGCGTCGCACGCGTGCTGACCCGGTTGCCGCCGGCCAGGCTGCGCCGCGTACTGGCGTTCGCGAGCCGGGGCGCACGCCCCGCGACGGTGGCGCAGGCACTGCGGGCACGCAACGCGGTGGTGTACGTGAGCTTGGCCTGCGCCGGCCCACGCTGTCTGCAACGGTCCGTCGCGGCGGCGCTGTTGTGCCGACTGAGCGGCACCTGGCCCCAATGGTGCACCGGCGTGGTCACCGAACCCTTCGGGGCGCACGCCTGGGTGGCTGTGAACGGCGAGCCCGTCGGCGAGGACGATGCGCACGTCCGCGCCTTCCACGTCATCATGACCGTACCGCCACGCCGGTGAGCGCCCCCGAACCCGAGGTGATCCGCACTCGTGGCCTGCGGCGCGTCTACGGCGACACCGTGGCGGTGCACGGCCTGGACCTGACGGTGGCGGAGGGGGAGAAGTTCGGCTTCCTCGGCCCCAACGGCGCGGGTAAGTCCACCACCATCAGCATGCTGTCCACCCTGTTGCGCCCCAGCGCGGGACGGGCGGCAGTGGCCGGAGTGGACGTCGCGCACCGTCCCGACGAGGTCAGGCGCAAGATCGGAGTCGTCTTCCAGGAGCCGACCGCCGACCGTGACCTGACCGGGTGGCAGAACCTGTACTTCAACGCCCGCCTGTACGGCATGCCGCGGCGCGAAGTGCGCTCCCAGGCCCGCTCGTTGCTGGACATGGTGGGCCTCACCGACCGGAGCGACGCACCGGTCGGCACCTACTCCGGCGGCATGCAGCGCAGGCTGGAGGTGGCGCGGGCCTTGATGCACCGACCGCGCGTGCTGTTCCTCGACGAGCCGACGACCGGACTCGACCCGCAGAGCCGGGCCCAGGTCTGGCAGAAACTGCACGAACTCGGTCGGCAGGACGGAGTCACCGTCTTCCTGACCACGCACTACCTGGAGGAGGCCGAGAACTGCGACCGGATCGCGGTGATGGACGACGGCCGTCTGGTGGCGCTCGGGACTCCTCACGAACTCAAGTCGGCGATCGGCGCCGATGTCGTGCACCTGCGAACGGGCAACGACGGGAAGACGGTCCGGTCCATCCGTGAGCGGTTCGGCCTGGACGCCGAGGCGACGCCGGACGGCGTGCGGGTCAGGACGGCGGACGGGGCGCGCTGGGTTCCGCGACTGTGTGCCCACCTGACCACGGGCGTCACGTCGGTGGCCGTCACGCGGCCCAGCCTGGACGACGTGTTCCTCCACCACACCGGCCGCTCCATGCGCAATCCGTAGAAGGACGAGCAAGAGGAAGAGGGAGGGAGCCGACGTGCTGGAGTCCACCACGGAGCGCCCCGGCCGGCTCACGGCGCGGCCACCCGGCAGGCGCGCCGCCGAGTTGGCCGCACTGCGGGCGCTGGTCCGACGGGAGGTGACCCGGCTGATCGCGAGTCCCGCGCAGGCGGGGCTGACGCTGTTGAATCCGCTGCTCTACTTCGTTGTGCTCGGCACCGGGCTGAGCGCCATGGTCGGGTCCACGTCCGGCACCGGGGACTACATGACGTACGTCTACCCGGGGATCCTGATGATGGCTGTGCAGATGCCCGCGCTGAACGCCGGGATGTCCATCGTGCGCGACCGCGAGACGGGGCTGCTGCGTGCCGTGCTCGTCGCGCCGGTCCGGCGGGACACCTTCCTGGTCGGCAAGTGCCTGGGCAGCACGGTGACGGCGACGGCGCAGAGCGGGCTGCTGCTCGCGTTCGCCGGACTCGCCGGCCTGCCCTACGACCCGCTGCTGCTGCTCGCGCTGCTCGGGGAACTGGCGCTGGTGGCGTTCACCCTGACCGCGTTCGTGACCCTGGCGGCCGTCCGGATCACCCGGATCGAGACGTTCCAGTCCGCGCTCGGTGTGACCATGCTGCCACTGTTCTTCCTGTCGGGCGCCATGTTCTCGGTGGAGGGTCTGCCGGTGTGGCTGGCCGCCCTGACGCTCGTCAACCCGCTGACCTACGCAGTAGACGCGCTGCGGCAGACCGTGGCGGGGGCCGCGCCGGGCGGCGCGCTCCTGACTGGTCCCGACTGGGGCGGCTGGGCACCGCCGCTCCTGGTCGAACTGTTGGTGATGTGCGTGCTCGGACTCGCCGCCCTGGCACTCGCGGCCCGGCGCTTCTCCCGCGCGGTATAGCCGGCGGCGCTCACGACGGCGGCGGCGTCCACCGGGCGGAGTTCGCGAGCTCGGCGGGAGTGACCAGGCCGTCCTCGATCGCACGAGCCAGCATGTCGGTCTTCGTCGGTGCGGCCCGACCGATCTGGGCGTACTTGACCCGAGCCCGCTTGATGTACATGTCCACGGTGTGCACGGACACGCCCATGCGGCGGGCCACCGACGCCTTGGACATGGACTGGAACCACCACAGCAGCGACGTCCGCTCCTGCTGGGACAGCTGAGGGGCCACCGGATTGCGGTCGGACACCAGAACGCCGGCCGTCGTCGGCGGCACATAGGGCTGGTCTGCCGCGGCGGCGCGTACCGCGTGCAGCAGATGGGCCTGGCCCTCGTTCTTGGTGACGAACCCGGCAACGCCCATGTTCAGCACGTCCATCACCAGTGACTCGTCGGTCAGTTGCGAGAAGACGACCAGCCGCTGGCCCTCGGCGGCGAGCTGGCCGATGTCCGACAGCACAAGCCGCCCGTTGAGGTTGAGGTCGACGATCAGGACGTCCACCGCGCCGGAGCGCAGGTCCGCCGTGGTTTCGCCGGTGTGTCTGACGCGTACGCTCGGCTCCTCGGCCAACCAGGACCGGACACCGTCGATCACCACCGGGTGGTCGTCGACGATGCCGACGTCGAACGCGGTGCCGGTACGCGCCATCGGGATTCCAACCACAGCAGATTCTCCTTCTCGTCGAACAACACCGATGTGTCGGTGGAACGGACCGTGCGCGGCGCTGCTGGCACCGTGGCGTCGGCCACCACGCTGACCGCTACCTCGCCGGCCGTCACGACGACGGTGACCCGGGCGGAGGTCTTCGCCGATGCCAGCGCCAGGAGCGGGCCTTCGGTCAGCTGCCTGCGCACCGCCACGGGGACGTCGGGCAGTTCCCCGTAGCAGACGAACGTGACGTCCACGTCCCGTCGCTCGGCGACGTCGGCGCAGGCCCGCAACTCGTGCAGCAGCGGATGGGCCGCGTCCTCCGTCTCGGCGAACAGCCTGCGCAGCCGCGTCGCCTCGATCCCGCTCGACCGCTGCAAGGCGCCGTCCCCCGGATGCGCCCGGCCCTCGGCCAGGTCGTGCAGCAGCGGTGCGATGCGGTCACGCAGGTAGCGGTAGCGCCGTCGCCGCTCGGCGTGCAGGGCCTCCTCGGCCGCCTGTCGTGCCATGCGGTTGGCCTGCGCCCGCGCCGCGTCGGCCGTGAGCCGGGCTGCGTGGTGCAACTCCCGGGTGAGCAGGACGAAGGCAAGTTGGATACCGGCCGTGGTGTAGGACTGGGCGATCAGACGGGACCAGGTCACATGGGTGTCCAGGTCGCCGTTCACCCCGAGCGCGACCGTCGTCATCGCGATGGTGCAGGCCAGCAGGGCGACCAGTTCGCGCATCGGGCGCTGCATCAGGAGCAGTACCCCGAACCAGCCGACCGTGTTGGCGGCCCAGCTGATGTCGCCGATCGCCTCGCCTCTCGGATACGTCGCGACGGCGGCGACGCCGGCCACTAGCGCGACTGACGTCAGTAGCGGGGCCAGACGGCCGCGTAGCCCGGAGCGGAGCAGGAGGACGGAGCCGACCAGCTGGACGACGGAAAGCACCAGCCAAGAGGACAACGCCGCCCACGCAGGCTCGTACCGCGACCATCCCCGGACCAGGATCAGCGAGTCATAGGCGCCGTGCCAGACGGCAACGATGACCACCACCACGACGCTGATCACCTGGGAGTACCGGACCGCGACCGATTCGCCTGAGGGTGCGCCCGTATCGCTCCTCAACGGGGCCACCGCAGCATGACGTGCACGCCGTCGCCCGGCCGCGTCTCGATGCTCGCAGCGCCGCCCACCGCCGCCATCCGCCCCGTGATCGACTCCCGCAGACCCCTGCGGTGCGCGGGTACGGTAGCGGGATCGAAGCCGCGTCCCCCGTCGAGCACGTCCACGACCACACCGGCACCGGCCGGCTGCGCGCGCACTTGAGCCGACGTGGTGCCGGCGTGCCGGACGACGTTCGTCAGAGCCTCCGCGACGGCGTCGGCGAGCGCGGTCACCACCGGGCGGGGCAGCAGTACCGGAACGAGCCCGAACTCCACGGTCAGCGCGGGCAGGCCGGGCCTCGGCGCGAAGGCAGCAGAGCGCAGCGCCGCGTCCAGGGGGACCAGGAGGGGCGTGGTCGTTTCGCCTGGGTCCGTCGTCCCGGCCCGGTACGCGGCGTCATCCGTGTCTGCCGCAAGACCCTGGATCACCCGGAGGTCGGCCACGGCGCGGCGCCGCAGCAGCTCGGAATGCTCCGTGATCGCTCCCGTGCTCACCATGGTGAGGGTGGCGAGCACGGTGTCGTGCAGCCGCCGCTGCTGGTCGCGTTCGTCCGCACGGGCCGCCGCCCTGGCCAGGTGGTTCGCGCGGGCCTTGGCCCTGGCCGCCAGCGTGGAGTCCGCCGAACGGGCTGCGCGGCGAAGCAGGATGAACATCCCGGCGCTCAGAATGCCCTGGAGCAGGAGGACGACGGGCGCCTCCCGCAGCCCCGGGGCACCGACCGTGTAGGCCGTGGCGATCACGACGGTCGCGAGCAGTCCGTGGGGCTGGCGCAGGAAGCACTGCGCGTTGAGCACGGTGATGCTGGCTATGAGGTCGACCCATCCGGAGCCGGCGGACGCCGTCAGCACCGGAGCGGGGACCAGTTGGCCGTGGAGCAGGCAGAGCACGGCGCAGACCACGACGTCCCCCGCACCGAACCGGAAGGCCGGCCCACCGCCAAGCGTGCGGATGCTGAACAAGCCCGCCCAGACCAGCACCCCGGCGACGGACAGCAGCACCCACACGGGGTTCTCCGCAGATTCCAGCCCCAGCAGTGCGACCACCGCGGCCACCGCCGCGCTGGACATCCGCAGGACCACGGTGACCAGCAGCGCCTGACGCTGCAGGCTGAGCGTGGCGGGACCGGCGGCGGACACCGCGTCCCGCCCCCACACCCGCGCCGAGACATGCTCGGCGTGCTCGCGTTGCTCGGACATCAGTCCATTGCCCCCGATAGAAGGGGTTGGTCACCCCCTGAACGACCCCACGGGTCCCGACGTTCTCGTTCTATGTCGCGAGGCCGGGTCGTTGTCGACAGCGGGTTCTCGCTTCGTACGGTGTGACGTAGCCGAAGGTCGAGTGGCTTCTGGTTGTCATGTTCCGTGATCCACCGGAAAACGCCCTGCCGGGCCCGTGCCGTGTCGTAGCGGCATTGTCGAAACAAGTCCCGGTTCGGCCGGCGCAGCACCGCGAAGTACGGCCGTCCCTCGGCAGTACTCCTCCATGATCCGCACGGCACCATAGGCACCCCTGGAATCGACATGGATCTCGGCCATCCCCCAAACGCCGTTGACGCCGGTCCGCTGTTGAGGAGACGGCGACGGGGCAACGTCTGGGGCACCAGCCCGGTCATGCCTCGCGGCCGATGACAAGGAGAACAATGCGCCATGGAAAAAGGTCCAGTGCGACCATGATGCGGAGCCGTTCACTCCACTACCGGTCCCAACCCCTATGGCATCACCTGGAAAGCGTCACACTTGTTTGTCCAATGGATGCGCGCCAATCTGCTAACCATCTAGCGTTGTTCACGTTCATAGCAACCTTCGCGGCGGACTCCCCACGGACCATACGGCGATTATGGGCATGAGAGTTTGTCGTACGCGCTGTGAACTGTGTCAGTCGTGCACAGTGTCAAGTCGACCGCACATGAGGCAAGGGATTCTGTGGCTGTAACGGCTGAGCCGCCGATGGCTTACGGGACTTGACCGCCCCGAGCGCCGCGACGACTCGACCGCCGATTGGGAGACGTGACTCGATCGCTGCTGTAGGCCGACGCCGGCGCGGGCGTCTGCGGGGTCGGTGTACGACGAGTCGGCGGAGGTGACCGTGGCCGAGATCTGGGCCGGGGTGGACGTCGGCAAGACGCATCACCATCCCGTGGTGATCAACGCGGAGGGTGAGCGACTTCTGTCGCGACGGATCCTCAACGACGAGGCTGAGTTGTTGGCGCTGATCGGCGATGCGCTGGCGTTGTCCGACGATGCGCTGCGGGCCGTCGATCTCAATCATGGCGGTGCCGCCCTGCTGATCTGTCTGCTCATCGCCCGTGATCAGCCCGTCGCCTACCTCACTGGCGGAGTGAGGGAAAGGGACACGAGCAGGCTCTTCCAGTACTCCAGTCGTAGATCGTGATGTGACGGACGAGTGGCGGAAGATGCGGCTAAGGTTTACGCGCTCGGCGGTCCTACGCAGTGCCTTCCTGCGCGTCGGGCCGTGGCTCACCAGAGCCGGGGGCCCATGCTGTTGGAGGATCACCGGTGATCGGCAAGCTGCAGTGCGTGGTTCTGGACTGTCCGGATGTCCTTGAACTCGCCCGGTTCTACCAATCGCTCCTCGGCGGCGCGGTCAACGAGCCCGATCGCAGGTGGTCAGTCGGTGACGACTTTGCCACCCTTCACACGGGCTCTGGCCTGGTATTTGCGTTCCAGCGCGTGAAGGACCACCAGGCGCCGCGGTGGCCGGACAGCACGTACCCGCAGCAGTTCCATCTGGACCTCGATGTCCCCGACCTTGACCGGGCTCAGGAGCAGGTCCTCGGCTTTGGTGCCACGCTGCTCCACGTCGACACCCGCGGTTGGAGGATCTTCGCGGATCCGGCCGGTCATCCCTTCTGCCTTCTGCGAGGCTGACGAGGAGGGCTGGAGCACCGTTTTCGCCCGGCGATGCCGGTTTCCCGGCGGGAGACGGGTGCGGCCACTGTTGATCATGCGGTGGCCGCAGGTCACAGGGGAGATCCTGCCCGTTGGCAGGAGGCGTCGGAGGGCCTGATGGGCCGGATAGCGGGACGGTTCGCGCGGGTCGAACCCCGGCGCCGGGCTGGGCGGTTGGTGCTCGGGCTGCTGTCGGACCTGCCGCGCAAGAACTGCTGGACCATCGCCGAGTGGGCCGGGGAGAGGGCCCCGGACGGCATGCAGCACCTGCTGGGGCGGGCCAAGTGGGACGCCGACCAGGTACGCGACGACCTGCGCGACTACGTAGTGGAACACCTGCACGACGACCAGGCGGTGCTGGTGGTCGACGAGATGGTGGGGTTCGTGCGCCAGTAGGCCGCGACCAGGAGTGCCCGGTCCTCCAGCGCCAGGCTCCACGGCCGTTCGTGTCCCGGCTCCGGTCGTCGACGACGGCCTGCTGCGCCCCATGGCGGCGCGTGCTCCTACGCATGGTGGTTTCTGCCCACTTCATCACTGCACGTGGTGGTGCGTCCGGGTGGATGATCCGGACCCATCACAGAGCGGGTATGCCCGGTCATCACCCGGACGCGGCGTGACATGAGTGAGGGGCCGGGGGTTGGCACTGTTGCGGGCGCCAGACAGCCGCCCGTTCGACGGCCGGTGGAGGCGGACAGGTATGGATCTTGCGGCGGTCCGGGCCGTGCTCGATGCGAGCTGTGGCGTGCGGTGGGAGGAAGGTGATGCGTGGCTGGCCGGCGGCACCTGGCTGTTCTCGACGCCTCAGCCCGAGATCTCCCGTCTGTGGGACCTGGCCCGCATGGACTGGCAGCCACTGGTGGTCAGCGAGGGCGGGTTGGAGATCGCGGCGACATGCACGGTGGCGGAGCTGCTGGCCTTCGCCCTGCAGCCCGATGGCCCCTGGCCCGATGCGCGTGCGCTGATGGCGGACTGCTGCCGGGCGTTCTCCTCGTCCTTCAAGGTGTGGAACACCGCCACCGTGGGTGGCAACGTGTGCCTGGCACTGCCGGCCGCGCCGATGGTGTCGTTGGCGGTCGCCCTGCACGGCGTGTGTGTGCTGCGCGCCGCCGACGGCCGCGACCGGCAGCTGCCGGTCGGTGACTTCGTCACCGGAGCTGGCCGGACGTGTCTGCGGCCGGGGGAGATGCTGCGCTGTCTGCGGCTGCGAGCCGCAGGCCTGGCGCAGCGCACCGTGATGCGCCGGGCGAGTCTGCGCCCCGGCGGGCATTCGGCGGCCCTGGTGATCGCCGCCTCCGCCCTCGACGATCCCGGGCAGGTCACTTTTACGCTCACCGCTGCCACCCCACGCCCCGTGCACCTGTCCTTCCCCCGGACGCCCACGGCGGCCGGGCTGCGCGCGGCGATCGAGCAGGCGGTCGACGCGACGGGGATCGTGGACGACGCCCACGGCTCCCCCGCGTGGCGCCGCCACCTCATCCACCACCTGGCCGAGGAAGCACGGCAGGCACTGGAGACGGAGAACTGACATGACCTTCTCGGTCCTGCTCAACGGCCGGTCCGTATCCGAGCCACCAGCACCCGGGCAGTGCCTGCGCACCTACGTGCGCCAGCAGGGCTGTCCAGGAGTGAAGAAGGGCTGCGACAGCGGTGACTGCGGAGCCTGCACCGTGCACGTGGACGGCATGCCCGTACACAGCTGCCTCTACCCGGCCCTGCGCGCTGCGGGGCGGGCGGTGACGACGGTGGAGGGACTGTCCGAGGAGAACTCGCTTCACCCCGTGCAGCAGGCCTTCGCCGCCGCCCACGCCTTCCAGTGCGGCTTCTGCACTCCGGGCTTCGTGATGACCGCAGCCGCCCTGGACCAGGCCCGCAGCGGCGACCTCACCGAGGCACTCAAGGGCAACCTGTGCCGCTGCACCGGCTACCGGCGCATCATGGAAGCCATCCAGGCGTCGCAGGAGGACTGTAACGCTGACGAGCAGGCCCCCACCGCGGCAGGGAACGCCCCCGCTGGGCTGCCCTCGCAGGTGGAGGACGTCGTCACGGGCAGGGTCCGATTCACCCTTGACCGCCCGGATCCCGCCGGGCTGCTACACATCAAACTGGTGCGCTCCGAGCACCGGCACGCCCGCATCGTCGACATCGACAGTGCCGAGGCCCTCGCCGTGCCGGGCGTTCACACCGTACTTACCCACCGTGATGCGCCCACCATTCGTTTCTCCACCGCGCTGCACGAAGACGCCGATGAGGACCCGGCCGACACCCGCGTCCTGGACGACGTCGTGCGCCATGCGGGCCAGCGCGTCGCCGCGGTCGTCGCCGACACCGAAGCCGCCGCAGAGGAGGGCTGCCGCCGCCTGCGCGTCACTTACCAAACCCTGCCCGCCGTCACCGGCCCGGAACACGCCCTGTCCGCAGACGCACCCCTGGTCCATCCCAGCGGAAACGTCGCCGACGAGGTGCACGCCGCCACCGGTGACCTTGATGCCGGGCTGGCCGAGGCGGAGCACCGCTACGAGGAGACGTTCCGCACCCACCGCGTGCAGCACGCCGCGCTGGAGACCCACGCCACAATCGCCTGGCAGGACGACGACGGGCGACTGCACGTCCACACCGCCACCCAGGCACCGCACCTGACCCGCCGGCTCCTGGCCAAAGTGTTCGGCCTGCCGCTGGAACGGCTGCATGTCACGGCCGCACGGCTGGGCGGCGCGTTCGGCGGGAAACAGGAAATGCTCACCGAGGACATCACGGTGCTCGCCGCGCTGCGCACCGGGCGGCCGGTCAAAATCGAGTACACCCGCGCCGAGGAGTTCACCACCACCACCCGCCACCCCTTCCAGGTCCGGGTGACGATCGCCGTCCGCCGCGACGGCAGCCTCACCGCCCTGCGGCTGCACGTCCTGTGCGACACCGGCGCCTACGGCAACCACGGCCCCGCCGTTCTGCGCCACGCCTGCACCGAAGCCCTGGACCTCTACCGCTGCCCCAACATCACCGTCGACGGCTGGGCCCTCTACACACACAACGTCCCGGCGGGCGCCTTCCGCGGCTACGGCATCGGCCAGATCGCCTTCGCCGTCGAATCCGCCCTCGATGAACTCGCCCACACAGCCGGCCTCGACCCCCTGGTCCTGCGCCGCCAGGCATACCTGCGCCCAGGACAGCCCGCACCGGCTCTCACGGCCGGCGGCACGCCCCCTGTCGCCGACCACGGCGTCACCGGCTGCCTCGACCTCCTGGAAACCGCCCGCGCCCAGCACAAGGCCGCACTTCCTGCGCTCCCCTCGTCCTGGCTGGTAGGGGAGGGCATGGCCGTGACCGTCACCCACACCCTGCCATCCGACGGCCACCTCGCCCAGGCCAGCGCAACCCTGCGCGCCGACGGGACCTACGACCTGTGCACGGGCGCCCCGGAATTCGGCAGCCAGGCCACCACCGTGCACCGGCGCATCGCCGCCGCCGCACTGGCCACCGCAGCCGACCGCATCCACCTCCGCCAGGGCGACACCGACCTGCTCACCCACGACACCGGGGGCTTCGTCTCCACCGGCGCCACCCTCACCGCCCGCGCCGTCCATGACGCCTGCCGCCGCCTGCATATGGCTGTCCTCGAGGCCGCAGCCACCCACACCGGCACCGCCCCGGCCGACTGCCGCCTGCACCAGGACTCCGTCGACTGCGCCGGCCGCCTCCTGCCCCTGTCCCTCCTGTACCAACCCGGCCGACCGCTCACCGCCACGGCGACCCGCGACGCCACCACAGGCACCCCAGGCCTGGCGGCGAACGCCCAGTGGATCCGCCTCGCCGTCGACCCTGACACCGGCCTCGTCACCCTCCTCGAGTCCATCCACGCCAGCGACGCCGGCACCGTCCTGGACCCGCGACAACTGCGTGACCAGATCCAAGGCGCCGTCGCCCAGGGCATCGGCACCACCCTGATGGAAGACCTCCGCACCGACCACTACGGCCACATCACCACACAGCAACTCCGCACCTACCCGATCCCGCACGCCGCCGACGTGCCCCACACCGACGTCCGCTTCGTCGCCACGCCCGACCCCGACGACCTTCACCGCGCCAAACCCGGCAGCGAAGCCGCCTTCAACCCCATCGCCCCCGCCCTGGCCAACGCCCTGCGCGACGCCACGGGCATCCGCTTCACCACCCTCCCGCTGCGCGCCGACACCATCTGGGCCAAGCTGCACACCGGCCACGGCCGTCTGCTGTGAAGGTGCGGTTGGCTGTCGGCTCAATGGATCCGCCTGTCCATGGCGTCGCGTGGCAGGAGGTGGACAGACAGTAAATGAGGGAGTTTTACGCATGAATCGTCGCGGGCGGGACGGTTACGCGGCCGGTGAAGTGCGCGTGCGAAAGGGGAATGGCGATGGGTGGGCCGGAGCGGAACGAGAAGGGTTCGACGGGCAGCCTCGGCTCCTTCTCGCCTGGGGTTCACAGCCGTAAGGATTTCCCGGTAGCCGTGTTCGTCGCGGGCTGGGCTGCGGGCTGGGTGTCGACGCGCACCGCTCCGGGCTGCGGTGTCGTCATCGGCTGGCGGACGGCCTGGCGAACGCGTTCGCCGGCCGGGCCGTCCGGTCGCCGAAGGGCTCGCGGGTGCACAGCGTCGAATACCGTGACGCGTACGTTCGTGCGGATTCCCTTGGCTGTGCTGCTGACGGTCGGCGGCCTGACCCTGGCGCCGGCGAACGCCGCCCTGGCCGACGCCCCGGTCGATCTGTCGCGGGAAGAGCAGGTCACGGACCGTGTCGGGGCACTCGGCAACCGGGAACCAGAAGTCGCTCAAGCACTGGCCCAACTGGTCGACGAACACCAGATACGGCTGTTCGTGGACTACGTGAGCGATTTCTCCGGACGCTCCCCCCAGCAGTGGGCGAACGACACGGCCACAAGGAACAGGCTCGGCGCCAACGACGCCCTGCTCGCTGTCGCCACCGGTGACCGGCAGTATTCCTACTACGTGGACGCGAAGTCACCGTTGACGCGAGAGGACCTGGCGCGGGTCGACGCAACGGCTGTCACGCCTGCGCTGCGGCAGAACGACTGGGCGGGAGCGGCGATCGGTGCGGCTCGCGGGTACGACGCGGTGCTTTCAGGTCAGCCCGTGCCCACGCTGGATATGACGCCCGGAGAGGCGGATCCGGGTCAGGGCGAGCAGGTAGGGGTCGGCGGAGGCAGCTGGCTCCTCCTGCTCGTGGTGCTCGTTCCGGTGGGCCTGGTCGCGTTCGCCCTGATCAGACGCAGGTCGCGCAGGGCTGCCGGGCCGCGGGGCGGCGGCGAAGAGACGTGGGGCGGGCCGTCCCCGGACTCGCTGGCGGATCTCGACGCGCAGGCGCGCCAGGCGACCACGACGCCCGGCCGACTCGGGCCTGGAAGAGTCCCGTTGCCGCAGGGCGCGTACCGCAGGGCGGGGGCGCCGCCACCATCTGTCCAACCTGCCCTGCTGGTATGCCGCCCCGACCTCTCCCGCACGGTCGCCGACGCGCTCACCCGCCTGCTGGTCCTCCGCACCAGGGCCCTCGTCCCCGGCAAGGCCGTCGACACCCCGTTCCTCGACGTCGGCAGCCTGATCGGCACGGGCGGCATCGCCCTGCACCCCGGGGCCGGAGGCGGCGTACCGCTGACTGCACGGCTGATGCCAACGCTCCCGGTGGATGAACTCCTATACGGCTCACAGGTTTTTACCACGCAATCCCTAATTGTCAACGAAATCGTCAGCGACATGGTCAACTCAACGCACGGACACAAGCCGAGAACGCAAGCAGCCCACCGTTCCCGCCGCTGGTTCATGAACAAGGCCCTGCTCGCCGGCGGTGTCTCCGCAGTCGCGGTCATGGGCGGCTACGCCGCCAGCCAGGCCGGTGCGGAAACGCCCACCGCCGACGCCACGGCGAGCGCCACCCCGTCAGGCCCGCCGCCCGGTGGCGGCTTCGGCCAGACCATCGCGTACGACGACTTCGTCGGCGTCACCACCGACGGCACCGTCGTCGGTGACCTGTACGCGATTCACCGGACCGGCGTCTCCACCACGCCGGTGGTGCGCGCCGGGTCTGCCTTCGTGAACTCGCTGACCGACGACCAGAAGTCGGCCACGCTCTACGACATCGACGCCGACCAGTGGCTCGACTGGACCAACGTCGACTCCAACGACCGCGAGGGTGTCGCCCTGCGCGACATGGACGAGAAGCAGTACAAGCTCGCCATCAAGCTGCTCAAGGCCGCGTTGTCCGCGCGTGGGCTCGAGAACGCCACCCAGATCCGCAAGCTCAACCATTTCCTCGGTGAGTACGGCGGCGACACCTCCAAGGCGCTCAACTACGACGCCTACTGGTTCACGATCATGGGCACCCCATCGGCGACCGACCCCTGGGGCTTCCAGTTCGAGGGCCACCACCTGGTCATCAACTACTTCGTCCTGGGTGACCAGGTCGTCGCGACCCCGACCTTCCGCGGCTCCGAGCCGACGAAGATCACCTACGACGGCGTGGACTACCACCTCTTCCGGGAGGAGACCGCCGCCGGCCTCAAGCTGCTGCGCTCGCTGGACGACGCCCAGCTCGCCACCGCGGCGCCGGGCACCGAGGAGAAGACCGGCACCAACCTGACCGTCGGCGCCGGCAACGACAACGCGGTCCTGCCCTACAAGGGCCTCAGGGGCTCGGAGTTGAACCGCAAGCAGCAGAAGCTGCTGCTCGACTTGGTCGAGGTCTACACCGGCACCATCGACGAAGCTCACTCCCGGGTGTGGCTGCGTGACATCGAGAAGCACCTCGACGACACGTACTTCTACTGGATCGGCGAGTCCGAGGACGACTCGGCGTTCTACTACCGCGTGCACTCCCCGGTCGTACTGATCGAGTACGACGCAGAGTCCCCGCTCGCCTACCACGAGGACGACGACTCCAGCTCGGCCTCGGCCTCCGCCTCCGCCTCCGCGTCGGCGACGACCTCCGCCTCCGCCTCCGCCTCGGCCTCGGCCGGCCCGGGCGGTGGCATGGGCGGCCCGAACGGCACCCCCACCCAGCAGCACATCCACACCATGATCCGTACTCCCAACGGCAACGACTACGGTGTGGACCTGCTCAAGCTCCACCTGGCAACCGACCACTGACACTGGCTCCACTCCGCGACGGAGGGTTTGAGGGGGGCACCAGGCGGAGCCCAGCACCGTCGGTGCCCCCGTCGTCGAGGCGAGAGCGAAAGCCGGCGGCGAAACCCCTCGTCGCCCTCCCACAGCGCCTCGCCGCGCGGCGCGAAGGCGCCGGAGTCACGTCGTGCTCCGCTCGGCAGTGGGTACCGGTCGCACAGTGACACGACCGGAGTCGTAGGCGGGAGATCACGACGTACATGGCAGAGCATGGGCAAGCGCAAGTCCGACGACTGC
The DNA here is from genome assembly GCF_042723915.1 of Streptomyces sp. NPDC058335. NCBI lineage: Bacteria > Bacillati > Actinomycetota > Actinomycetes > Kitasatosporales > Streptomycetaceae > Streptomyces > Streptomyces sp. NPDC058335. Next base: position 193,008 of record NZ_JBHXHX010000011.1, on the reverse strand, counting down.
GTACGAGCAGTCATCCGGCCCGGCGGCTGAACCGCCGGTCCGCGGACGTTCGCCGCTCCGTTTGCCGTCCGGGCAGGTGGGGACCCGGCCGAGCATGAGCACAACGCCTCACCGCCGCCGAATGCGGCAGAGCCGGGTCCTGTGGCTGCTGGACCGCCTGGAGCGGGAGCCCCGGGCCGATCCGGTGATCGACGCGCTCCGCGAGGGGGTGCGAGCCCTGCCGTTGGGGCGCGGCCGGGATGTGCTGCACGGCAGGTGGCTGGGGCACCCGGTGCATCCGCTGATGGTGCAGGTGCCGATCGGTAGCTGGCTGTCCGCGGCCGTACTGGATCTGCGGCCCGGCCGCTCCCGCGAGGCGGGACTGCTGGTCGGCGTCGGGCTGGCCGCCGCCGCTCCCGCGGCTTTCGCGGGCGCTGTCGACTGGGCGGAGCTGCACCGCCAGCAGCAGCGCGTCGGACTGGTGCACGCTCTGAGCAACACGGCAGCCGTCGGCCTTTACGCCGCCTCCCTCGCTTGCCGCGTCAAGGGACGCGAGGCAGCGGGCCGGGCATACGGCTTTCTGGGTCTGACGGCGGTCGGGCTCGGCGGCATGCTGGGCGGCCACTTGGCCTACCGCCAGGCGTCCGGCGCCAACCACGCCGAGGAGGTTCCGCACGTCGTCACGGAGGGCTGGCACCGGATCGGGACGGTGGACGAGTTCCCGGCCGGTCAGCCGGTGCGGCGCAGCGTGGACGACGTGCCGGTCCTGGTGGTGCGCGAACTCGGCGGGACGATCCACGCCCTGGCCGAGCGGTGCAGTCACCTCGCGGGACCGCTGTCAGAGGGCACCGTAGCCGACGGATGTGTGGAGTGCCCCTGGCACGGCAGCGTCTTCCGGCTCTCGGACGGCTGGAACGTCCGCGGCCCCGCCACCGCGCCCCAGCCCGCCTTCGACACCCGGATCGTCGACGGCCGCGTCGAGGTGCGCCTACGCCGGCAGGACCGAGACGACCACCCGGGTAACGGTGGGGGAGCGGACCTGCAACGGAGCGTGACAGAAACGGGTACGGCCCACGGAGACAGCAGCTGACGGCCGCCTCGCACGACGTGTGGCCCTTCTCGTACGCGCCGAAGGAGACTATCGGCAGAGCACGAGCGGCCGTTGGGCGGCCATCTGGCGGTCAGGCGGGATCTGGCGGCGTACACGGCGGCGTGGGCCACGGCGGTACGGCTGCGCGGGCGCCCGCTGCCGGACCGGCCAGAGCTGGCGGACGTGGTGTTGACCTTGGTGGCCACGTTCCGGCTCAGCTGTCTGCTGAGCAAGGCATCGGTGACCAGTCCGCTGCGGGCCCCCTAGCTCGGCCGGGCTGCACGAGGAGGAGCAGCCCGAGGACGGCAGAACACCCTGGGCTGCCCCTTCTGTATGAGCACGTGGGTGGCCTCGATCCTCACCGCCGGCCAGCGGCTCTGCCCGCGCGAGACGCGCACCACCATGGGCGCGCTCACCGCCCTCTGCCCGGCGGTCCCCGCCGAGCCCTCGGTGTGCCCATCGGAGTGTGTGCCTCAGCCACCCCGTGACCTCTCAAGAAGCGACGCGCGCTTGGATGTCGAGCCCAGGAGCTAGCCGGGGCCCCGACGACCCTGGCAAGCCAGGCGCGAAACCGGGCGGGCGCGCGGAAGTCGGGATGCCGATCCGGCCCCGTTCCGGCGGGCCACGCGGACGGCGAGAGCGACTCCGACGAGCAGAGCCAGCACCTCGGCGCTGTGCGGCAGTCCGTCGGAAAGCAGGCTGCAGGCCCACACTGGTGCCGGAACGGTCGTAGAAAGGGTGCCACCCAGGAGCTGGTGGAAGACGCTCGCGTCCACCGCGGCCCATCACCGCCGCCCCGATCAGCGCGTACACAGCCAGTGCTTTCGAGGCTCAGGGCGTGGCCCAGACGCGGTGTCCGGCCGGAACGATGCACTCATGGCCATCCCTTCCCGCCGTGCGGCGACCGGGTGGGTCCGGCCTGACAGGGTGGGTGAAGCCGGTGGTGGCGGGTACCCGCCGGGACATGATCAAGCGCGCACTGTGGCAGGGACTGGTCGCCGGTACCGCCGGAGGCGTCGTGATGACCCTCGGCGAGAAAATCGAGCAGACCATCACCGGCCGACCCGACTCCCACGTGCCCGCCCGGGTCCTTCAGCGCCTGACCGGCTTGCCCGAACGCCCCGGCAAACAGCCGCTCCCGGTCAATTGGGCCATGCACTACGGCCAGGCCGCCTTCCTCGGCGTGCTGCGCTCGATCATGGCCCAGGCCGGACTGCGCGGACCGGTCGCCTCCGCCAAGTTCACCGTCGTCCGCCTCACCAACGACCAGATCCTCGAAAACGCGACCGGCGTCGGCGCCCCGCCCCCTAGCTGGCCCCGTACAGAACTCATAGTGGACGTCCTTCACAAGGCCGTTTACGCCTTCACCACCGGCGTCGTGGCCGACGCCCTCGCCGCCCGCAGCGGCCCCGGCCCCGGGCGACGCCACGCCGCCGTCCGCCCCGGCCGACGGGCCAACATCGGACCCCTTCCCGGTAAGGACGCCTACGGTCGATGAAGTCCGCCGTAGCCTGCGTGGGGGCCAGCAGCAGCCGTTCTCCGTCGGGCCGCTCCAGCATCACATCGCTGAACGGCCCGAACGGTGACCGCTGCCAGTGCCCGAGCACGATGCGCGTTCCGGAGGAGGTGCCCAGGCCCGCGATCCAGCCGTCGGAGCGCAGCCGCGGGCGGCGCGTTGACCCGCTGTGCTGACTATCCGGCTCATCCGCCCGTCCCCGCTCCAACGGGTTGGCGGAGCCCCGGCCGGACGAGGGCCCGTCGTGCCAGCCCTGGGTCAGGACGGGCCCGGTCCTGGGACACAGGGCCGGGAGGGGCCCAGCCGTACATGCCTGATCCCCTTCGAGAAGTGCACCACGGGCTCGCCGAGAGGGGCGGGCAGGCCCGCGGTGGTGGTCAGCGTCTCCTCCAGTACGTCGACCGCGGCGTCGGCCAGCGGCCACGGCTCGTGCTCGACCGGCGTCTCCCAGATCATGCCGAGTCGGCGTGTGTACGCCCGCCAGCGCGAGGTCAGCCACACGTCCCGCTCGGTGGGCTCGACAGGGTCGCCAGGGCGGACGGTCAGGCGGTAGGAGGCCCCACCGATCCATCTGGAACCGGCGTACGAGACGGTGCCTCCGCTCGCGGAGACGCTGAGGGTGCCTGGGTTGTACGGCGCGCCGACAGCTCTAGCCGCCAGCATCAGGGGGAAGGCGACCTCGATGGACAGGAACCAGAGCCCGTCCCCTCTCTGCCGGTGGCGGACGTACGTCCGAAGGTTGGTCTCCGCGAACGTCGGGAGCCCGGGGACCACCGCGGGTATGCCGGGCGGGCGCACATCCGCCATGACAAAGGGCGTGAGCCCCACCCAGGCAGCCCCCTCGTACTCGTCCACGACCAGTTCTCGGGGCAGCAGAGCCTGCACAGCCTCGGGCCGGAAGCGCCAGTGGACAAAAGTCTGCGTCAGCCAGCCTGCCTGCAACGCGGGCAGGCACACCCGCTGTTCCGCTCCGTACGCCACCACAGGCAGCGAGTCCCCTACGGACGGTCCACGGAAACGTACAGGGCATGGACACGAGGTCCCGCCGCCTGATGCCAGGCGGCGGCACTCTTGATCGGTACAACACGGGCGATAGATCCTCGGGCTCGCGTACAGCGTGCGGGACGTGGTGGAGTTTCTGGGGTGGGCGAGGCTGGAGATGGAGCCGCCGAGGTGATCGAGTCCCCGCTGGTCGACCGGCGCGGGTAGGCCCGGAACGGTGAACGGTGGGCGTCGTAGCCTCGGCGACCAGACGGTCGGTACGGCCCAGCACCCGGCCATGGGCGCTGCCGCCCCTACGGTGCCCCGGCGGGTCTGCCATGGCACCCGGGACGGGGCACGTTGTGGGGGAGTCGTTTGCGACGTGGCTCCGGGAGCCGACCGGGCTCGTCTCGGTGGTCATATCGGTGTGATCTCGCGAACATCGCTGGACGGCGTAGTCGTCAGCTGCCTCCGAAACCCATACACACGGGTCAGGCCATGTCCGAGCCCCGTAGGAGGAGCTGTGCCACGGCCATGCCAGCCACCACGATCGCGGCCCGGAAGGGCCACCTGCTCCGGGCCCCCGACGGCACAGCCGTTCCCGCGACCGCGACGATCCCGGCCACTGCGGCCAGTAACCAGTCCGAGATCTCCACCGTCCCGGGTGGCCCCGCGACGATCACGCCCACGGCCGCCAGCATCACGAGCGGGGCCAGCCACCGGCAGGCCCGATGGCCCAGCCGCTGCGGCAGCCCGGACACACCGGTCGCCAGATCGTTCTCGATGTCCGGAAGCACGTTCACGAGGTGTGCTCCCACGCCCAGCAGCGCTCCCGCTGCCACCGCCCACCAGGCAGGCCAGGACGGCGACGGCAGACCGAGGGTGACGAAGGCCGGCAGCGTGCCGAAGGCCGCGGCATAGGGCAGTGGTGAGAGCACCGTGTGCTTCAACGACAGGTTGTAGGCCCAGCCGGCCGCTACGCCCCCCAAGTGTGCCGCTCCCGCGGCGGCGCCGCTCAGCAGTGACAGCGGCACGCACAGCCCCAGGGCCGTCCCGGCCGCGACAGCCACCGCCCGGGGCGTGAGTTCGCCGGTGGCCACCGGCTTGTCACGGCGCCTGCAGGCCGTGTCGCGCTGTGCGTCGGCAGCGTCGTTGCACCATCCGATCGAGAGCTGGCCGGCCAGCACGGCCGCGGCCACCGCCGCCGATCCGGCCACCCCGCGGCCCGCCGCCACGGCCAGGACGGTTACGAACATCGTCACGGCGAGCGCCGGCTCCAGATGGCAGGAGCGCAGCAACACCGGGACGCGGTGTGTTGTACGCGAGAGAACCCCAGACGGGTGGACGGACACGTACGCAAGGTATTCGATGTCCAAGGTGAGGAAGGCATTACCGACATGCGTGTCCCCATGATCGTCGACCATGCCCCTTCCCCGCCCACCGCGCCGTGCCCGACGGCCGTGCGCGCCATGGCGACCACGATCGCCGCCGTCCACACCGCGCTGCCGCCGCACCGGTACGCCCAGGACGACCTCACCGAACTGATCGGCGACCTGTGCTTGCCTCCGGGGGCGGACCGCGCCGTGCTGCGCCGCCTGCACGCGTCCGCCGGTGTGCGCACGCGTCATCTCGCCCTGCCGATCGAGCGGTACGCCGGTCTCCGGGACTTCGGGCAGAGCAATGACGCGTGGCTGGCGGCGGGCCTCGAACTGGGGGAGGAAGCCCTCACCGGCGCGCTCAAGGAGGCGGGGCTCGCACCGGCCGATGTCGACCTGTTGGTGTGCGCCTCCATCACCGGCGTCGCCGCCCCCTCGCTCGACGCCCGGCTGGCCGGGCGCATGGGGCTGCGGCCCGACGTCAAAAGACTTCCGGTGTTCGGCCTGGGCTGTGTGGCGGGCGCCGCGGGCCTCGCACGGGTGCACGACTACCTGCGCGGGCACCCCGACGACACGGCTGTGCTGCTCACCGTCGAACTGTGCTCGCTGACGCTCCAGCAGCGCGACGACTCCCGCGCCAACCTCATCGCCGGCGCACTGTTCGGCGACGGTGCGGCAGCGCTCGTCGCACGCGGCAGCGGCAGCGCCGCCGGGCCGGACGCAGTCGGGCCCTCTGTGGTCGCCACGCGCAGCCACCTGTTCCCGGACACCGAACAGTTCCTGGGATGGGATATCGGTGCCAGCGGATTCCGCGTCGTGATCGATGCCGGTGTTCCCGGCATCCTGCGGGACCACTTCGGCCGGCACCTGCGGGCCTTCCTGGCGGAACACGGCCTGACCATCGACGACATCGGGACCTGGCTGTGCCATCCGGGAGGCCCCAGGGTCCTTGCCGCAGTGACCGACGCCCTCGGCCTGCCCGGCGAGGCCCTGGACTCCGCGTGGCGCTCACTGGCGACTGTGGGAAACATGTCCTCCGTCTCCGTCCTGCACATCCTGCAGAGCACCTGGGAATCCCGTCGGCCCGAGCCCGGTACGTGGGGGATGCTCATGGCGATGGGCCCGGGATTCTGTTCCGAACTCGTCCTGCTGCGCTGGTGAGTGGTCCTCATGCCGTGGTACACGCTTCTCATCCTCGCCGTCGCCGCCGAACGCGTCGCCGAACTCGTCGTCGCCCGCCGCAACGCGGCCTGGACCCTCACCCGCGCCGGTGTGGAGTACGGCCGTGGCCACTATCCGGTCATGGTCGTCCTGCACACGGGCCTGCTCGCGTGCTGCGTGCTCGAACCCGTGCTCGCCGACCGGCCGTTCCTGCCCGCGCTGGGGTGGCCCATGCTGGCGCTCGCCGTACTCGCCCAGGCCCTGCGCTGGTGGTGCATCACCACACTCGGGCCGTACTGGAACACCCGGGTCATCGTCGTGCCTGGAGCGCGACTGGTCGGCGCGGGCCCCTACCGCTTCCTGCGCCATCCCAACTACGTCGCGGTCGTCGTGGAGATCGCCGCCCTGCCCCTGGTGCACTCCGCATGGCTGACCGCGACGGTGTTCACCGTCGCCAACGCGGCGCTGCTCACGGTCCGCATCCGCTGCGAGAACGCGGCCCTCACCCGAGCGGTGCCCGCGTGAGCGGCGCCCACGACCTGCTGATCGTCGGAGGCGGACCCGCCGGCCTCGCCACCGCCCTGCACGCCGCCCGCGCCGGCCTGAACACCGTCATCGCCGAGCCACGTCAGGCACCGGTCGACAAAGCGTGCGGTGAGGGCCTGATGCCCAGCGCCGTCCGCGCCCTTACCGCCCTCGGCCTGGAGGTCCCCGGCCAGCCCATCATCGGCATCCGCTACATCCAAGGGTCCCGACAGGTCCAAGCCGCGTTCCGGCACGGCCCCGGCCTCGGCGTGCGCCGCACCGGCCTGCACAGCGCCCTGCACCGGGCCGTCCTGGACGCAGGGGTGCCGGTACTGCCCCTGCGGGTGGAGAACGTACGGCAGGACACCACGGGCGTGACCATCCCCGGCACCGGGCTGCGCGCACGCTGGCTGGTCGCCGCGGACGGCCTGCACTCACCCGTGCGCCGCGCCCTCGGCCTGGAGATGAACACCCGGGCGTCGGGGGCACCCCGATACGGGCTGCGCCGGCACTACGCGGTACCCCCATGGTCGCCTTACGTAGAGGTGTACTGGGGAGCGCACGCGGAGGCGTATGTCACCCCGCTCGGCCCCGCACTCATCGGCGTCGCCCTGCTGACGGCCCGGCGAGCCCCCTTCACCACCCAGATGGAGAGCTTCCCCGAACTGGCCGCCCGCCTCCCCCCGGAAACCGCCGTCACCGCGGTACGCGGCGCAGGACCGCTGCGCCAGAGAGCCAGCACCCGCGCCCACGGGCGGGTGCTGCTCGTCGGCGACGCCGCCGGATACATCGACGCGCTGACTGGTGAAGGCGTCTCACTCGCCCTCGCCGGCGCCGAAGTCCTGGTCGCCAACGTGCGCCGCGGCACACCGAGCCGCTACGAAACCGACTGGAGCCGTGCGACACGCCGCCACCGACTCTTGACGGACCTCCTCGTGAGGATCCGTCAGCAGCCCGCGCTCGCCCCACACATCATGCCCACCGCCGCACGCCTGCCCCGCCTCTTCGCGGCGGCGGTGAACGCACTGGCATGAGACTTGGCCGCTGCCGAAAGGGGCGAATCGTCGCAACCGGTCGCCCCCCCCCGCGAGCATGGGAAGTGGCCGAACCGGCCGGTGTAGCACGGGCCGTTCGGCGGGACGGCGGCCCTGGGCGCGCTTCCGTCGGCGAGGCGGTAGCAGAGCCCGACCACGGCGGTCTGGCCTGTGGCGACCCGTTCCGCGAGGATGCGGAAGCGGTCCAGCAGCAGGTCAACGGTGTGGCGGACGTGTTCATCCAGAATTTCGTCGGCCGTGTGTCGTCCGGCTGCGCGGGCTGCCAGCACGCTGGGGGTGACGCGTTCGACGACGTCCCGGATGTATCCGCCTGGGGTTGAGCCGTCCTGGAGCGCGGCACAGGCCGAGGCGACCGCGCCGGACGAGTCCTGGCCGAGTACGACGATCAGCGGGTCACCAGCATGCTGGCGCCATGTTCGATGCTGCCCAGGGTCTCCGGCCCATGACGTGTGACCGGCGGTGCGCACGACGAACAGGTCGCCGAGCCCGCGGTCGAGGACTATCTCGGCAGTGAGCCGTGACTCAGACCCGTAACCGTGAGAGCAGGGCGTCGTCGCGCGTGCGCATGCACGGCACTTCACCGTTCGTGCGGTGTGAGATGAAGTCGGCGCGGTGCTCCTCGCACCACTGGCGGAAGGCGCGCGGTGCGGTGAACGGTTAGAACCCGTATGCGAACCCCTCTCACGGGGCTGCTGGAGCTGGATGAGGCCAGTGCCCCGTGCACGACGGCTCATGTGCCACGTGCGGTGCCCGAGTGGGGGCGGCCTGCTTGACGAGGCGCCATGGAATCGGCCCGCTCCGGACCGCCCGCTCACCGGTACCGATCGAGGGCACGCTCGCCACGCAGGCCCGCACGTTGCGGAGTTACCCACCTCGTGGGCCTGTTCAGATACAGATCGGCCTGTTCAGACGCAGATCACGATCTTTCCTCGGGTGCGTCCGCGCTCGGCGTGCGCGTGGGCGTCGGCGATCCGCTCCAGGGGGTAGACCTGTTCGATACGAGGTGTGTAGCGGCCTTGCCCGCCCAGTTCCGCCGCCACGGACAGGAGAGTGGAATCGTTCTCCGCGTTGACCACATGCGTGCCCAGACGCTGCCCGCCCGCGTGGTCGGCGACCGTCGCGACGCGCTTCGGGTCACCTGTGATCGCGACGAGGTCGTCCAGGGAGCCGGAGGCCGCGGTGTCGAGCACGATGTCGACGCCGTGCGGAGCGAGGGTGGTGAGGCGCTGTGCGAGGCCGGGGCCGTAGGTGGTGGGAACGGCGCCGAGTGCGGTGAGGAACTCGTGGTTGCGTTCACTGGCTGTCCCGATCACAGTGGCACCTTGCGCTACGGCGATCTCGACCGCCGCGCTGCCCACGCCTCCGGCGGCGCCCTCGACGAGAAGGGTGCGCCCCGCGAGGGAGCACAGCGCGTTCAGTCCACCCATCGCGGTCACTGACGCGAGACCGGCAGCAGCGGCCTGCTCGTCGTTCCACGCGGCTGGGGTGTGCGCCCAGGCCGAGAGGATGAGCAGCTCTGCGGTCGCCCCGGTGACACCGCCCAGTCCGAAGACACGGTCGCCGATGTTCACCCCCTGCACCCCGTCGCCGATCTCGTCGACCACACCGGCGCCGTCGCGCCCGGGAATGGCGGGCAGCTCCAGGGGAATCAGCTGGTGCAGGGCGCCGGCGCGCAGCTTCCAGTCGATGGGATTGACGCTGGCCGCCGCGACGCGGACACGGATCTCACCGGGTCCGGGGTGGGGGGCGGGGGCCTGCTCGATCACCAGGCTCTCCGCTCCGCCGTATGCGTGGAACCGTGCTGCGCGCATGATGGTCTGCCTTACTTTGACGGGCCGGAATGACGTGTTCGTCCGACGCTCGTCACTCTAGAACCTGACGTTGACGTGAGGTGCAAGCCGCAATTGCCGCCCGGCCGGAGGAGGGCAGGCGCGGATGGGTGAGGTTGCCGAGCGGGCGGGGGTGAGCGTGGGGGCCTGCGCCCTACGAGGGATCACGCCGCCCGTCACGGTCGACACCCATGTGGCCTCGGGCGGGCTCGGCGATCCCGGCACGACGCGAGGACTGCCGTGCGTACGTGAACCGCGTGAACGCCCTCGGGTCCGCCACCGGGTCATGATCAATCTCGGCGCCGGCAACGGTTCGATCGGCCCCCAGGGCTGCCCCCGGAGCCGGTATTACTAGCCTAAACTTGACGTGAACGTGAGGTATGAGCGGGAAGGGAGTGACCTGCGCCATGCGCATCGGACAGCTCGCCAGGCGGTCAGGGGTCAGCGTGCGGGCCCTGCGCTACTACGAGGAACAGCGGCTCCTCGAATCGGCGCGGACGCCCGGTGGGCAGCGTGACTATCCCGACGAAGCCCTGGAGCGGGTCCAGCTCATCCAGGACCTCTTCGCGGCCGGCCTCTCCAGCCGTACCGTCGTCGAACTCCTGCCGTGCGTGAGCACCGGCGTCGCGACCCCCGCCATGCTCGACCAGCTCATGATCGAACGCGACCGCATCGCCGCATGCATCCAGGACCTGACCCGGGCCAAGACCAAACTCGACCGCGTGATCGAGAATGTGACCGCGGCGAACGTGGCGCAGGACTGATCGCCCCGTCGCGAGGGGTGGGGCCCCGACTTGTCCGGCATCTATCGGGCACCCGCCGGCCACGGGAAAGCCCCAGGCGTATCCGGAGGCCGTCGAAACAGCGTTCGTCGCTCTCGCTACCCCGGACACACGCCGGGCAGCGGTGGGCAGGGCGGGCCGCGGCGGGTTGACCTGGGTGCACGTTTGCGCCGCCCGGTCGAAGACGGTCCCGGCGGGCATGAGTTGCGCTCCTCGCGGTCTGACCCCAGCTCGGACCGATGCGTCCAAGGTCGGTCACGCGAAAGACGGACTCGAGGAGCCCATCAAGCGGAGGAGTGGGGGTGGTTCTGGTCGCGCCAAGCTCGGGGGGAGATTCCGTATGCTTGTTTGAAGACCTTGCTGAAGTGGGTCGCGTCCACGAAGCCCCAACTCCGTCCCGTAGCGGCGATGGTTCGCAGTCTGCCGTTCGGGCCGGCCAACTCCCGTCTGCATTCGGCCAATCGGCGGGTGCGGATCCAGTCTCCGAGGCTGATTCCCGACCGGGACAGCACAGCGTAGAGATGACGCACGGAGATGCCGTGTGCGGCGGCGATCCGGGCCGCCGAGAGATCGGGATCAGCCAGATGCTTCCGGACGTACTGAGTAATCTGCAGGCTGAGTGACGCCTCCAATGGCCGCTTGGCAAGGCTGGAGTTGCCGTGCTGGGACCTCAGGACGGCACGGAGGAGCTCGATGCTGGGTTCCACGACGGCGTCGGCGTGCATACCCCGCTGCAGTTCTTCGGCGACGGCCAGTTGGGAGAAGTAGGTGAAGGCGAGGCGCGCAATGGGGTTGTCGGGTCCCAGGGGGACCGCGGTGATGTCTCGTAACAACCGGTCGGGGAGGGCGAGTGCCGCGCGGGGGAAACGGATGAAGCGGTGGTCGACTCCCTCGTCGAAGAGAAGCGTGTAGGGAGCGATCGATTCGTAGACGGCGCACTCTCCCGGCCTCAGCAGACACTCGCGACCGTTCTGCACCACCACGCTGCTGCCCGTCATCTGCACACCTAGAGAGACGGCCGGCTCCTCGTCCTCCCGGGCGAGCCGCTCCGTCCGACGGATCGTGACCGCGGTCGCCCGCGCCGAACAGATCCTGATGGGCCCCACTTTGCCGAGCCCAATGCGAACGGAGATGTCCTCAGCCGCAGGACGGTGGTCGATATCGACTGCCACCATGGATTCCCACACCGCGTTCCGGACCACTTCCTCGCGGTCCGGCGGCGGTATCAACGCGGTGTCCAGGACCGGGCTCATGAGGCAGACCCTCGTCTGCATCGGTCACAGAGCCGGCCTGGCAGTACCTCGGCCCGTTCCCCCACAAGTCACCCCTCGACGCGGACAGTTCCCGACATCAGTGTGTCGGGAGTCTCTCTTGCTGTGCAACGGCTTGGACGGACACAGGTAAGGCCCACGCCCTGATGCGGCCCAACGTGAAACCGTGCACCACTGACAAAGTGCCCAGCAGTCCGTTGCCTTCATCAGCTGCTACAATCCGCCGTTCTCGTAGGGCTTCGACAGGTCCATATGGGTATGGGTAGGCCGCGGTGGGAGGTGGGACAGGCACCGGTCCAGAGGGCGGCTGACGGGCCCACGGACGCGTGATTTTGAGAGGAGGGGGATGAACTGCGGGCAGCGCAACACCGTCGAGCGGCTAATCGACAAGACGGGCCTGCGCCGACGCCGCGGCGAGCTGCTCGACTTCGCGGCGGCCACGCACCTGGCGCATGCTCAGCCGAAGGCCGCCCGCACGTACGGCACTAGCAAGGCGAGGCCCGAGGCCAGGTTCGAACGCGCTGGAGTGGGGCCCGGCCGCCGTCCGGGCCCCTACTCATGCCGTTGAGTCGCGGTGAAGCGCACCTCTCTGACTGCTGCTCCCGCTGCGATGGCTCGTCGTCAGCCACGGCAATGGCCGCAAGACACAGGGGCCTTGGCGACGTAGCTGAAGTGCGTCACACTTCGGACTCCGAGGTCCAGGTGCCCAGTGCGATCTCGGCGGTGATGCCAGGCCCGAAGCCGGCCATCAGGCCGCGATGCCCCTCAAGGGCTGATGCTTCGTCGAACATGCGGGCCAGGGCGTCGAGTACCACCGCACTGGCGATGTTCCCGTACTCCGTGAGGGTGGCTCGGCTGAAGCGGAACGCCTCCGGTGGCACGTCCAGGAAGAGGCTCAGGTCGTCCAAGATGCGCGGACCGCCCGCGTGGATGATGTAGAAGTCCATCTTGCTGGCGTTCCATTGGTGCTGTTCCGCGACGGCCTGCAGCGCAGGGGCGAGTGGCTCCATGGTCCCGGGCACGCGCTTGTCGAGCTGAAAATGGAAGCCGGTGGAGCGGACCGCGTAGGAGATCCACTCCTCGGTGCCCGGGATGATGTACGAGCCGTTGCGTTCCAGGCGGACTCCGGTGCCACCGTTGCCCCGGATCACGGCCGCAGCGATGCCATCGCCGAACAGACCGTTGGACAGGAGGGACCCCACGCCGAGGTCGGTGGGCTGATAGCACAGCGAGCAGAACTCGCAGGCGACGACGAGGGCGTTCGCTTCGGGGTACGCCGTGCAGAAGTCGTGCGCCCGGTTGATGGCTGCACCGCCCGCTGCACAACCGAGTTGGGCGATGGGCAGCTGTCGGGTCTCCGGCCGGAAGCCCATTGTATCGATGAGCCATGCGGTCGGCGGGGGCATCATGAAGCCGGTGCAGGACACGTAGACGATCATGTCGATCTGCTGCGGCTCCAGTTCAGCGTGGTCGAGAGCCCGGCGCACCACGGCCGGCACGCGGGCCTTGGTGTGCGCCTCGTAGGTGGCACTGCGGTCGTCGAGGCCCGGGTGCTGCAGCACCTTCTCGATGGGCTGGATCAGATGTCGCTTCTGCACGCCGGTGTGTTCGATGAGCCTGAGGGCCAGCTCGAGTTGCGGATGGTCGCCGTGCAGCCGTCGTGCCAGCTCCAGTGTTTCTTCGTTGGTGATGACGTACTCGGGCACTTCGATCGCCGGCTTACAGAGAACCGCCATGGAACGCCTCACAGTGGACATGGTCCACACGGCCGGACCGTGACCAATGCGGGCAGTTCGTCTTCCGGCGGTAGCCACAAAGATCCGTCCACACGGAAGTGGTGGGCACGGATCGTGAGTGGGCTCCGACGCCGGATTCGACGTCCCTGGCACGGACGCGGTCGGGATGGACCGTCGAAGACTGAGTTTTCCCCGTTCGGACGGAAGGTGATCCGCCACGGCTTGGTCAGCCGTCTGATCCACGCTACGACGAGAGGGTGAAGGCCCGCATGTCGAGTGGAGCGCCCGACGGGACGGCCTGCGGCACAGCGGGCCGTGGGCCGCGGGCCTCTTGACCAGGCATTGCCGATGCGGCCTTGTCCGATGCGGCGGCTGGCGACCCGGAGCGCCCGGCCCTCGTCACGGTCACCAGGTGACGGGCAGCGCGAGCGGATAGCGCCAGATCGACGTCCTGTTCCAGCGCACCTCTTCGGCCGGCTTCGCCAGTTGCAGGTCGGGGAAGCGCTCCAAAAGGGTCCCGATGGCGACTTGGAGTTCCGTGGTGGCGAGCGGAGCACCGAGACAGTGGTGTCCGCCCCAGCCGAAGGTCATGTGAGAGGGACCGGAGCGATTCAGGTCCAGCTCATCCGGCCGGTCGAACTTCCGTCCGTCACGGTTGGCTGTCAGATAGGAGACGTGCACAATGTCCCCTGCCTTGATTGTCACCCCGCTCAATGTCACGTCTTCCATGGCGACGCGGGGAATGCCGACGCCTTTACGGAAGGGGATGAAGCGCAGAAGTTCCTCGATGGCCTGCGGGAGCATCCCAGGATCGGCGCGCAGCATGGCGAGCTCTTTGGGACGGGTCAGGAGGGCATAGGCAATGTTCCCAATCTGGTAGGTGGTGGTGTCTTGTCCGGTGATGAGCAGGACCATGGCCATAACAGCCAGTTCCTGGTCGTTGAGAAGCTCATCTCCGTCACGAGCCGTGGCCAGCGCGCTGATCAGGTCGTCACCGGGCATCTCGCGCCGACGCCCGGTCAACGTGTGGAAGTAGGCGCGGAGATCGGCCTTGGCCCGAACCGCGTTGTCCCGGTTGTCGAGGCCTGTGTTCATCATGGTCCGTGCGTGGGACCGCAGTTGGGTTCGATCGGCCTCGGGGATGCCGAGGACCTCGCAGATGGTCGCCAGGGGGAGGGGGTCGGCCAAGTGCTCGGTGAGGTCTGCGGGAGAACCGTGCTCCGCCATCCGGTCGAGCAGCTCGTTCACTACATGCTGGGTGCGGACCCGCATGCGTTCCATGTGACGAGGCGCGAAACCTTTGGAGATCAGACTGCGCAGGCGGCTGCTGGCCGGTGGGTCCATCACGTTGATCGCCTCGTCCTGAACGATGGGTTCAGGGGTCATGCGCGGAAAGTTCCGGCCGATGACGGCACGTCGGCTGAAACGCCGGTCTGTAGTCACCGTACGCACATCGTCGTAACCGGTGACGAGCCATGCTTCCCCCTCGCCGTGGGGCAGCCGGATGCGGGAGACGGGCTCTTCGGTCATCAAGTGCTGGAGCACGGGGTCGAACTCGAGGGCCTCGGCATAGTCGAACGGACAGTTTCGCGCGATGGGGTCTGGTTTCATGCGTGGCTCCCGATCGAGATCTGTAGGCGGCCCAAAGTGTCCGGGACGGGACATAAGTATCCGATCACCCGCAGAGGCACGCACCACTCCGGCCATTCGGCCTAATATGCGCGGCACGACCTGCCACTGCCGTGGTGGCGGTCGAAGCCGACAAGACCTGTGTGGACGCGGACGAGAAGGCTGCTGCTGAGATGACCGCCGAGATATCGATCGGCATCCGCCCCTCCCCGGTCCGCCGGGACACGCTCGCCAAACGGATACGGCCGCTGGTCGCGGCCACCATCACCTACGACGTCATTGAGGCGGTCGGAGCGATCACCGCCGGGACGATCGCCTCCTCCACCGCGCTGATCGGCTTCGCCCTGGACTCCACCATCGAGGTCTCCGCCCCGCCGCGGTTGCCTGGCATTTCTGACGAGCAGAGCACGCAGGAGTTTCACCGGAACCGGCCTCACTTTGACGACATCACGCCACCGAAGTCGGTAACCGCACAAACGGTGGCCTGATGGAAGTGGCGCCGGGATCGTAAGCACGTGACACGCGCAGAAAATCGGCAGTCCCACGCCGTGACTCGTGTGTGACGGCCCCCGAATCCGCGCCCGGCATCAGGGGCCGTCGGCATGTCGAAGGTCGGCGGTGGGCTGATCTGTCGGTGGCGTGACACGGGTTGGTGATCGGGCTGGCAGGACCCCTTCAGTCGTTTCGAGGGGAGGAAGCGCGGCGGCGATAGCGGAGTGCGCCCCGGCGGCTCCGTCCAGTTCTCGCCGGCTCACCCTCTTCGACAATCCCGCTGCGGGCTTCTGCACGCGCAGGTCGAAACGTTTCTTCGATTCCGAATACATCCTGCTGACCTAATGTTGCCTTTTTGGCGAAGCTTCCGACCAGCAGGGCACACCTTCCGGCTGAATGCGCCTTTTATATACAATCCTATTTTCTTTAGCGGTCTTGCCACGGCGCCTACTGATGCAGGTATCTCTGGCATGCACCCGCTTCTCGTTCCGGGCTTCCGATGAGTCCTGGACAGGGCGCCTGTGAGCCGGCCTCCGGTTTGCAGCCGGTCAGGGAGGCGTCGTGGCACCTGCACGTGAGGGAGACATCGATGAAGAAGGCTTACGAAGCACCGACGCTCGCCAAGCTGGGCACGTTCCGGAAGAAGACCGGGCTCCTGCAGAGTTCCGGCAACGACCGGCTCATCCTGAGCAAGAACTGACGAGGGACGGTTCTGTCTCGACGTCATGACTGAACTGTACGAGAGTGTGGGGACGGGCCCCGGCGACGCGCATTTCACGGTCTTCACCGACCATGAGGACGCGGCCGCCGTGGCCCGCTCCTTCTCCCGCCCCGGTGTCCGAACCGTCACACACGACTCAGGCCGTCCCTGGATCGTCGGCCACTGGCACGACGACGAGATCGTCACCGCACACGCCGGCCACACCGGTCTCGCTGTCATCGGCTGCTGCCCGACCGACGCCGCCGAACTGGAGCGCCGCGCCGGGCGGTTGCGCGACCTTGCCGAACTCGACGCACTGGCCCTCTCCCTTCCCGGGAGCTTCCATCTCCTCGCCGCGCTCGACGGACAGATCAGGGTCCAGGGCACAGCCTCCGGGCTCCGGCTGGTCTTCCACGCTCCCGTTGACGGCGTGCGGGTGGCTGCCAGCCGCGCCGACGTACTCGCTGCCGCGCTCGGCGGCGAACCGGAGGAGGAGCAACTGGCCGTCCGGCTGCTGTGGCCCGTTCCCCATCCGCTCGCCGAGGCACCCATGTGGCGAGGCATCACCGCCGTGTCCCCCCAGGACGCGCTGACCGTCGCGGCGGACGGCCGGACCGTGCGCCACTCGCGCTGGTGGACACCGCCCGATCCGGTACGCACGCTCGCCGAGGGTGCCCCCCTTGTCCGTGAAGCATTGGCCACGGCGGTCGATGCCCGTACCCGGCAGGGCGGTGTGGTCAGCAGTGACCTGTCCGGCGGCCTGGACTCCACTTCGATCTGTTTCCTGGCGGACCGTTCGCCGGCCCATGTCGTGGCCAGCACCTGGCCGGGGCGCGATCCCGCCGACACCGATCTGTACTGGGCCAGGCAGGCCGCCCGGTCAATGCCGGACATCGACCATGTCGTCTGGGATGCCGACGCCTCACCGTTGGTCTACAACGACCTGCTCACCATCGACGACCTGCTGGACGAACCGACCATCGGCGTCATGGACCGCTCCCGGGTCCTGCACCACGTGCCCGCCATGGCCGAGCGCGGCAGCCGGCTGCATCTGACCGGCATCGGCGGCGACCATGTGGCCTGGTGCTCCGAGGCGTACTACCACCGACTGCTGCGTACCCGCCCGCTGTTCGCCTCGCGTCAACTGCGCGGCTTCAAGGCGCTGTGGCAGTGGCCGTTGGGGGGTATGGCACGGGCACTGGCCGACTCGCGGCCGTACGGGAAGTGGCTGGCGGATTCCGGCGGTCGCCTGCGTGACCCACTGCCCGCCACCGTCAGCACCAGCCTCGGCTGGGGCATGCCGCCGCGCCTCTTCGACTGGGTCACCCCCGATGCCGAACGGGCAGCGCAGCGGGCGCTGCGCGCGGCGGCGGACGCAGTCCCGCTGCACCCCGACCGCGGTCTGCACGCCGACCTCGACCAAGTCCGTTCCTGCACTCGCATCATCCGCCAGTGGGACCGGATGGCCGCACGGGCAGGCGTGCCGATGGCATCACCGTTCCTCGACGACCGCGTCATCGAGGCGTGCCTGGCGGTGCGCCCCAGCGAGCGGGTCACGCCCTGGCGGTACAAACCCCTCCTGACCGCCGCGATGAGCGGGATCGTGCCCGATGCGTGCCTGCGGCGCACCACCAAGGCCGCCGCCTCCATGGACGCGTCCAACGGGCTGCGCGAGCACCGCGCCGATCTGCTGGCGCTGTGGGAGGACTCCCGGCTGGAGCAGTTGGGCCTGGTCGACGGGAACGCGTTGCGCCGGCTCGCTCAGCGACCGGGCACCCCCGAACTGCGTGACGCGATCCTCTACTCGACCATCGCCACCGAAGTGTGGCTGCGCGGCCTCAACCGGAAGCCCGAGCCCAATGCGCAGGCCAGTTACCAGACCGAGCCATGAACTCGACCACAGGAAAGGCACATACAGGATGTCAATGCGGTTCGGCGCCCACGTCTCCACTGCCCAGACCGATTACGGCACGGTTCTCCTCGACGAACGCGCCGGCGCGTACTGGGAGTTGAATCCCACTGCCACCCTGGTGGTCGGGACGCTGATGGCGGGCGGTGACGAAGCAGACGCGGTCACCGCCCTCACCAACGAGTTCGACATCGACCTCGCCCAGGCGAGGCAGGATGTCGATGCCCTCGTGCAGCAGCTGCGGACCTCGGGTCTGGCCCGATGACGACACCCAGCGCGCTGGAGCGGCCCACGGGAGTCCCCTTCGCGCGCCGCTTGGCCGCCCGCCTCGTCCTGCTGCCCGCTCTCGTGCTCTCCCTGTTGCCGCCTCGCCGGATCCGCGCTGTCCTCGAGCGCGCCCGCCGCGGCGCCAGGCCTGCCACGGTCGCACAGGCCACGACCGCGCGGGATGCCATGTGCGCGGTGAGCCTGCGCTGCGCCGGCCCGAAGGGCTGCCTGCCCCGTTCACTGGGAGCCGCACTGCTGTGCCGTCTGACGGGGAGCTGGCCGACCTGGTGCACCGGCGTGCGCGTGGTGCCGCCGTTTACGGCACACGCCTGGATCGAGGCGGACGGCCGGCCCGTCGGCGAAGGCGTACCCGACGACTACTTCACCCGGCTCATCACGGTCGCCGCCGCGAGCCGATCGGGCCGATGACCGACACCGTCGTGGATCACACACAGCCGGCCGCCGAGGGCGACCGCTCCACCCGAGCCGCGGTCGCCACAATGTACCGGCTCACCACCGGCTACCGCGCCTCCGTCCTCGTCGCCACCGTGCTCACGCTGGTCGGCTCCGCCCTGGGCCTGGCCCAGCCGCTCGTCGCCAAACAGGTCGTGGACGCGAGCGGACGCGGACAGGTACTGGGGCCGCTGCTACTGCTCCTGGCCGCGCTGTTCGTCACCGAAGCGGCGACGGGCGCGGTGGGCCGCTTCGTCCTGGAGCGTATGGGCGAACGCGTCGTACGAGGGCTGCGCCACAGCCTGGTCGGGCGGCTGCTCCGACTGGAGATACGGGAGTACGACAAGCACCGCAGTGGCGACCTGATCTCCCGGGTCACCGCCGACACCACTCTGCTGCGGGAAGTGGTGTCTCAGGCACTGGTCGACCTGGTGACCGGAGCCCTCGTCGCCGCCGGGGCGATCGTCCTGATGCTGTGGATCGACCCGCTCCTGCTGCTCCTCGTCGCGGTGACCGTGGCCGTCGCCGCCGTGATCGTCGCCTCACTGCTCAAGGGAATCCGGGCCGCTTCCGAACGCATGCAGACCTCCATCGGCGCCGTCGCCGCCGACCTGGAACGCGCGCTCGGCGCCCTGCCGATGGTCCGGGTGCACCGCGCGGAGGATCGTGAAGCGGCCCGCATCGGCGGATGCGTCGAATCGGCGTACCGCGCCGGCGTACGGACCGCGAAACTCGCCTCCGTGATGAGCCCGGCCGTTGAACTCGCCGTCCAGGGCTCCTTCCTGATCGTCCTGGTCATCGGCGGCCTGCGCGTCAACGGCCACGCCAACTCCCTCGGCGACCTGGTTGCCTTCCTGCTCTACGCCTCTTACCTGGTCCTGCCGCTGTCCTCGGTCTTCCGCGCCGTCGGCCTGATCCAGCGCGGCATGGGCGCCTACCAGCGCATCGAACAGGCACTGTCCCTACCGGCGGAGCCCTCAGAGGCCCAAACGCCGGCAGCTCGGGCAGGAGTGTGTGAACCGGCCCAGCGGACCGTCTCGTACGAGAAGCCCGCCCTTGCCCTGCGTGACCTCACCTTCGGTTACGACCCGAGCCGGCCTGTGTTGCGCGGTATCTCCTTCACCGTCCCTCACCGGTGCCAGACAGCCCTGGTCGGCCGCTCGGGTGCAGGCAAAAGCACAGTCTTCGCCCTCGTGGCCAGATTCTACGAACCAGACTCCGGCACCCTGCTGTTCGATGGCCGGCCCGCCACCGAGCTGAGCCGCGCGGAGTGCCGCTCACGCATCGCCGTTGTCGACCAGAACACTCACGTCGTCCACGGAACGCTTCTGGACAACATCACCTACGCCGAACCCAACGCCTCCGAGGCCGAAGTCCAGCGCGTAGTCGAACTCGCCCAGCTCACAGACGTCGTCGAGCGGCTGCCCGGCGGCCTCTCGGGCATGCTCGGCGAACGCGGCGGCACACTCTCCGGAGGCGAGCGGCAACGGGTCGCCCTGGCCCGCGCCCTGCTCGCCCGCCCCTCCCTCCTGCTCCTCGACGAGCCGACGTCCCACCTTGACGCCGTCAACGAAATCGCGCTCACCACCGTAATGCGTGACGTGGCCCGGGAATGCGCCGTCCTGGTCATCGCGCACCGCCTGTCCACGGTCCAGCACGCCGACAGGATCATCGTCCTGGAGGAGGGCGCTGCCGTCGCCTGCGGTCGCCACGAGGAACTACTCACCACCAGCCCCTACCGCGAACTGGCCGCCGGCCAAATGCTGCGGCCGACTGCCACCCGCCCTCCAGCGTGACAACCGCTCCCGCCGCGAGTTCCGCCTTGACGGAAGCCGCGTTCTCCTCGTCGATGGCGATGCCGACCCCGGGGGCGCCGATCGCGCCCGGCGCGACCGTGTTGACCCGATGCCCCTGCCCTTCAGCTCGTTGGCCCAGGTCCGCGCGAGGGACCGGGCCGCGGCCTGCGACGCCGCGTACAGGCCGAAGGTCTCCCAAGCCGTCGTCGGCGCGGATGTGAGAACTCAAGCGTCGGCACTGGTCTACTTGTCAGCCGTCGCCGACAGGCCGCACGTGTTCCTCGCAGCCCTGGAGAGGGGCTGCGCCTGGCGGTGGCGGCTCCTGGAAGCGGTTCGGCTCGGTTCCGACGACGACTGGCTGAGGGCACCGCTGCCCAGGTCGCCGTGTCGTCACCGGCCGCCGGACGCCTGGGGCGAGCACGATGCGGCGACCGTGCGGGTCACCGACTGGAGCTCCGCCATCTTGAGTGGCTGGTCAGCGGGGTGGCGTGGCCTCGTTTCGGGGTGCTCGTGCTGGTCGTGGGCGGCAGTCTGTGTCGTAGATCGTCGGCGGGTTGGTCTTGCCGATGAGTTCACTGTCCTCGAGCGGTCTACCCAGCGACACGACCGTTCTCGACAGGAGTGCCATGTCCACCATCCAGCCAGTGATCGTGACTGCCGACCAGGACGTCCTGCTCGGGTTCTACACGCAATTGTTCGGCGCTGAGGAGATCTTCCGGGAACCGGCGGAAGGCCCAGCCTTCTACCTCGGCTTGCGCATCGGCGACACCGACCTCGGGCTGGTGGCGAAGGCGAACCCGGGGGCCGGGGCGGCGTCGCGGATCCTGCTCAGCATCGGTGTCGACGATGTCGACGAGACGTTCGGCCGGGTGGAGGCGCTGGGCGGCTCGGTCCGCGGCGGCCCCAACGACATGCCGTGGGGACAGCGCGTCGCCCACATCCAGGACCCCGACGGCAACCCGGTGAACCTCACTCAGCCGATCCCGGCCCGGTGACGCTGTTCCCGGGCATGGGCTGATCGTGGGCTACCTACGGTGGAGATCAACCGTCGGTAGTGGCCTCGATGTTCGTCAGGACGAGCAGCGTGCGAAACAGGTGGGTGGTGCGGGCGGGTCAGTACGGAGCTTGGGGCGAAGGGGGTTGGGGACTGCTCGTGAAGTCAGCCGCCCCTGCTCGGGCGTTCCCGACCGTGAGCGGGCGACCAGCCTGCAGGTCGGCCACGTGCCCGGCGGCCAGGACGGTGCACCCGACCGCCAGGACGGTGCACCCGACTTGATCGGGCACAAGATGTCGGGTCCGGCAAGGTGGATGCTGCCTAGCGTGGTGGTCGTCAAGAGGAAGGAGCGCTGGGCATGCTGGAGCGGCTGAACCAGGCTATGGAGCACATCGAGTGCCATCTCGACCAGGACATCGAGGTGGAGGAGCTGGCACGCGTCGCGGCCACCTCGGAGTACCACCTGCGCCGGATGTTCTCCGCGCTAGCGGGCATACCGCTGTCGGAGTACATCCGGCGCCGTCGGCTCACCCTGGCGGGCGCGGAAGTACTCGCAGGGCATGTGACGCTGCTGGAGATCGCGGTGCGTTATGGCTACAGCTCCGGCGAGGCGTTCGCGCGGGCATTTCGTGCCATGCACGGCATCGGACCGGGTGAAGCCCGGCGTACCGGTGCAGAGCTCAGCTCCCAGTCCCGGATGGCCTTCCGCCTCACCATTGAAGGGAGCAGCAGTATGCGATACCGCGTTGTCGACAAGACGGACTTCACCGTCGTCGGGCTCAAGGCCCGGGTACCGCTCGTACATGCGGGGCCGAACCAGGCGATCATGGACTTTGTCCGCGGGATCGACCCGCAGACCCTGGAGCGCCTGGAGAAACTGTCGGACCAGGAGCCGCACGGCATCGTCGCGGTCTGCGACGACCTGGACCCCAGCCGCGCCGAGGGCACCGAACTCGACTACCACCACGGCGTGATCACTTCCGCGGCCGCTCCCGAAGGCACCACCACGTTGGCCGTCCCGGCCGGCACCTGGGCGGTCTTCACCACCTCCGGGCCGGCGCCGCAGGCCATCCAGGAGCTGTGGCGGGATGTCTTCACCGAGTGGTTCCCGTCGAACCCTTACCGCAGCCGCACCGGTCCCGAGATCCTGCGCATCCGCCTGTCGCCGGACAAGACCGAGGCGGATGCCGAACTGTGGCTCCCGGTGGAGCCCGAGCACGGCTGAACAAAGCGGCAAGCCTCCGAGGCAGGGGTGGGAAGGCGCTTCGGTTGGCTTTCGGGCCACCCGCAGCGCTCAGTCGCGCTGCCGCCCACTGGGAACGAAGGCCGGCCCGACGCGCTATATTGGCGCGCCACCGGCCCTGCGCGACTGTGTGTGCCGGCGTTGTCAGTGTGCTCTCGTAGCGTGAGGGCTTGGTCGAAGCAGGCGAGAATCCCTCCCCTCCCTGGGCACGCGTTCCGCGGCGAGTCGGCGTGCTGTGGGTGTGCAGGCGTATTACGCGCTCAACGCCGAGCGTCTCGGGAAGCGGTAGGGGAGTGTCTCCTTCGAGGGGGTGCACGGGGGCGTGTCGGACTTGCTGCCGCCGCCTCCGGCGGGGGCGGCAGACATCGGTGCCGGCACAGGGCGGGACGCCGCCGCACTCGCACGACGCGGCTGTGAGGTGGTTGCCGTCGAGCCCGTGCGCGAGCTACGGGACGTCGCGCAGGATCTGAATCCTGACGAGAGGATCCGTGGGGTACAGGACGCCCTGCCTGACCTGGGGCGGCTGGCGGGGCGCCCTTCGATCTGGTGCTGGTGTCGGCGGTGTGGATGCACCTGTCGTCGGTCGAGCGCGGGCGGGCCCGTAGCCGCTCAGGGTACGGGCCATACGCGCCGATCGGCAGGTACGGCCCCATGAACTCTGGTTCCCCGTCCGTCAGTTGCACGCGTGTCACGCAAGAACATCTACCGGTCCGGGCCCCGCCGCGAGGGCGACTCCCGCAGATTGATCACGATGCGATCTGCGCCTGGAGCCACCCCGAACACTGCAACGACTTCGTAGGTTCCTCGTCGCCGGAAGCGGCTGTTCCGACACGGCCGGTTTCAGGACCAGGCGATCTCGCCATGGCGGGAGACGAAGCGTCCGGTGCCGGCGCCGGGCTCCTCGGTGGCAAGGGCGACGATCGCGTCCGTGCCCTCGGTGACGGTTTGGGGGCCGCTGTGACCGTTGAGGTCGGTCGCGGTGTAGCCGGGGTCGGCGGCGTTGACGCGGATGCCCTTGAGCCCTTTGGCGTACTGCGTGGTCAACATCGTCAGGGCGGCCTTCGAGGAGGTGTACAGCGGGGCGATCACGCGCGACTCGGGCCGGCCGGGGTCGTGGGTGAGGGCGAGGGAGCCCATGCCGCTGCTGACGTTGACGATCACAGGGTCGTCCGAGCGGCGCAGCAGCGGCAGGAACGCGGTGGTGGTGCGGACGACGCCGATGACGTTGACGTCGAGGACGGCGCGGGCGTCGGCGGCGGTGAGGTCGCTGGGATCGCCGACGGGGCCGTGCACACCGGCGTTGTTGATCAGGACGTCGATCCTGCCCTCGTGTTCGGCGACGTTCGCGGCCGCGGCGGCCACGGAGGCGTCGTCGGTCACGTCGATGGGGACGTACCGCGCGCCGAGAGCGGCCGCTGCCTCCTCGCCCTGCTCGCGGTTGCGGGCTCCGACGAGCACGATGTGCCCACTCTCGATCAGGCGGCGGGCGGTCTCGCGGCCGAGACCCTTGTTGGCTCCGGTGATGAAGGTGATCGTCATGCGTTCGATACTGGCCTCGACGACGGAGGCGGGCCAGGGACGCTTCGACGGTAGGAAGACCAGTACCACCCTCGCGCCGCACACACGATCGGGGATGCCGGAGGATGGAGATCATGTCGACGACACCCGGAACCGGACTGGGCGCGATGATCCGCACGTGGCGGGACCGGCTGCCCCCATCGGCCGCCGGGCTGCCGGCGGCCCGCGGGCGCCGGGCGGCCGGGCTGCGGCGCGAAGAACTGGCTGACCTGGCCGGGGTATCGGTGGACTACGTCGTGCGCCTTGAACAGGGGCGGGCCACGACACCCTCCGCGTCGGTGGTGGCGTCCCTGGCGCGCGCCCTGCAGTTGTCCACCGCCGAGCGGGACCACCTGTACCGGCTGGCCCAGCTCGTACCGCCGGTGGGCGGCGCGATCTCTGACCATCTGCCGCCCGGCGTGCAACGGGTGCTCGCCCGGCTCGGGGACGTGGCGGTTGCCGTGTTCGCGGCGGACTGGCAACTGGTGTGGTGGAACCGTGGGTGGGCCGCCCTGCTGGGCGACCCCTCCGCCTCGCCGCCGCGCCTGCGCAACTTCGCCCGCGACAGGTTCCCGGTGAACGCCGGCCCCGCCCACCTCGCGCTGTGGCCGGTGACCGAGGCGGACCGCGACGCCACCGACGCCGCCGTCGTCTCCGACCTGCGCCGCGCCACCGGCCGCTTCCCTCAGGACGATCGCTTGGCCGCGCTGATCCGTGACCTGACCGCGGGCAACAGGAGGTTCGCCGAGCTATGGGCGACCGGAGAGGTGGCCGCACACCGGGAGGACCACAAGACGATCGACCACCCGTCAGTGGGTCCGGTCACGGTGGACTGCGACATCCTGGCCGACGGCGACTCCGAGCTCAAAATCGTCATCATGACCGCTGTGCCCGGCAGCGAGGACGAGACCAAGCTCCGGCTCATCGCCATCGCCGGCCCACCGGCCACCACCCGCAACTGATCCGACCTACGTGGTCGGGGTTGCGCCGCCGCGTGCTCGGTCCGGCCAACGGGTTGCCATTGCCATGACGTCTTACTGATCGTTCCAGAATGAAGTTCGCTGTCGGGCTTGGCAGTGGGTGTTGTGTCGGCAGGATTTGTCACGTGTTTGCTGATCTTGTGTCTGCTGACCTGTGGGAACGAGTGGTCCCGCTGTTGCCTCCACGGCCGCCCAGGCGGCGTCGGTATCCCGGACGCCTGCCCGCAGATGACCGGGCTGTGCTGCGGGGCATCGTTTACGGGCTGTGCAAGAGCGTTCGCCCACAGGCGCTGTGCAGCGTCGGTGTGCTGCTGACTCCGAACTACAGCGGTAACCGGCCCTGGGATACGAGGCTGGCGAAGATCTTGGGCCATGGCTATCTCGCCCCGGAGGAAGTGAGCGAGTTCGAAGAACTTTGGCCCGAGGACGGCAACGTTGA
This sequence comes from Streptomyces sp. NPDC058335, assembly GCF_042723915.1. Classification (NCBI taxonomy): domain Bacteria; kingdom Bacillati; phylum Actinomycetota; class Actinomycetes; order Kitasatosporales; family Streptomycetaceae; genus Streptomyces; species Streptomyces sp. NPDC058335. The sequence goes on along the minus strand of NZ_JBHXHX010000011.1, from coordinate 167,248 downwards.
AGGTGTCAGCGGCGCAGGTAGCGCACAGGGTGCCTGTGCCTGTGCCTGTGCCGGTCGCGGTCTACCGCTGTGTCAGTGCGTACCTCGGCGACGAGGTTCGGCTGGACGGTGATGTACCGGAGCTTGTGCCCAGAGCCCCATCCAGCGCGCCTATCTGTATTCCCGTCCACGGATGGCTCGGGCCCGCCGGGGGTCAGCGTGGCCCCCAGCGCGCGCCGGCGCCGCGCGGCGGGGCCCGGACGGGTGTGGCGAGGGCGAGCGGTACGGGGAACTCCACCCGCCAAGGGGGACCCGGCACCGTGAATTGATGGGGGAGGCGCAAAGCTCAAGCGCGCACGCTGCGAATGGTCGAGGAAGCATTGAAACAGCGGGGACGGCACGCTGCGGCTGATCGTCTTCATGGGAGCGGCCACCTGCGCCGCACTCACCCTCGGTGGTGGCGCCTGGCCCGCGGGTCTGCCGTAGCGGTGCTGAGGCGCGATCCAGATATTTTCGGAGTTCGGCGGTCTGAGGATGTCGAGAACGTGCCACCGGCGCCGTCCCAGGGACATCGGCGGCCACCACCGGCCGTACGAGGAAGAAGGAGAAACCAGCATGGCGATTCAACGGATGGACAACGTCGGCATCGTCGTCGAGGACATGGATGCCGCCATCGCGTTCTTCGTGGAACTCGGTATGGAGCTGGAGGGCAGGGCGGAGGTCGAGGGTCTCGTCGCCGACCAGTGCACCGGACTCGACGGCGTCCGCTGTGACATCGCGATGGTCCGGACCCCGGACGGTCACAGTCGGCTCGAGCTGGCGAAGTACCGCAGCCCCGCGGTGATCAGTGCCGGGCGCAACCGGCCGCACAACGTTGTGGGCACGCACCGCGTCATGTTCGCCGTCGACGACATCGAGGACACCGTTGCCCGCCTGCGCCCTCACGGCGCCGAACTCGTCGGCGAGATCGCCCGGTTCCAGGACAGCTATCTGCTCTGCTACCTCCGCGGCCCGGAGGGCATCATCGTCGGACTGGCCGAGCAACTGCGCTGAGATGGAGGAAGCCAGAGCCCTTCGTCGGAGGGCCCTGCTTGCTGCACGTGCACCGTGCGACAACGGACTGCATGAACCCCCTGTCCCATGACGTGGGTCCGCGGCCCAACCGGGTGGTAGGACGGGGCTGTCAAGGCTCGATGGCGCGCGGTCGAAGTGGGTGACACGGGACACGTTCCTGTGACTGAGCGCGGTTGTCGGCCCGTCCGGCCAAGTGCACGCTCATCTGGCCGCCGACGCGGGTCATCCTCGATCTCGCTCCGAGAAGCGTTCGTCGGTGACAGTCAGCGTGTTGCCAGCTCGGTGCGGATCTGGGGCAGGACTTCGGTTCCGAGAAGTTCGATGCCGCGTAGGAAGTCACGTTGGGGCATGCCGCCGACGTCCATCTGGAGGATCTGGCGGGCGTGGCCGAGCCGGCTGTGGAGGTGCAGGATACGGTCGGCGATCTCGTTGGGGCTGCCGACGAAGACCATGCCGTCGGGGCCGAATGCCGCTGCGCGGTCGGCGCGTGGTGGGGCGGGACGGCCGAGTTCGGCCATGCCTTCGGCCATCATGCGGTGTTCGTGTTCCAGGTAGGTGGCGCGGGCCTTGTCGCCGGTGTCGGCGACGAACCCGTGGACGGCGACGGCGATGTCGGCCTGCTGCGTGGGGTGGCCTGCCTGGTTCCAGGCGGCGCGGTAGGCGCGGCCGTACTGGGCCCAGTGTTCGGGGGTGCCGCCGAGGATGCCGAGGAACATGGGCAGGCCGAGTTCGACCGCGCGGTAGACGGAGTCGGGGCTGCCGCCGGTGCCCAGTCAGATCTTCAGCGGTTCCTCGGGGCGCGGGAACACGGTCGCGTTCTGCAGGGGGCGCTTGCGATGCGGGCCGTTGAAGGAGACGTTCTCACCGGCGTTGACCGCCATCAGCAGTTCGAGCTTGGAGGCGTAGAGCATGTCGTAGTCGTGCTCGTCCTGGTCGAACAGCGGGAAGGTGATGGTGGAGGACCCGCGTCCGGCGACCGTCTCGATGCGGCCGGGTGCGATGGCCGCGGCGGTGGCGAGCTGCTGGAAGACGCGGATGGGGTCGTCGGTCGACAGGACGCTCACGGCGGTGCTGAGCTTGATCCGGCTCGTGGACGCTGCGGCCGCGTTGACGAGGGCGGTGGGCGAGGACAGCGGCATCGCCCGCACATGGTGCTCGCCGACCCCGAAGTAGTCCAGTCCGACCTCGTCGGCGAGCTTGATGGCCTCCAGCACGTCCCGGACGGCTTGCGCGGTCGGGCCGGGTCGGCCGTCCGCCTGGCGGGGGGTGTTGCCGAAGGAGTAGACGCCGAGTTCGAAGGTCATGGCCGGGGTCCTGCGCTTTCCGTTGCTGATGGAGGGGGCGGTGGCCGGGGACGCGCGGCTCGGCGCGTCCCCGGCGGGGCGGGTCAGAGGGTGCAGGGGCGGACGGTGGGCGCCCAGCCCTCGGCGACGAACTTGTGGCCCCAGGCTTCCGAGGTGGAAGGGCTGGTCTGTACGAAGTCGTCGGGCAGGAGTTCGCCGCCGGCACCGAACTCGATGTCGAAGCCGGTGGGTGAGCGCATGTAGAAGGAGATGAGGGTGTCGGACATGTGCCGCCCGAGGGTGACGGTGACGGGGATGTCGTCGCGTTCCTGCACCAGGTCCCAGGCTCGGCCGACATCGTCGAGGTGGGTGGACTCGATCGCGATGTGCTGCACGCCGCGCATGCCGGGGACGCCGACGTAGCCCAGGCAGTGGGTGCGCGGGTTGCAGCGGTAGAACTGCGGGCCCGCGACAGCTCCGTCGGGGGTGGCGGAAGTCCAGCCGCCGAACAGCTCCAGGCCCAGCACGCCGGTGGCGAACTCCTCCAGCTCCGGGGTGATCTCGGGGACGACGAGGACGAGGTGGCCGACACCGTCGGTTCCGGCGACGAAGCGTCCGGCCATCGGCTTGCCCGGCAGGAACGACCCCGCGGTGAACACGGGACCGTAGAAGATCTCGTGGGGGAATCCGAACGGATCCTCGAACTTCGCGACGCCCTGCACCTGGCGCTCGGTGCACTCCGTGCGGCTGCCGACGCGGGGTTCGCATCCCTTGTCGGTCAGCTCGGTGACGGCCTCCTCGAAGGCGGCCTTGCCCGCCAGTTCCCAGCCCACGTACGACAGCCGCTCCTCGTCTCCGGGGTGGATGGACAGGCGGCGGTGGCGGTCGTCCATCCGCAGGTGCACCGTGCCGTCAGCACCGCGTTCCCCGACCTGCAGGCCCAGGACCTCGGGCCCGAACGTCAGCCACTGGTCGTGGCGGGGGGACTCGAAACCGAGGTATCCCAACGCGTGGATCTTCACGTCGTCTCTCCTTGGCAAGCAGCAGCGCGGCGAAAAGGGCGGGCCGTGCGGGTCAGAAGCTGTAGGGGCCGAAGCGGCCCCAGGCCACGAGGGCGGCCAGGACGAGCAGGACGGTGTTGAAGGCGATCGCGGAGGTTTCCTTGCGGCGGGCGTGGGTGATCGCGGCCAGGAGCATGACCACGGCAAGTCCAGTGGCGGCCAGCGGGGTCAGTACCGGGGCGAGGCCGGTGGCGGCGGGCAGGATCAGGCCGAGAGCCGCGGCCAGCTCGACGATGCCGATGAAGCGGACGGTGGCTGGGGAGAAGTCGGCCACCCACGGCAGCTTCTCGGCGAGCTTGGCCTTGGACTGGGTCGACTTCATCACGCCGGCCATCGCGAACATGGCGGCGAGGACGGCCTGCACGATCCACAGGAAGACGTTCACAGGGCGGGATCCTTCAAGGAAGAGGGGACGGTCAGGGGCCGGCGCAGGAGGAGGCGTTCGAGCCTCCTGCGCCCGTGCGGCCGGGGCTGGGTCAGACCCAGGACCTGAGGGTGGTGACCAGCGGCTCGGTCGGGCGGCCGATGAGTCGGGACAGGTCGCCCGGGGTGGGGGCCATGGCACCGTCGCGCATGTTGGCGTTCAGCGTGACCAGGAACCCTGCGGTGCCCTCGTCGAGGCCGACGGCGAGGAGTTGCTCGCGCTCCTGCTCGGACGTGAGCGGCTGGTAGCGCACCGGGGTGCCCAGGACCTCGGCCGCGGTGGCGGCGAATTCCTCGAACGACCAGGCGATGTCGCCGGACAGCTCGTACGCCGTGCCTTCGTGACCGGGCGTGGACAGGACGACGGCAGCGGCTTCGGCGAAGTCCTCGCGCGGGGCGGTGGCGATGCGGCCGTCGCCGATACTGTTGGCGATGACGCCGCGCTCGCGGGCGCCGGCGAAGTCCTGCAGGTGGTTCTCGGTGTACCAGCCGTTGCGCAGGAAGGTTGCGGGGATGCCGGAGGCGGTGACGAGTTCCTCGGTGGCCTTGTGGTCGGCGGCGAGTTCGAGGATCGTCGTCGGCGCTTCCAGCCCCGACGTGTACACCAGGTGCCGCACACCGGCCTGGCGGGCGGCGTCGATGGCCCGGCCGTGCTGGGCCACGCGGTCGCCGGGGCCGAAGGAGATCAGGAGCAGCTTGTCGGCACCGTCCAGCGCCTTGGCGGTCGCCGGGACATCGTCCAGGTCGACGACGCCGATGCGCACGCCTTGGGCGGAGAGTTCGGTGAGGCGGTCGGTGTTGCGGCCGAGCGCGAGGATGTCGCCGGCGGGGACGCCGCGCTTCAGGAGGGCGTCGATGGTGAGGGCGCCGAGTCTGCCGGTGGCGCCGATGATCGCGAGGGTCATGAGGAGTCTCTTCTTCCGGTGGGGCGGGGTCAGTTGCTGATGGCGGGGGCGCGGCCGACGTACGTGTCGTCGTCGACCTGAGCTGCGGTGAAGGCGGCGATGTCGGCGCGGCTGACGGCGAAGCCGAGCTTGTCCGTGCCGAAGAAGCCGACCCGTACGCGGTTCTGCTTGGGCGTGTCTTGGGAGCGATGAAGCGCACGACGGTCCAGTCCAGGCCCGAGCGCATGACCTGGTCGCTCATGCCGGTGATCTCGTCGTAGGCGCGGCGCATGAACGTGCGTGGCATGAAGCCGATGAGGCGGGTGACCGGGGTGGGCTTCTCGTGCGCGCACGTGGTGGCGCTTCATGGAGGTGAGGATGTGACCGGTCCCGGCGACGAGCGGCAGCCCGGTGGCCTTGCGGTCCATGCTCGGGCCGAGCGCGCTGACGACGGCGTCCGCGCCGGCGACGGCCGAGTCGACGGCGTCCTGGTCGGACATCTCGCCGACCACCACCCGTACCCGCTCACCCCAGGATCCGGGGACCTTGTCGGGATTGCGGGCATAGGCGGTGACCTGGTGACCGTGCTCCAGGAGCACGGTCACGGTCAGGGAGCCGATCGCGCCGGTGGCGCCGAAGACGGTGACGTTCATACGGCTTCGTTCCTTCGGGGGAGTGGTCGGCGCGCCGCCGTCGCGGCCGGGCCGCGAGGACCTGGGCGCGGGCGGGAGCCGGGGTCAGGGGCAGGTGACGGTGATCTTGCCGAGGGTCCCGGTCCGGAAGGCGTCGAACGCCTCGGCCGCCTGCTCCAGCGGGAAAGTCGCGGTGACCGGGACGCGCAGCTCACCGGCGGCGGCCAGGCCTGCCAGGGTGGCGAGGGTGTTCGGGTTGGGGTCGGCCATGATCGGGTGCACGGTGACGCCCTCCGTCTCGACGGCCTCCTGGGTCAGCCCGAGGGTGGAGGCGATCCGCCCGCCCTCACGCAGCAGCCCCACCAGCTGGGCGGCGTCGCCCGCCAGGTGCAGCACCACGTCGACGCCCTCGGGCGCCAGGGCCCGCACCTGGGCGTCGAGGTCCGCCGTGTAGTCCACGACCGCGACGTCGGCGTCGGTCAGGCCGGTGACGAAGTCCGCCTCGGTGCCGGGGCGGGCGGTGGCGATCACGCGCGCGCCGCGGGCGGCGGCCAGCTGCACGGCCAGCGCACCGACACCACCGGTCGCGCCGGAGACGAGCACCGTCTCACCCTTCTCCGGAGCGGGCGCCTCCACACTGTTCAGCGCGGCCGTCCCGGCCAGCCCGAGCCCGTTCGCGTCCTTCACGTCCAGGCCCGCGGGGATGCGGGCGACGCCGTAGCCGGCGGACACGGTGACGTACTCGGCCAGCGCACCTGCGCCCAGGAACGGCTTCATCGCCACACCGAAGACCGCGTCCCCGGCCGCGAAGCCTTCCACGCCTTCGCCCACGGCCTCGACGGTCCCGGCGAAGTCCATGCCCAGCACCAGCGGGAAACGGTGCTCCATCATCCCGTCCAGCCGGCCGGACGTCACTGACAGGTCGAAGCCGTTGACCGACGACCCGGCAACCTTCACCAGCAGCTCGCCCGCGCCGGGCGCCGGAGCGTCGACCTCGGCGACGGCCGGGGCGGAGGGGACCTCGTTCAGCGTGAGAGCACGCATGCCACAACACCTTCCAGGTAAGTGGAACGGCCTTCCCGTTTCACTCTGCCCAGCGTAACAACACAAGTGGGCAACCTGTTCCACTTGGGTAGGATGGGTGCATGGCTTCTTCCGCAGCTCCCCGCGCCACCCCGGATGACCAGCCCGGAACGGGTCTGCGCATCGACGCTGAACGCAACCGCGACCGCATCCTGGCCGCCGCCCGCCGCCTCTACGCCCGCGAGGGACTCGGCGTCTCCATGGCGGCCGTCGCCCGCGAGGCAGGAGTGGGCAAGGCAACGCTCTCCCGTCGCTTCGTCACCCGCGAGGAACTCATCAACGCGGTCTTCGCCGACCGCATGGACGGCTACGCCACTGCCGTCGCCACCGCCTTGGCCGACCCCGACCCCTGGCACGGGTTCACCGGCTACGTGCAGGCCGTCTGCGCCATGCAGGCCGCCGACCGCGGCTTCGCCGACGTCCTGACCATGACCTTCCCTGCCGCCAAGGCCCTCGAAGAACGCCGTGCCGAGGCATACCACGGGTTCCTCGACCTCATCGCCCGTGCCAAGGACACCGGCCACCTACGCGACGACTTCACCGACCGCGACATGCCGATCCTGCTCATGGCCAACGCCGGCGTCGTCAACGCAGCCGGCGACGCCGCCCCCGACGCCTGGCAACGCCTCGTCGCCCATATGCTCCGCTCCTACGCCAACCCCGGAGCCCCTCTACCCCCGATGCCCGAGGCTCCCGCACCCGGCGCGCTGTACCGCGCAATGGTCCGCCTCACCCGACCGCATCAGCAATAACCACTGAACCCCCCCGTGGCGCTGAACGGCGAACACGCGAGAGCCCGGAGCTATCCCGCGATGGAACAGGAGCCCGTGCAAACGCCGTCCGGCCTGCCCGTTCACGCCTTCGGCGTGCACATCGTCGGGGCAGCCGCGTCGGATCACGTAGCGGAGCAGGCCCTGGCCGGCACTGCTCGCTGCGAAATTCTGCGGGCAAGGACCCAAGACGCACCGCTCCCGCCGACGGGCCGGTCAAGGACGCCCGACGCGATCACGTGGTGCTGCTGCGCTCACGGGAGGCGATACTCGCCGACCCGGCACGGAGCATGGCCTCATACAGGGCGTCATCCGCGGGTGCGGCGGGCAGCGGGCCCCGCGCTGGGGCCTGGAACGACTGGATCACCAGCGCGACCAGGCGGCGCCAGGCGTCCGGGACGATGTCGCCGGCGAAGGCTACGACACCGGCGTTGGCAACGAGCAGGAGGACGAGATCCTGAGAGGCGAAGTCCGCCCGTAGCTGCCCGCTGTCCTTGGCGCGGTCCACAAGCTCCAGAAAGCCCTGAAACGCCGCCGCACGCCGCTCCTCCAGGCCCTCTGCGGCCGGGAACGTCGTGGTCAGCACGTCGGCGAAGCCCCGATCGGTCGCCTGCATGGCGCAGATGGCCTCGATGAACCCGGTGAAACCCGCCCACGGATCGGGGGTGTCGAGAGCTTCGTCGACGGCGGCGACGTAGGCATCCATGCGGTCGGCGAAGACGGCGGCGATCAGGTCTTCCTTGGCGCCGAAGTGGCGGAAGAGGGTGGCGATCCCTACTCCCGCCTCGCGGGCCACGGACGCCATGGACGCGGCCAGCCCGTCACGCTCGAAGACCGTGCGCGCCGCGACGAGGATCCGGCCGCGATTGCGCTCGGCATCGCTGCGCAGGGACTGGGCGTCGTGCGGCTTGGGGCCAGGGGTCATACCCGCCACCCTACCAACCGGAATGCCCTATCCATTTTTGGTGTTACGGTGATGAGCAGAAATCGGATAGGGCTTTCCGTTTGCAAAACGGATAGCCCTGTCTGGATATGGGTGCGAGGCATCCGGTGCCCGCGTCAGCCACCGGAGGGCCACGCCCACCTCCCTGACACCGCTTTACGGAAGGACAACCACCACCATGACCAGCATCGTCATCGTCGGAGCCGGCCCTCAGCTCGGCCTGGCCATCGCCCGCACCTTCGGCTCCCGCGGCTTCGACGTCGCGCTCGTCGCCCGCAACCGCGACAAGCTCGACCAGCTCGTCGGCACGCTCACCGCCGAGGGCATCTCGGCCGCCGCGTTCCCCGCGGACGTCCTCGACCGCGACGCGCTCACCCAGGCGCTCAAGGGCGCCGCCGCCCACTTCGGCGGCATCGACGTCCTGGAGTACTCCCCGGTGGGCACGATGGGCTCCACCACCCTGACCACCCCGACCCTTACCGAACCGGCCCACGTGCAGCACGAGATGGAGTTCCAGCTGTACGGAGCGATCGCTGCCACCAAGGTGGTGCTGCCCGCGATGCGCGAGGCCGGGGCGGGCACCCTGCTGTTCACCACGGGCGCCGGCTCCATCGACCCCGTCCCGCAGGTCGGCAACGTGAACGCCGCGGCGGCGGCGCTGCGCAACTGGGCGATCAACCTGCACAAGGAACTGGAGGGCACCGGCGTCCAGGCCGCCCACGTCGGCATCGACGTATCCATCGGGGTGTCGGTCGTCCCCGACTTCCCGACCGCCCAGCCCGAAGAGATCTCCCCGGTCTACTGGGACCTGCACACCACCAAGCGCGACCAGGCCGAACTCGTCTTCAGCCGCTGACACCGCACGAGGGTTCGCCCCGGCCCGTTCGGGCAGTCCACGAGCGCGCTGCGGCCGGCCGGCCGCAGCGCGCTCGCCACGAAGGCTCCCGGTCTGGTGTTCGCGGGCGCAGGTGAGCAACGGGGTCGGGGGAGGAGGCCCGCCCTGGCGGGGCGGCGCGGCGTTCAGCCGGCCGGTGAGCACGGCACCGGCGAGAGCGAAGCGCGTGGCGGCAGACCTTCCAGCCCTCCGCCGACGTGGGCCTGGCCAACTTCCGCGCCACGCGCATCTGTGGCGGCTCCGAGCCTGCTGCTGGAGGCGGGCCCGTCGCATACGACGCCCCACGGCGCGTACCGTGCGAGCGCCCCGCCCGCCCGCCCTGCGCCTGCTGCGGGCGAGGTGGTCCGGAGCACGGCCCGGCCCTGTGGTGGACCTCTCTGCGTCGGCGTCGGCGTTCGGCCCACCACGTCCATGAGCGTCGCTGTGGTGCCAGGTGCCAGGTGCTCCGACGGAAGGCACGAGCCCACCGCCCCAGCGAAACTTTTGCGTTTCGATCGAAGGGCGCTTAGGCTAGGTGTACGAAACGGTTTCGTTTCCTCTTTCGTTACCTGAACCTCGACTGGAGTACGTCCCCATGGCTCAGACAGCCGCAGCGCCGGACACGGTGTCGCTCGGGAAGAGCGGTTCACAGGCTGAGGAGAGCGGGCCCCGCCATCGGTGGTGGATCCTCGCCATCATCGGCCTCGCCCAACTGATGGTCGTGCTGGACGCGACGATCGTGAACATCGCGCTGCCATCCGCGCAGGCCGACCTCGGCTTCTCGGACGGCAACCGCACCTGGATCGTCACCGCCTACTCGCTCGCCTTCGGCAGTCTGCTGCTGCTCGGCGGCCGGATCGCCGACCTCTTCGGCCGCAAGCCCGCCTTCCTGGTCGGCGTGAGCGGCTTCGCGGTCGCCTCGGCCGTGGCGGGCGCCGCCACCAGCTTCGAGATGCTCGTCGCGGGCCGCGCCCTCCAGGGCCTGTTCGGCGCGCTGCTCGCGCCCGCCGCACTCTCATTGCTGACCACCACCTTCACCGATCCCAAGGAACGCGCCAGGGCCTTCGGCATCTTCGGCGCGGTCGCCGGCTCCGGCGCGGCTGTCGGCCTGCTGCTCGGCGGTGTCCTCACCGAGTACATGAACTGGCGCTGGACCCTCTACGTCAACCTCTTCATAGCGGCTTTCGCCATAGTCGGCGGCTTCCTGCTGCTCCAGCGCACGGCCCGTGACCGCGGCTCCAAGCTCGACATTCCCGGCACGGTCCTGGTCACCTCCGGCCTCTTCGGCATCGTGTACGGCTTCTCCAACGCCGAGTCCCACGACTGGAGTTCGCCCCTCTCCTGGGGTTTCCTCACCGTCGGCGCCCTGCTCCTGACGGTGTTCACGTGGTGGCAGACCAGGGCCTCTCATCCGCTGTTGCCGATGCGCGTGCTCCTGGACCGCAACCGGGGCGCGTCCTTCACCGCCATGCTCATCTCGAGCGCCGGAATGTTCGGCGTGTTCCTCTTCCTCACCTACTACCTCCAGCTGAGCCTCGGCTTCTCCGCCGTCCGGACGGGTCTGGCCTTCCTCCCGATGGTCGGCGCCCTCATGGTGAGCGCCACCCTGTCCACCAGCGTCCTGATCCCGCGCATCGGACCGAAGATCGTGGTCCCGCTCGGCATGGTCCTCGGAGCCGTCGGCATGATCTGGCTGACCGACCTCGGCCTGGACAGCACCTACGCGGCTCACGTCCTGCCCCCGCTTCTGGTCACCGGCCTCGGCATCGGCCTGATCATGGCCCCGGCGATGAGCCTCGCCACCAGCGGTGTGGCCACCGAGGACGCCGGCGTGGCGTCGGCCTCCGTCAACACGATGCAGCAGATCGGCGGTTCCATCGGCACCCCGCTGCTCAACACGCTTGCCGCCGGCGCCGCCACCTCGTACCTGGTCGGCAAGAACCCCACCGACAAGCTCGTCCAGGCCCAGGCCGCACTGGAGTCCTACTCCACCGCCTACTGGTGGTCCGCCGGCTTCTTCGCGGTCGGCGCCCTGCTCACGGCGGTCCTCTACCGGCGCGGTGTGCCGGCGGTCGACGCGGACGCAGCCCCCACCGTCCACATGTGAGCGGCATGTGGTGACCCGCGTCCGACCGTGGGGACGGGGAAGGCGCGGATGACGGGCCCGGTGCTTCCTGAGCACCGGGCCCGTCGGCGTCCGCCCACCGCTCGTCACGCGATGCCGTGCGACTCTTCGTCTGACAGCAGCCGCCCTGCCGAATAGGCGCCTGCGCCACCACCCTGGGTCCAACCACGGCATAGAGGGCGACGAAGCCCCGCCGTCCTCGACCCAGGCGCGGACGGCGGCGTCGAGGGCCTGGACGTTCTTGTGCGTGCCGCGGCGGATCGCTGGTGGGCGAGCCAGCCGAACCACCGCTCGGCCTGGTTGATCCAGGAGGAGTCGGTCGAGGTGCGCACGGTCCGAACCGTGGTGTGGCCAGCCAGGCTCTGATCCCAGAAGTCCTGTGGGTGCCGTAGTTGTCCACGATCAGCCACGATCAGGTGGATCTGCAGGTGAGCGGGCACTCCTTGTCGATCCGCATCAGACCTGACCTGCTTGACCCCCGCTGCCGCTGACGTCATCGGCGATGCTGACGACCCGCACGCGTTCCAGCAAGTGGCGGGCATGCGGATCATCTGGAAGGGCCCGTGCACGCAACCCTTCCCCCGACCCGGAGCGCGATGGCGGGGGCGCACAGGGCTGCGTGCACCACATGGCTACTCTGCGTGGTCCCTTGCACCGCCTGCCGCGCCTACGGCCGTGTCGCCGCAGTGGTGCCGCCCGGCGAAGGTTGCGCCGGGCGCAGCCTGTCCAGCCAGGTGATCAGTCTGGCTGTGTTCGTCGCGATGGCCGCGGCCAGTTCTTTCGCCGCGCCGGCCTGGCCGTGGGTGCGTTCGCTGGCGCAGAGCATCCGGGCCTGGGTCAAGTGGGCCCGCAGCGCGTCGGTGAGAATGCTGTCGAACTCCTGACCGGTCGTGGCGCCCGCCTTCTCGATGGTGGTCAGGCTGACCATGCCCGGCATGTTGTGCCCCTCGTGCGGGCGAGTGTCGGGGACGCCTGAGAGTTCCAGCAAGGCACGCAGGCGTCGCAGGTCTTCGCGCAGTCCCGATCCGGTCTTGGCTGCCAGCGCCGTCAGGGCGGGGTCTGTCTTGCCTGAGCGGGAGGGAGCCAGATCGGTCAGGAGTTGCGCACGCTCGTTCATGGGGATCATCAACTGGATCCATGCGGTGTCGGTGGCGTTGAAGACTACCGACGGCGATGCACCGGCTTTCGGTGACGTGCCGGCTGTCGGCTGCGTGGTGCAGCCGACAGCCAGGAGCGCCATGGCCACGGCGCATGCCGACCGCAGGGTCAGAAGGTGCCGGCGGAGTTGCACTTGGCCTTCTGGGTGATGCAGTCCTTCACACGCTGCCCGAGAGCGGCGTTGTCCCAGGCGTTGAAGAAGTCGCCGTGGATGGACGATGCCATGCCCGAGGCCAGCCGGAAGCCTGCCGCGCTGCCGCTGGTGGGGTAGCTGATCACGAAGGAGACGCTTGGGATGGCGACGGGGTAGGCGCCGCTGCACTTGCCGTCGTAGGTGAACGCTACGTGCGACTTGTGGTCGGGACTGTCCAGGTTCTTGCCGTCCCAGCAGTCGGGGAAGACGAGTTGGTGGGTGAGGTGGGCCTTCGGGGCGCAGACTGGCCAGTTGCCGTCGGCGCTGCGGCCGATCTCGCCGCCCTCGCCGGCGCACCAGAACTGGCCGGGCGATCCCGCAGGTGTGGGCGTCTGTGCCTTGGCATCGCCCGCGATCATGCGGAACCCCTCGGGGAAGGGCACGGTCGCCGACGGGTCGGGCAGCCGCGAACCGTAGTAGACGATCATGCCCTCGGCCTCGACGGCCTTGTCGCCTTCGTACAGGGTGGGAACCCAGTACGCCGAGAGATCCTTGGCGGGAGTGCAGCTGGTTGGTGCGCTGGCCAGCAACGACTGGGCTGTGGAGAACGCGTCGGTGCTCTTGTTGCCGAAGAAGCTGTGCATGTGAGATGCACCAGGAAGGCCCGGCAGAACGATGGGGTCGTCCGGCTTGGAGTGACTGTAGGTGCAGGTGGCGTTGAACTCCGGCACCCGCACCACGCCGGCGGGCACCGCGGCCGGCGTCATCGCACGGAACTGCGTCAGCTGGGCGTTCCACTTGGCCTGGTCGACAGGGACCCATCCGGTCGCTGTGCCGTCCCCCGCGCCGACGAAGGAGAACCAGTTGATGTTGACGAAGTCGCCGCTGGTCGCGCCGCGCAGGACGGCGAAGACGGTCTGCGACCCGGTGGGATGGGTGGCGACGTCAGTGGCACGGGTCACCCAGTTCTGCCAGCCGCCGGTCGGGGAGGTCTGCACGACTGCGAGCAGCGGGCCGGTCAGGCTGGCGGTGCGCAGCTCCACCGTGCCCGAGCCGGCAGCGGAAGCGATCCGGGCGGAAACCGTCAGGCGGCCGGCCGCGCCGAGGTCGACGTTGTCGAAACGCATCCAGTCGCCGTCGGCGAGGAACGCCGCGTTCTGACCGCCACCGGTGTCCGCGGTCGCCTCGAACAAGACGCCTGACTGGGCCGCGTAGGACTCGGCCTGGACGGTGACCGTGGCGGCCCGCGCCTGCTGAGCCGAGACCGTCAAACTCAGGGCGGCGGCCAGCACGACCGCTAAAGCGCCCGCCAACAGCGTGTACAGAGGGATGGGATGTCTGCGCATGTCACTTCCTCACGAGCGTCGGATTGAGGGGAACGGCCGGCTCCTTGCGAGTACGGCCATGGGAAAGAGCAAGAGCAGGGCAGAGCAGGCCGAAGCAGGGCAGGGCAGGGCAGAGAAGCGTGCCCCCGGTGTGGGGCGGAGGTCCCGGGCCGCCCGAGGGGGCGGCAGAGCGGCCCGAGAGCTTCACGGAGCCCGGAGCGACTACTGATAGACCCGCACGTAGTCGACGAGCATCTTGGAGGGGAAGGGTGTGCCGGCGTCCGTGGGGCCCGGCCAGTCCCCTCCTACGGCCAGGTTGAGGATCATGTAGTGCGGGTGGTCGAAGATCCACGGTCCGCGGGTTCGCTCCACCTCGTCTTTGTCGAGGGAGAACACGGTCCGGCCGTCCAGGCTGTAGGTGATGCCCTTGCTGTTCCAGTCGGCGGCCCAGGTGTGGAAGTCATCGGAGAAGTCGGCGTTCCCGGGCAGCGTGTAGGGCGCGCCGATTCCGCCTCCGCCGTTGTAGGCCGGCGCGTGGACGGTCGAGTACGCGGTCTTCACGTCCTTGCCGAGGACTTCCATGATGTCGACCTCGCCGTTGTACGGCCATGGTCGGCCCGTCAGGAAGTCGGCGCCCATCATCCAGAAGGCGGGCCACAGGCCGTTGCCCTTGGGCACCTTGATGCGTGCCTCGACACGCCCGTAGGTGAACTGGAACGTCGCGCCTGTGTTCATCCGCGCCGACGTGTACTGGCACGTGCCGCTGCCGCTCAGCGGATCAGGAGGGCACGATGATCCGGCGGTGGCCTCCCTGCGCGCTTCCATCACCAGGTGCCCGGCCCCGTCCAGGGCGGCGTTGCGGTGATCGGTGTAGTACTCCAGCTCGTTGTTGGGTCCGGTACCGGGATCCGACCTCCACTTCGAGGCATCGGGCCTGCTGCCCACGGCGCCCTCGAACTCGTCGTTCCACACCAGCCGCGGCGGATTCGCGGGGTCGCTCGGCAGGGACGGAGCCGGTATCGGATCACCGCCCGTGCCGTACACCTGGAACTCCCACAACGAGTAGCCGTAAGGGGTGGCACGCTCGGTGCCGTACATGCGCACATAGCGGCCGTTGCCGGAGACGACCAGCGTCTGCTTGAACCCTGTGCCGGCCGTCGTCGAGTAGATCGGCGTCCAGTCGGCTCCGTTCGGCGAGACCTGGATCTGGAAGGACCTGGCAAAGGCGGGATCCCACTGCAATACGACCTTGTTGATCTGCGCCGGCGCGCCGAGATCGACGGCGATCCAGCCCGGATCCGTCCAACCCGTGGTGGGACTCGTCGCCCAGCGCGAGGCCGGATCGCGGTCGAAAGCCCTGGCGGGCGAGCACTCCCAGCAGTTCTGGTCGGTCTGCGACGACGAGGCCGTGCCCGTCCTGCCGTAGGACAGCAGCTTGTCGGTGTCACCGCCCGGGTCGCCGGCGCCGAAGGCACCGAATACCTGGAACTCCCACAGTGAGTACCCGTAAGGAGTGCCGCGCTGGGTGCCGTACATCCGTACATAGCGGCCCGTTCCAGCGACAACCAGGCTTTGGACGCCGCCTGTACCCGTGGCCGTCTCGTGAACGACGGTCCACCTCTCGGCGTCGTTCGACACCTCGATCCTGAACGCCTTGCCGTACGCGGCTTCCCAGTTGAGCGCGACACGGCTGATCCCGGCCGTGGTTCCCAGGTCGATCTGAATCCACTGGGGATCCGCGAACGCGCTGGACCACCGGGTGCCGGCGTCGCCGTCGACGGCGCTGCGAGCGCTGAAGACTCCCTCCGTGCTCGAGGCGGCGGCGGTCTTTCCCTGGGAAAGCAACACCTCCGCTGCCTGAGCGGCGGGAGCCGGCAGTGCGACGAAGGTGAGCAATGAGGCCGCGACGGCCAGAAGTAAGCCGAAACGACGCAATAGCGTTTGCACGGGCGACTCCTCAGGTGGGGGCGGGGTGAGGGAGCGCTCCCTGATCGGAGAATGGAGGGGTCGACAAAGGCTGTCAAGAGGCCTGTCACCTAGGAAAAAAAGCGCCGAAACCGGCGTGTCACCTTCGGGGAGCGATTTCTCGCGGCCCTAGCGGCAGGCGGACAACGCAGTGGTGACGCAAACGGAGTCGAGGTCCTGACACGCTCATGTCTGCCCCTGCCTGCGGATACGCTGCTTGCATCGCCATGACGCAGAGCCGGAGGTCGCCCTGATGAGAGAACCCTCCCCGAGGACGGACCCGGGCGGCGGCGCAGGGGACGGACAGCTATGAAGCGCCCTACTCTTGAAGTGGTCGCCGCCCGGGCGGGCGTGTCCAAGTCGAGTGTCTCCCGCGTCATCAACGGTGAGACGACGGTCGCCCCCCAGATCCGAGACGTCGTCATGCAGGCCGTACACGAACTGGGTTATGTCCCCAACGGGGCGGCACGCAACCTCGTCACCCGTCGCACGGACACCCTTGCCGTGGTCGTCTCCGACCCGCCCCAGGGAGTCGTCTCCGACGACCCTCTCTTCTCCGCCGTGGTCCGCGCCGTCAGCAGGGAGCTCGAGACCGCCGGAAAACGGCTGGTGCTGATGCTCGCGGAATCGGACCAGAGCCGAACCAGAGTGGAGCAGTACATCGCAGGCGGGCACGTGGACGGCGTGCTGCTGGTCGCCCTCCACGGCACAGACCCGCTGCCCGCCGCCCTGGCCAGGCAGGGTCTGCCGGTCGTCTCCTTCAACCGGACCTCCGCACAGGACGTTCCGTACGTGGCCCTGGACAATGCCGGCGGAGCAGCACTGGCCGTGCGCCACCTCCTGGAACGCGGCCGACGCCGGATCGCCACGATCACCGGACCGCTCGAACTCTACGAGGCACGCGAACGTCTCGACGGATACCGCCACACGCTACGCGAAACCGGCCGGCGCTCCATCGTGGCACTGGGAGACTTCAGCAGGGTCTCCGGCGCCGAAGCCATGCGCCAACTCCTGGAGGACGACCCCGACCTCGATGCCGTGTTCGCCGCCAACGACCTGATGGCGATCGGCGCCCTGCGCACACTCCACCAAGCGGGACGACGCGTGCCCGAAGACGTCGCCGTCGTCGGTTTCGACGACATAGAAGCCGCCTCCTACACCACCCCCGCGCTCACCTCGGTGCGCAGCCCGATGGCCGACCAGGCAACCACCGCCGTCCACCTGCTCCTCAGCCTCATCGACGGCGGCCCCACGAGCCCGGTCATCATGCCGAACGAACTCGTGGTCCGCGAGTCGAGTTGATCCCCTGACGAAATGACTTGCCCCGTGCCGTCGAGGGGCCGTCAATCGGCATCAACCACGGCGGGTCACCAGCTCGGATTCGACGAACACCGCCACTTCGGCATGCGGGTGAGAGCGCTGCCGAAGGAGGCGAGCGTCGCCTTCGACACGGCACACAGACGTACTCGGGCGGGTCGGTGGCGAACTGGAACGAGTGGCAGGTCGGCACGAAGGCGGGGGACTCTCCTGTCCCGGTACTCGTCGTGGATGCCGCCGCAGGTCTATGACGGTGCGACAGGGCGACTACAGTCGGACCCACTCACAATCGATTGCTTGTCTTCGGGGCCCTCGCACGGCCGGAGTGAAGAACATCACGGCCGACCGCGCCGCAACGCCTGCAACCCCCGTCGCCCCCTTGCGCATTCTCGCTTCGGATGAGCGCTGACCGGGCGTCACGCCAGTACGTCGAAGCCCGACCTCTGCGGTCCAGTGATGACAGGGACCACGGCTGCGATGTCAGTCCGCTGGCGTATCCTTCCGGCCACCGCACACCGACCGGGAGGACCAAGAGAATTGACTGGCCTGTCTGCTTTTCCGCTGCCCTTTCGTGCTTCCCGCTCCATAGCGTTCGCGACACCCCGAACGCTGCGGGAACTTCAGATGATGCAGTGCAGCTCACACATTCGGGCCAAGCCGCGGTGGTTCGACAAGATGAACGATGCCGACATCGTCGCCAGGTGGACGGAGGAAGCGGTCGCGCAGGGCCTCACCGAAGCGCAGGTTCGCTACGTGCTTGCCGAACTCCACCACTACGCCGCGCTGCGGGAAGGACGAACCGGCGTCGAGGTGTCCGCCGTCGACGGGGTGTGGCAGTCGGACACACTGGTCGACGACAAGCTCAGATCCCGGCTGCGCGAGGCGGTTCGGGTTCTGGAAGAGGTCCCCGAAGCAGAAAAGGACTGGCATCCCGGATCCGACGGCCAGGTACTGGATCTGGTTCATCCCTCACTGTTCTGTCTGGTGAGAGAGGTGAGCGGTGGGCCCGAGCGGGCTTGGCAGAACCCGACGGACCGTTACTCGAAGTACGAAGTCTCGGAGAGATTCCAGTGGCTGCCCACGGACGTGGACGTCAGTGACGACGGCGATGTCACCTTCCGTTCGTACGTCAACAACGTGCATCCCGAGACTCATCACGAACTATCAGGCGTTCTGCCCGACTTGCTCGCGCGCATGCGCCCGCTGCTGGAGAACGTGCTCACCGATCTACGTCATCCGCGACCCCTGCGGATCGAGGCCGATCCTTACGGATGGTACGACTCGGAGCCGGAGTATCCGGACAAATCCTCCTACGGTGATGACGGGGCCTACGCAGAAGCCGTCCGTGCATGGGAACTCGCCCAGGACGACTGGTGGGAGAACCGCCGTCCGGTCATCCCGGACGCCCCAACCTTCACCCCGCCCGAGTTGCCCGATGAGTCCGCCCGAGTCGACCTGCGCGGCCGCCGTCTCCAGGTCATCGTCAAGCTCGCCGCTATTCATCTCACCCCGGACAAGCCCGAGTATCCCGGCGGTTCCTGGCATGTCGAGGGGATGATGAACGAGCGGATCGTTTCGACGGGCATCTACTACTGGGGCAGCGAGAACATCACCGAGAGCCGGCTGAGTTTCCGAGCGGCACTCGACGACCCGAGTTACGAACAGAACGACGACAACGGTCTGCGTGAGGTCTACGGCCTGGAGGACGAAGACGCACTGAACCAGATGCTCGGATCGGCATCGACCCCAGCGGGCCGCTGCCTGGCGTTCCCGAACATCCTGCAACACCGCGTCGGCTCATTCCGCCTCACGGACCCCACCCGCCCGGGATATCGAAAAATCCTCGCGTTCTTCCTGGTCGACCCGTCGGAAAAGATCGTCTCGACATCTGACGTGCCACCGCAACAGCCATGGTCCGACACCTCGACCATGACGCTAGAACAAGCCAAGAACTACCGCGAACAACTCATGCAGGAACGCAAATTCTTCGTCGACGAACACAACGAGCAGCTATACGAACGGGAATTCTCCCTCTGCGAGCACTGAACCTGTTCTGATCTGGGCCGTTCGCGGTGGTGGTGGCGGGGGAGCGAACGGGGGCGTTGGCTCCCCTGACAGGCCACGGTCCGCGAACACGCGGATTCGCGCGGCCAGGCACGCCTGGGCGATGCCGCGGGCTCGTGCTGCGCTGTCAGGTCGTGGGTGCGCCCCGGCGTCTCGGGCGAGAACCAGTTCAGCTGACCGCGCGGCGTCAGGCCGCGGACACTATTCCTCGCCGAGCACGCCTCGTGTCTCCAGCGCTTTGCGCAGGGGCCGCATGGCGTAGAAGGCACGGCTTTTGACGGTGCCAGGTGGGACGCCGAGGTACTCGGCCGCCTGGGCCACACCGCACTCCAGGTGGTACATGAGCTGGATGACGGTCCGCTGCTGCTCGTACAGCTCTCGTAGCGCGTCCAGCACGACCTGGTAGGTGAGGGTGGACTCCGTGCCGTGCCATACGGCGTCCAGTTCCTCGGTCGGCATCAATGTACGTGCAGACGGGCGTCGACGCCTGGCTCGCCCATGCCCTGGCCACGCGCCGCGGGAAGTACGCGGGTCCGGCCGCCCGCGCGGCCGCCGACGATCTGCTGCCGACGCACCTGCTCGCCTACGCCGCCCTGCCCACCGCACTCGCGCACCTCGCGCCGGGTGCAGGCCTCGACCAGCTGGCGTTTGCGGTCCGACTCACCGCCGATCCCGTAGCCACCGGCGACCTCGCCGCGTTCATTGCCCGCGCCCGGCCCGAACAGAGCTGAGGCTTCGAGCCTTCGCTCACGGAGCGGTTCTGTACAGCGGCGATGAACTGTCCGACAGGGCGCAGAAGATGAGCGCTTGTGGCACGATGCGCCGCGCTGGAGACAATGCGTCAGGCATGTCGAGACCTGGCGCCGGACGTCCCGGAAGATGGCTGAGCAGCCTTCTTCGTCACCGGTCAAACCCCAGTGGCAATTGGTCAAGGTCCGCCTTCACCGGACAATCCCAAACTGTCACTCTGGCAGAGCGTGAGCGTGACACTGGTGATCATGCCTCGTGCGCACTCGTGAGCAGTACAGAATGTAGTTGACCTGCGCCAGCGAACGTTCGTCGATGCCACCGCCGGACGATCAACGGCCTTCTGTGTCAGTGAAGGATGGGCACCTGTTTCCGAACTCTTGGCGTCGTACCGGCACTAGATGATCAATTCCAAGGGGTTTAGTGGTCGTAGGCGGTCAGTGTGCGCATGACCGGTTGGCCGGTGTGGTTGTTGTGCCAGATGGCGGCGGTGAGTGCGAGGACGCGTTGCAGGACGCGGACAGCCACGCCTGCGGGTGTGCGGCCGCGGTGGCGTTCGAGGTCGAGTTGTCCTTTGAAGGTCTCGTTGACCGACTCGATGACCTGCCGAAGCGGCTTGAACAGCTGTGATCCGGACCGCTCGGCCTCGCCCTTGCGGGCCGGCCGCAGGAGGCGGATGTCCAGCTCCGCCAGCTGCTGCTCGAACTCGCGGCCGAAGTAGTTTTTGTCCCCAATCAGTGTCTGGCCGGGACGCTCGCCGATGAGGTACGGCTCGGCGGCGAGCAGGTCCAGCAGGGTCTCACGTTCGTCGGCCTTGGCGCCGGTCAGGGCAAGGCGACGGGCAGGCCGTGAAGGGTGCAGACCAGATGCAGGCGCAGGCCCCAAAAGAACCGCGAGTGGCTGGCGCAGTAGCCGTACTCTGCCCATCCGGCCAGGTCGGAGCGTTTGACGGTCTCGCGGGAGCGGCCGCATTCGACCGGTGTGGAGTCCACGACCCACACGTCGTCGGTCCACAGCGTAGTGTCGACCGCCAGCGTGCGGGTGACGCGCCGGATGAGCTCGGAGGCCTTGCGCAGCCGCTTGTTGTAGCCGGGCTGCAGGGGCAGGTAGGGGAACAGATGCCACAGGTGGGCGCGGGCGTGCCGCAGCCACCGGGCCTCGGAGGTGAAGCCCAGCATCGCCTGCATCATCGCCAAGGTCACCAGCTCGGCGTCACTCAACTGCGGCGCGATGCCCACCGCCGGCCGCCACGGGGCAAGCTGCGGCGAATCCTTCAACAGGTCGTCCATCTTCACATAAAGTGCGGTCGCGAGGGAGTCCAACTCAGTCTTCACACACCGACGTTGGACTCCCTCACCTACCCCGCGTGCCGGTTCCGCACATCCTTCTGGGCTGGCCGGTGGTGCGGAGCCCGCAATTGCCGACGACAACCGTCTCCCAGGGCTGACACGATGTCCGGCATGGGCAGAGTGGTGACGGCAAAGGAAGACCTGGCGTCCCGCCGTCGGTATGCGGCTCTGCATCGGGAGTCGTTCGACGGTGGTGATCTCGTATCGGTGCGCTTGCAGCAGTTGTGGTTCACGCGGTGCTCGTTTCGCGGGGCTGATCTGCGTCAAGCCACCCTGGACGGCTGCCGCTTCAAGCTGTGCGACCTTCGCGGGGCCAACCTGAGCGGCGCCTCCCTGCGTGGGGTCTCCTTGGCGGGCTGCGATCTGACCGGCGCGGACCTCCGGGCGGCGGATCTGACCGGCGCGCGATTCGGTCAGGTCCTCACCGGCACCTCGCCTCATGGGCTGACCAACACCACCGGCATCAAGCTGGACAACGCTGTCCTCCGCGACCTTCAGCTCGACCAGGTCATCGGCTGGCCCATCGGGTGATCGGCCGATGTCCGAGGCGTATGGACCGGCCTCGACTCATCGGGTCGCCCCCCTTGGAATCGATCATCTAGGCCGAGGCCGAGAGTCAGAGCGGTCCTGGCAGCCACAGGGCAGCCTCGTCACTGCCCGGACGTACCGATCGAATGGAACGGAAGGCGGACATGGCTGAAGGAACAGTCAAGTGGTTCAATTCGGAGAAGGGATACGGCTGGATCACGCCTGACGGTTGGACTCCTTCCTCTTCCCCGCCACCCCGAAGCTGGTGGAGCAGGTTGCGAGGCAAACCGGCCCCAGTACCGAGAGCCTTTGAGGACGTCTTCTTCCACTGGAGCGCGATACAGATGAACGGCTACAAAACCCTGGACGCCGGGCAGAGGGTGGCCTTTGACATCGTGCGGGGTGCGAGGGGCCCGCAGGCGACCAAGGTGACTCCGCTGGAGTGACCGGCGGGTGGCGAGCGCCAATCCAGTCACTGCTGTTCATCGTCGGCGCCGCGGCGCCAGCGCGGGGAACCCCCGCAGTATCACCTCGTAGCCGTCGTGCCGCTGCGCGCGGCGGCCCCTTCCCTGCCCCGCACCGCTTCCTGTATCTGTTGTTACGGGCCGCGCAGCGTCATTCTGCGCGGCGCGCCAGCGAGGACGACCGGACCATCGACAGCGTGGAGAGCGCTCATGCCTGAGGCGTATACGCGGGACGGTTATTACGTCGAGACCAGCGCGGAGGTAGTCACCGCGACCAGGATCGCGCGCGCCGTGCCAGGTCGCGAGCCCGACGAGGTGTATGTCTCGGACCGGCGCGTCGGCTTCGGACAGCCCGACTACAACGCCTCACTGCTGGTGCCGATCTGGTTCACCTGCCGCGCGGTGCTGGACTCCGGGTCGCGCAGAACCGCTGCCAGGGCGGTCACCTGGGCATTGCGACGGCGCGGTCACCACGCCCGCAAGCGCTACGCCGCGCCCATCAAGTTCTGGGTGTGAGAAGACGGCCGGGCCGCGGTTGCACGCACCTGCCTGGGCGGCAGGCGGCGGGGTTCAATGGAAATCATGATGCGTAGAAGAACGTCACCCACCGCCGCAGTGGCCGTTGTTGTCACCTGCGTGTTCGCCGCACTTACGTCGTGTTCCTCGGATTCTTCGGACGGGTCCACCGCCGAGCGCCAGCCCAGCAGGTCCGCATCCGGGTCGGTGTCCGGCCCCACAGAGACGGCCACGCCGTCGCCCTCGCCAACCGGGCCGTGTGCTGACGGGACATGCGAAATCAAGGTCGCCGTGGGAGACACGGTGACGGTGCCGGAAACGTACGGCCTCGGGCCGATCAAGGTGACGGCGATCGCGGGCGGCAAGGTCGACATGGTCGCCCAGCTGACAGGGTCGGGCTACAGCGTCTCGGGCTGCTCCGGTGGCGGCGGCGTGTCGTCGGAAGGCGAAGGCAGTGTCGGGTTCAGTTGCGGGGAGGGACCCGCCGCGACCATCAACGACGCCATGAGCCTGAAGGTCGTCGACATCCTCGATGCGGCCGCCGTCCTCCGCATCAAACCCGCCCGCTGACCAGCCACGAAGTCATCGTCCATCCATCGCCGCGACCACCACCCGCAGTCAAAGCAGTGGGCGGTCGAGCGGCCCTACGGATGGCTCATGTTTCACCGCCGCCTGCGCCCGCGACTACGACACCCTCCCCGAACGCTCCGAAGCCATCAACCCCCTCGCCATGACGGACCTCATGGCCAGCCGCCTCACCGGCGAGGGAGGAGCGCGGTTCCTCCGGGGCAGGGCGGCCTCGGTCTGCTCGCCGGTGCAGCGCTGGGACCTCTGCGACGAGCATCCTCAACTGGGGCCCGGCGTCCGGATCCTGCCGGGTAGCGCCGCACACTGTCGTTGCGACAGGCCGAGACGCCGCCCCGCTCAGGGCTTCTCGGCGCGTGCGTACGGGTCGAGGAGTTCCCGGAACGCGGCGTCGCCGGGCGGGTTGACCTCTTCGGTGTCCGCGCCGCCCTCGACGAACGGTGTGCAGGCGGCGGAGGTGCGGCCGGCCATGCGGTGGGTGCCGAGCAGGCGGCCGGTACGGGCCTCCAGGACCCGAACCACGTACCGGCCCTCGAAATGGGAGATCTCCCGGCCCACTTCGACGGGCGACTCGTACCGGCACACCTTGAGCAGCTTCCCCGGACCTTCGTACCGGGCGCAGGCGACGAGCTGCACCCGCTCGGGCAGCGGCGTGAACGGGTCGGCGCGGTCGAAGCCGCCGCGGCCCTCGAACTGGTGCAGCAGCCCGTTGACATGGACGACCAGAGGGCGGGGTCCCGACGCCGACACGCGTGCCGCACGGGGAACCGGACGACTCCCCTCCTCCTGGCACAGGCCACCGAACGAGAAGAGGTCGAGGCGCGTCTCCACCGGGCTTTCCGGCACCGGGGCCGTCGGGGTGACCGGCCGCCCGGAGGATCCCGGGGCGACGGAGAAAGCCGGGGTCGTGGCGACTCCGCCAGTATCGCCGTCGCCGCCCGAAGGCCGTCCCAGCAGCCCGATCAGGAGCGCGACCCCCGCCAAGGCCACCACCCCGGCCCCGTAGCGTGCCCGTCCAGCCACCCCGTCCGCCCCCTTCCGGCGTCACCGCCCGCCGATCCGCCCTTTCCCGGTGCGCCCCGGCCCGACGGGAGGCGGTGGGACCACCGTAGCCGCTCGTCGCGGACCGCACGCCGGACCCGGAGGGCCCGCTCCGAAGCCATGATCCACCTGTCCATGACCGACCTCCTGGCTTGCCACCTCACCGGCGAGGCCACCATCTCCTGGCGCGACCCCGCACAACCGCATCAACCGCCAATTCCGCGATGAAACAATGGATCGAGGGGACGTCGGAAGGGATGTCACGAGGCGTTGGCAGCGGTCCGCTGGTGGACGGCCGGCCTGTCAGCAGCAGAACCGGGCAGCAGCACTTCATGAAGCCCCAACCGCGATTCACGTTGGCCGCGACCACTCTTGATGCACCGAACCCTCATGAGCTGGCGCAGTTCTACCAGGGCCTGCTCGGGTGGCCGGTGCGGAAGGAAGAACCGGGCTGGGTTGAGATCGCAGCGTCCGACGACGGTGCCGGACTGTCGTTCCAGACGGAACCGCTCTTCATCCGTCCGCAGTGGCCCTCCACACGGTCAGAGCAGCAGATGATGATGCATCTGGACATCGAGGTGGACGATCTGTCAGCAGCGGTCGAGCATGCTCTTGCTCTGGGGGCAACAGTGGCGGACTTCCAACCCCAGGCCGACGTGCGGGTCCTGTGCGACCCCGCGGGCCACCCGTTCTGCCTCTTCGTGCGCACCGGCCCGAGCGCCTGACAGGCTGGTTCAGGTAGTGAGGGTTTTGAGTACGGCCACTGATCGGGTGACGCTTGTGGTGTGCGCAACGCACGAGGCTCCCGTGCCGTTGGGGGAGGTGTTCGAAGTCTCGACCCACAGGCACAGGAGCCCCGTTGGTTCCGTATTCTGCCGCACTCGACCTGCCGCACGTCCTGGTCGAGTGGGCCACCATGCTCATCGTCACCCGCGAGGGTGACCGCCGCTGCAAACTACCGCCACACCAGCGCGCGCTTGTCGGCCTGGTGTACCTGCGCAGACACGACACCCTCGTGACGACCAGCGATGCCTCAGACGCAACATCTGCCGCCAGATCTTCAAGATCCTCGGACGAAGGAATCAGCCGAACGAGGAAGAGCTCTCTCAAGCGGCTCGACACGACCTAGCGGCCTCGCGGGGCCGACGAGACGCCGGTGCGGCCGGCCGTACCCACCCCCCTGGGCCTGAGCGTCGCGAATCCAGTCCTACTCGGGTGGAGAGATGGCGCGGTGTCCTCGTGCTGACTGCGTCGGCCACCACCGCTTCACCGCCGGTATGTATTGATCAGTGGCTTCGCACAGCGGAGGTGACCGGGCCGCGCACCTGGCGTGGTGCCGCCGTCCGCTCACTTCTCCAGACGCGTCAGCGGGGCTCGCGGATTACGGCGACTCCTCCCGGTGGGACGGTGACGGTTCCGGTGACCGGTGTGCCGGTGAGGAGTTCGACGCCTTCGGCAGGTGCTTCGGCGCCCTTGCCGGTGTGGTCGATGAGGAACAGGTAGTCGGCCTGCGCGCCGCGGCGCCGGACGACCTCGATCCCGGCGGGTGCGTCATGCTCCGGTGTGACGCCGGCCTCCTGACGGATGCGGTGGAGCAGCTCGGCGAGAGTTTCCTGGTCGGGGTGGGTGCCCAGATACCAGGCGGTGCCGTTGCCGTGCCGGTGGCGGGTGACGGCGGGGTGGCCGGCCAGTGGGCCGTCGGCGTGGGAGGCGACGGCCTGTGCGCCGGTGAGCCGGATGCGTTCCGACCACAGGTCGGCCGTGGCGCCCGAGGCTACGTCGCCGGTCAGGCCGGTCCTCTCGCCCGGCAGCAGAGGGAAGAGCTCGTCGGTGACCACGCCGAGGACATCGCGGAACGCGCCGGGGTAGCCGCCCAGGTACACATGGGCGTTCTCGTCGACCATGCCGCTGTGGAAGCCGACGGCCAGCGTGCCCCCGCGTTCGGCGAACCGGGCGAGGTTCGCCGAGGCCGCCTGCGTGACCAGGTACAGCGAGGGTGCCAGGACGAGCCGGTAGCGGTCGAGTTCGGGGTCGTCGGGGCGTACGAAGTCGACGGCGACCCCGGCCCGCCACAGAGGGGTGTACCAGTCCCGAACCAGGTCCTGGTAGCGCAGCTCGCCGCTGGGCTGGGAGGGCAGTTCCAGGGCCCAGCGGGCGTCCCAGTCCCACACGATCGCCACCTGCGCCGTGCTGGTGGAACCCCGCACTTCGGCCAACGCCCTTAGGTCTGCTCCCAGTTGGACGACGTCCTGCCAGATCTGGCTGTCGGTGCCGGCGTGCGGCAGCATCGCCGAGTGCCACTGCTCGGCGCCCGCTTTCGCCGCCCGCCACTGGAAGAACGCGATGCCGTCGGCACCGTGGGCGACGTGCGCGAGCGCGTTGCGGTGTATCTCCCCGGGCCGCTTGGCGCGGTTGACGGGCTGCCAGTTGACAGCGCCGGTCGAGTGCTCCATGAGAAACCACGGGCCGCCCGCGAGCGAGCGCATCAGGTCGCCGTGGAGGGCGATGTCGACCTCGGCCTCCGGGTCGTCCGACAGCAGGTAGTGGTCGTTGGAGAGGATGTCCAGCTCCGGTGCCCAACGCCAGTAGTCGAGGGCGTCGATGGTGCGCAGGACCAGGAAGTTGGTGGTCGCGGGGGTATCCGGAGCGGCCCGGCGCAGTACTTCGCGTTCGGCGGTGCACAAGGAGAGCAGTTCGTCGGAGCAGAAACGGCGCCAGTCGAGCTGGTGGGTGGGGTTCGGGGGAGCCGATGTGGTGCGGGGCGGCAGGATCTGGTCCCACGCGTGGTACCACTGGCTCCAGAACGTAGTACCCCAAGCGTGGTTGAGGGCGTCCAGGTCGTCGTAGCGGGCGCGCAGCCAGGTGCGGAAGGCGGCGGCGCTGGTGTCGCAGTAGCAGGCGTCGTTGTGGCAGCCGTACTCGTTGTGCACGTGCCACATGGCGACGGCCGGGTGGTCGGCGTAGCGCTCGGCGAGCGCTCCGGCGATACGCAGCGCCGCTCGGCGGTAGGCGGGGCTGCTTGGGCAGAACGTCTGCCGGCTGCCGTACGACAGTCCGCGGCCGTCCCGGTCGACCGGCAGCGTTTCCGGGTGCTTGTGGAAGAACCAGGCCGGCGGGGCCGCCGTCGGTGTCGCCAGGTCGGCGGCGATGCCGTTCTCCTGGAGCAGGTCGAGGATCTTGTCCATGCGGGCGAAGTCGTAGACCCCCTCGGCCGGTTCGAGCAGGGCCCAGGAGAAGATGCCGATGCTGACCATGGTCACCCCGGCCTGGCGCATCAGGCGCATGTCCTCGGCCCAGACCTCCTCGGGCCACTGCTCGGGGTTGTAGTCACCGCCGTAGGCGATTCCAGGAATGCGGAGACGGCGTGCGGTACTCACTGGTGGTGCTCCGGGAGGGGTGTAGGGGTGTAGGGGGTGGGACGAGTGGGGGTGTGTCAGCCCTTGTTGGCGCCCAGCGTGAGGCCGCTGACGAACTGTCGCTGCAGCGCGAAGTACACGATCAGGGTGGGGATCGCGGTGAGCAGGGCACCGGCGGCGACCAGGTTGGGGTCGGTGAAGTACTGGCCGGACAGGTTGTTCAGCGCCGAGGTGATCGGCATGTTCTCGCCGGTGGAGATCAGCACGAGCGCCCAGAAGAAGTCGTTGTAGATCCAGATGGACAGCAACGTCCCCAGGGCGGCCATCGCGGGTTTGCACAGGGGCAGCACGATCTGCCAGTACAGGCGCCAGACGGAGGCGCCGTCGACGAGCGCGGCCTCGGTCAGTTCGTGCGGTAGCGAGCGCATGTAGTTGGCGAGCACGAAGGCGCAGAAGCCGGACTGGAACGCCACGTGGATCAGGACCAGGCCCAGTGCGGAGTCGTACAGCTTGCCGCTCGTCGTGATGCCCGGCAGGTCGATGAGCAGGTACATCCGGTACAGCGGGGTGATGATGACCTGCTGCGGCAGCAGGTTGCCCGCGGTGAAGACCAACAGCAGCGCGATGTTGAGGCGGAAGTCGAAGCGGCTGACATAGAAGGCGACCATCGAGGACAGCAGGAGGGTGACCAGCACGGCCGGGACCGCGATGAGCAGCGTGTTTCCGAAGTAGTGCAGCATGTCGGACTGCAGATACGCGTTGGTGAAGTTGTCGAGGCTCAGCTTGTCGGGCCAGGACACGTAGCCCTTCTCGCTTGTCTCGGAGTAGGGCCTCAGCGCTGAGAAGGCAGCCCACAGGAGAGGGGCCAGCCAGGCCAAGGCCGTCACGACCAGGAAGGCGTGCAACAGGACGCGGGCGGGACGGACGGGGGTGCGCTGCTTGGTCACCAGGGCGGTGCTCATGCCTGCCGCTCCTTCCGGAAGGTCGCGATCAGGTACGGGATGATCACGACGAGGGAGATGACCAGCAGGACGACGGCGATCGCGGAGCCGTATCCGATGCGACTGGACTCGCCGATGATGTTGTTGGTGACCAGGATCGAGAGCAGTTCGGTCCCCTGGGCGCCCTTGTTGAAGACGAAGACCAGGTCGAACGCGCGCAGCGCCTCGATGATCGTGACGACCAGAACGACGGTGTTGGTGGGGCGCAGGGTCGGGAAGATGACGTTCTTGAATGTCTGCCACTCGTTGGCGCCGTCCAGTGCGGAGGCCTCCCGCAGGGAGGGGTCGACGCCCTTGAGGCCGGCCAGGTAGAGGATCATCATGTAGCCGGTGTGCCGCCAGGAGGCGGCGATCAGGATGGCCCACAGGTTGAGGTTCGGGTCGCCGATCCAGTCGATGTAGTGGCCGGGTTCGTTGGCCCCGATGAGGCTGTTGATCAGGCCCGTGTCCGGGTTGTAGACCAGCTGCCAGACGAAGCCCGTCACGGCCAGCGAGACCACGACCGGCAGGAAGAACGCGGTCTGGTAGACGCGGCTGAACCTGATCTTCTTGTCCAGCTGCACGGCCAGGAACAGGCCGAACGGCGTCGGGATCAGGATGAGCACGACGAACCAGATGACGTTGTGCTCGACGGCCGGCCAGAACTGCGGGTTGTCGGAGAACAGCTGCTTGAAGTTGTCCAGCCCGACCCACTTGATGGAGTCGAAGCCGATGCCGTCCCAGCTGGTGAAGGCCAGGGCGATCGAGGCCAGCGCGGTGACCCAGACCAGGGCCACGTGCAGGACGGTGGGCACGCCGGCCATCAGGCCGAGCGTGATGCGGTCACGGCGGGTCAGCAGGCGCTTGTGGCCCTGCGGGACCTGCTTCTTCTCAGGCGCACGGCCCGAAGGCGGCACGGCGGCCGCCTTCGGGACCGTCGTGGTCGTTTCGGAGCTCATGGTGTCGGTGTTCATCCGCTTCGGAGGGAGGGTCGGTCTCAGCCGGACGCGAAGATCGTCTTCTTCTGGCGCTCGATCGAGGACAGCAGGCCGTCGATCCCCTTGGGGTCGCGGACGAACTTCTGCAGCGCGGGCTGCATCACCGTCGAGGTGAAGTCCGGGCGGCTGTCACGGTCCATGAACTGCGTGAGGTGCTTCGCGCCGCCGATCATCTCGTACGCCTTCTTCTGAAGGGCGCTGTAGGAGGAGGTGTCGGCCTTCGAGGAGGCGGCGATGAGGCTCGGGTCGGCCTTGAGATAGGTCTCCTCGGCCTGCGGCGTGCCCAGGAATTCGAGCAGCTTGACGGAACCGGCGCGGTTCTTGGGCTTCTTGCTGAGCATGATGCCGTCGGTCGGCGCTTCGACGGTGTCCTGCCCGTACGCCGGGTCGATTTCGGGGAAGGGGAAGAAGTCGAGGTCGTCCAGGTCCGCCTTGTCGGTGAACTGCTGGGCCACGAACATGCCGAGCATGTACATGCCGGCCTTCTTCGCCACCAGCGTCTGGGCGGCGTCCTGCCAGGTACGGCCGACCGCGCCCTCCTGGTGGTAGGGGAGGGTCTCGGCCCAGGTGTCGAAGACCTTGCGGACCTTCGCGTCGGTCCACGAAGCCTTGCCCGCCATCAGCTCGACGTGGAAGTCGTAGCCGTTGACGCGGAAGTTGATCTGGTCGAAGGAACCCATCGCCGGCCAGGCGTCCTTGTCGCCGAACGCGATCGGGACGAGGCCGTCCTTCTTCATCTGCTTGCACAGGGCGACGTACGAGTCCCATGTGGTGGGGACCTCGTAACCGTACTTCTGGAAGACGCTCTTGCGGTAGAAGACCGCCCACGGCGACGTAGTCAGCGGCACCAGGTAGTACTTGCCGTCCTGGCCCTTGCTCAGGTCGTGCATCGCTGGAGGGAAGTTGCCGCCGATCGTCTTCCACACGTCGTCGATCGGGGTGGCCAGACCCTTGTCCGCGAAGAACTGCATCCGGTAGCCGGCGAACCACTGGAACACGTCGTCCGGCGTTCCCTGGAGGTAGGAGTTGATCTGCTCCTGGAAGGTGTTGTGGTCCTTGGTGTTGATGGCGACCTCGATCCCCGACTGCTTCGTGAAGGCGGCGTAGACGTCGCCGTATGCCTTCTTCGGGACGGCGTCGGAGGCGTTGGAGCCGACGGTGACGGTCTTGCCGTCCGACGAGGCGGAACTGTCGGCGCAGGCACTCAGCAGAGGGATGCCGGCACCGAGTACCGCGGCTCCGCCGAGGCCGCGGAGCACAGTGCGGCGGGTGGTGCCAGGCATGAACTGACCGGGGGAGGAACGGTGCATTTCGGCTCCTACTGGGCTGGCGGTGCCCAGGTATGGCACGTCAGCCGGATGGGGGTGAGACGGAGAGTGGGTCGTCGAGGGACCGTTTGACGGTCAGACGAGAACGAGAATCCAACACGACCAAACAAACACGATCGTCGAACGCCAGGAAGCGTGAACGCTCCGTGGACTCGCTGTCAAGACTTCGGTCCGGGAATCCACGAGGTGCCCGGTCCGGCCGGAAGTCTCATTCGCCGGCAGCCGGGCCGGACGGATGGGTCTGACACGGCTGGCCATCGAACCGTCCGGGCTCCGTTAATCGCCGTATGAAGTGCAGGAATGCACGCAGGAGCATGCCTTCCTCAGAAGCCACCGGGCACCTTGCTCCGTCAGGCAACGGGTGTCGGCTTCCGTCGCGCCGGAGGCAAGTGCCATTGCGAGAACTCTTGACGTGTGCTCGGCAGATGCGTAGACATTGACCGCGCGGTCAGACCGGTCGGTCACGTAATGACCTCGCTCGATGGAGAACACATGGCCATGAGGAGACTCGATGACGACAGGGCTGGAGCGCAATGCGAGCTCCTCCGCGCCGCGCAGTGAGGACGTGGCCAGGCTGGCCGGCGTCTCACGCAAGACGGTCTCCCGGGTCCTCAACAACGAGCCGTACGTCTCCGACGAGTCCCGCCGACGTGTCCTGGCGGCCGCCGAGGAGCTCGGATACCGGCTGAACCACGCGGCCAGGGCACTGGCCTCCGGCCGCACCCGGTCCATCGGTGTGGTTGCTCTGGGCACCGCCGGATATGGAACCGCCTCCCTGCTCGTGGGCATCGAACAGGCCGTACGGGACGCCGGTTACGCACTGCGCGTGGTCAACACCCCGGACGGCGACCCGCAAAGCATCGCCGGCGCGCTGGAATCACTCCTGGAGCAGGGCGTGGACGGCATCGTCGTCTCCGTACCCATCGTCGAGGGTGAAGTCCCGCTCGGCGTCGACGTGCCGGTCCTCTTCGTCGGAGCGCCACCCGCCTTCACCGCCGCCCGGACACTGACCGTCGGCGTGGGCGCGCATCAGCTGGCCCGCGCGGCCACCGAACACCTGCTGGACCTGGGACACGCGACCGTCCATCACCTCGCCGGTCCGCGCCGGTGGTACGCCACCAAGGACCGCATCGAGGGATGGCGGGCGGCGCTGGCGGACCGGGGCGCGCATGAACCGCCCGTGCTGAACGGCGACTGGTCGGCGGCCTCAGGGTATGCCGCGGGCCTCGGGCTGGCCTCGGACCGCCTCGTGACCGCGGTGTTCGCCGCGGGCGACGAGATGGCCATCGGACTGATCCACGGCCTGCGGGAAAGCGGTCGTCGTGTACCGGAAGACGTCAGTGTCGTCGGTTTCGACGGCAACCCCGTCTTCGCCTACGTCTCCCCACCTCTGACCACCGTCCGTCAACCCTTCGAGGCGGCGTCAAGCGAAGGAATCCGGCTTCTCCTGCACGCCATGGAGAAGCCTGACACCGAACTGCCGCCGGCGAACGAACCACCCGTCGAACTGATCGTCCGCGGTTCTACCGCGCCTCCGTCCTCCCTCTGACCCACCCCACCCCCCCCGTGCCACTGCTCCGGCGCACCCACACGCCGGGGCGCTCCACCTCCGCCGTTCCGGACTTGTCGCGCCGCGTCCCCCCCCGCACTCGCGAGCAGCGCCCTGCAGTGTCGCCCGGCTGTCCCCCGGGCCACGCGCCCAACGAACTCCGCCGCGTCACTCTGAGCCGTTTCCAGCCGGCGGACACCGAAACACACCTTCTCCTGGGAGCCGCAATGTCCCCTGCGCAGACAGGCGCCAGACTCGGCGCCGCTCCGCGTTCCCGTCCCGTCTCCTTCTTGTCCCTGGCCTTCATCCTGCTCGTCTCGGTGATGACCATGGTCATGCCCACCGGCCGGGCGGACGCCCTGGCCCGTCCCTCGCAGACGATGTACACCCCGCCGTCGGGTGCGCCCTCGCCCGGGTCGCTCTACCCGCGGGCGATGCGTATGCAGCACAACGGCTCGGCCAACGGCACGATGCTCGCGACGTTCGAGCAGTACTCCTCCGGCACACCGGTCTTCCCGATCTACCGCAGCACGGACAACGGCAACTCCTGGACGAAGATCTCGGAGGTCGCCGACACGCAGAACGGCTGGGGCATGCGCTGGCAGCCCGAGCTGTTCGAACTCCCCACCGCAGTGGGCGGCTTCCCGGCGGGAACGATCCTGGCCGCCGGAGCTTCCGTCCCCGCCGACCGTTCGGCCATCAAGATCGATGTCTATGCCAGCACCGACCGCGGGCAGACCTGGAGCTTCGTCAGTAACATCGCCACCGGCGGCCCGGCTTTCGACCAGAACGGCAATGGCAACACTCCCGTGTGGGAGCCGTTCTTCCTCGTCTCCGGCGGCAAGCTGATCGTCTACTACTCCGACCAGCGCGACCTCGACCACGGCCAGAAGATCGTGCACCAGGTCTCCACGGACGTCCGCACCTGGGGCCCGGTCGTCGACGACGTGGCGATGCCCACCTTCAGCCAGCGTCCGGGCATGGCCACCGTCGCGAAGCTGCCCAACGGCAACTACGTCATGACGTACGAGTACGGCGGCTCACCCTCGGGCAACTTCGCCGTCTACTACAAGATCTCCGCCGACCCGGAGGCGTTCGACTCCGTCACGGGCATTCCGCTGCGTTCGACGGACGGCGTGGTCCCCACCAGCACCCCGTACATCACGTGGCTGCCCACCGGCGGTCCGAACGGCACCCTTGTCGTCGGCGCCTACAGCACCAGCGACCTGTTCCTCAACACCCAGAACGGCGCCGCGAACACCTGGACCCGCATCAGCTCCAACGTCGCCGGCGGCTACAGCCGCGGCATGGTCCCCCTGGCCGACGGCCACAGCCTGCTCGTGCTCAGTGGCGGCAACGGAGGCAGCAACCTCTCCAACCCCGTCACCTACGGCACCATCGATCTGGGCGGCGGCATCTCGGACGGTGCCACCTACACCCTGTCCAACACGAACAGTGACCTGAAGCTCGCCATGGCGGGGGGCTCCACCACCAACGGCGCCTACGCCACCCAGCAGAACACCACCAGCGCCACCGACCAGCAGTGGCGCTTCGTGCAGCAGTCGTCCGGCTACTTCAAGATCTTCAATGCCGCCAGCGGCAAGGTCCTCGGGGTGGAGAACCAGTCCAGCGCCAACGGTGCCAGGATCCTCCAATGGGACGACAACGGCACCCTGGACCACGAATGGGCCGTCGCCCCGCACCCCGCGGGCGGCTACACCCTCACCAACCGCGTCACCGGCAAATACCTGGAGATCCCGGACGCCTCAACCGCCCCCGGCACCACCGCCGTTCAGTGGAGCGGCACCAGCTGCGCCTGCCAGCGCTGGAACCTCACCCAGACCGCCCCGCCGCCACTGGGCACCGGACAGTACATCCTTGTCAACAAGAACAGCGGCAAGTACCTCGACATACCCAACGCCTCCGCCGCCACCGGCACCGCCGCCGACCAGTGGCAGAACTCCGCCTGCGCCTGCCAACTGTTCACATTCCAGTCCGCGGGCGGCGGAGCCTGGACGGTCAAGAACGTCAACAGCAACCTCAACCTGGACATCCGCAGCAGCTCCACCACCGCAGGAGCCGCCGTCGTCCAGACCACCCCCTCCACCACCGACTCACAGAAGTGGACCCTCAGCGACGCGGGCAACGGCTACTACGAACTCAAGAACCTCAACAGCGGCCTCAACGCCGCCGTCGCCCAGTCCTCCACCAGCAACGGCGCAGCAGTCGTGCAGTGGAACGACCTGAACATCGACGACCAGTTCTGGAAGATCGTCCGCATCAACTGAACGGCTTGACGAAGGGCCTCCTGCCAGCTCCGGATCGCGATGTGAACCGGGCGTCAGGGGGCCTGGTGGCGTCTGAAAAACACGCCCGCTCTCCACATCCGGCAAGAAGATCTTCCCCTTCCTGCAGAAGCACTTCGCCAAGGGCATGCTCACCGGAGCCATCAACGTGGCGTCCGGAACGGTGTAGGCGAGCTGGCGGCGGATCGCCGCGGCCTCCTCCGAGGCGACCAGTGCCTCCTCGTGGCAGTCCGCGGCCACCAGGCGCGTCGACAGATTGGTGAGGTTGACGGAAAGGGCGAACCAGTGCCGCTCCGGCTGGATGGCGACCAACTCGCGGCGGATCGCGACCGCCTCGCGCATCGCGTCCAGTGCCTTCGCCGTCCGTTCAAGCTCTCCCAGTCGGAGCGATAGGTTGTTGAGACTCTTGGCGAGGTCGTTGCGGTAGATGTCGGGCCGTTCAGTGGCCGGTTCGCCGCGGATCTGCGCGGCTTCCTGGGTTGCGGTCAGCGACACCGACGAGTAGGTGCCGTACATCCCGGCCGTGGATCGCGTCGAGCGTGGCGCGCAGCTCGGCCCGGTCCAGCCTGGTGGGCACCGGTGCCGCTCCCGCCGCTCCGGGGGCGGCCGCCACAGCCGGCGCCGCCGTGACGAGCAGGAGTGTGGTGCCCAGCGCGGTCCCGACGAGACGTTTGAACGCGCGGCTGTTCCCTCGTTTCTGACGTTCCTGATGGGCCTGGACGGTCAACTCCCGGGCTCTGTCAGGTGATTGTCGCGAGGTGCCGGTGCTCCTTACATCCGTCGCGGGGACGATCATCTTCACAGCGGGGCCATGACATCTGTCATGGCCCCGCGAAGGTCGGTGGAGGGAGGTGTCAGAGACCGTACCGGTACTTCATGTGGCGCCAGAAGTCCCGGAACATCCACTTGTCGAACTCGGTGATCTGGGTGGCGCTGCCGGCCTTCATCAGGAAGCAGCACTGGCCGGTCGGGGACCAGTCGTAGAAGTCGTCGAGGCCGAAGGTGTGGCCGACCTCGTGCAGGTAGATGTGGATGTTCTCCTGGTTGAGCGCGCCGGTGAAGTAGGAGCGGCCCATGCGCTGCCCCCAGTCGCCGCCGGCGCCGCCGCCGAAGCCCTCGGTGAGCCAGAGGGACTGGTCGTAGTGGCGGGCGGCGCCGCCGGGACAGCGAGAGTAGTTGCCGTCCTGGTGGAAGAAGCGGCCGCAGTCAGGGGCGCACTGCGGGGCTCCGCCACCGTCCAGCATGTTGGTGTAGATGTCGACGGAGTTGTCGCTCCACTGGAGGGTGGAGCGGTTCTTCACCGCCCAGCCGACGATGTTGACGGGGACGTTGGTGTACGGCCAAGCGTTGTGGCCGACGCCGTTGTCGACCATCGCCGCCATCCACTTGCCGAACTGCTTCTTCAGCGCGGCGTGGATCTGGTCGCGCAGGGCGGCGCTGACCGGCTGGTCCGACTCCCAGCGGACGCAGTAGTTGACGCTGCCGCGGTTGGCCATGATCTGGTCCCAGCCGTAGTTGCGGAAGCCGTACAGGTTGCCGTAGGTGGACTCGACGTGGTTCCAGACCTCGTTGAGGGGCTGGACCAGGTTCGCGGGTGGATTCCAGACGTCCGCCGAGGCGACCGCTGCCTCGGCTTGGCCCTGAGCCTTCGCCAGGACCTGGGCCACAACGTGGTCCTGGGTCCTTTCCCGGGCCGATCGGTCGTTCGTCGCCTGTGCCACGGACGGGGTCGTCAGGCCGGGCGCGAGCAGCACGGCCAGGACGGCGGCGAAGACGGTGAGCAGTCTTGCGATGCGGGCGCGCATGATGATCTCCCTTTTGGGGGCGGGATTTCACGTGCCTTCACTTCCCCCTCTGGTCGCCGCCGACCGCTCGGAGGTTGCCGCGCGCCGGGACGCCTCCCTACCCACGCCTGAGCGCCACGATCCGCATGCCGCCCGGCCCGGAACCTTCCCGCGTGGGACGCAGCCCGGCGACCCGGAACTGTTCCAGGACCCACGCGTGGGAGAGCCGCAGTTTCCGGTAACTGTGGGCGTTCATGGCCCAGTCGCCGCCCGTGGCGAGCCGGTCGGTCTGATCTGGGTGCGCCCGCTCAAGGTCGGCCAGGACGCGCTCGCCGGGATCGCGGAGCTCGCGAACATCGCCGCGGCGGCCGGCGTGGACGAGGTCGTCCTCGCCGTTGTTCCGAGCCGCATCGCGCGGCGGACCATCCGGGCGGCCAGCAGCTTGCCCGCTCCGGGCTGCCCCATGACGTAGACGGCGCGTGGATCGTCCCGGGGAGCGATGCCGCTCAGGTAGGACGGGACGATCAGCTCGTCGAAGAGCGGCGACGCCATCACCGTGCTCGTCTCCGAGGACCTGCGATGGGTCACCGCCCAGCGCCTCGAAGTGTCCGGCGGCGCCCTGCTGTAGGGACCCCCGGCCCACACCGTGTGTCCCGCCCCTCACCTGGCAGAACCGGGAGATGGAGCAGTGGACCGTGCAGAGCTCAGCGGGACCGTCGTGTTCCCGGGCTCACAGGACATGAAGGAAAAGGCGAGACCGATGAGCTTCCGGTTGGCGCTGTCGCGGCGTGGCTCGCTGGGGCAAACCCGACCGCGGTCGCCGACCTCGACGAGGGCGAGCACGTCCTGGACCTGGGCTCCGGCGGCGGCATCGACGTCCTGCTGTCCGCCCGCCGCGTCGGTGCGACCGGCAAGGCATACGGCCTGGACATGATCAGGGAGATGCTCGCCCTCGCGCTGGCCGACGCAGCGAAGGCCGGTGCGAGGAACGTGGAGTCCTCAAGGGCACCATCGAGGCCATCCCGCTGCCGGCGGGCACGATCGACGTGCAGGCCGTGTTCACCGAGACCTTCCAGGTCCTCAAGCCCGGCGGCCGGATCGGCGTCTCCGACGTCGCCGACGATCACCTCACGCCCAACCAGCGGGCCGAGCGTGCCGAGCGCGGCGACTGCGTCGGCACCGGCCCCCTCATCGGCAGGCCGGTGCTGCGTATCGCCGGACGCGCTCGGTGCACCGGCTCTCTCTGATGGCCGGGCTGTCCCTCCGTGAAGACCTCTTCGAGGGTCTTTCGTACGGCTGCTGCTCATCGTGTTTCGTCTCGCCTCTCACACGCAGGCCGCCGACCGCGACCGGTACTCGACTGTCGTGATTTCGAGCCGGACCGGCCGAGATCGGGCAGTGGTGACGTCTGGTCAGGCTCGGGCGTCTGCGTGGGGGCCACCCTTGAGGTGGCGGTGCGGCGTGTGGGGCCCCGTCCGGTCGGCCGGGGCCCCACACAGGGTCAGGAACGTCGGCGCAGGGCTCGCCGCCTGCTGCTCAGGGAGACGGCGCGCGATGCTGCCTCGGGCACCGGTCCGATCGAGCCGGCTGGTACGGGCTGCTCGGCTTGCCCACCGAGTGCCAGGGTGCCGCCGCCGTGCGTCGTGTCGGACCCGTCGGTGCCGCGGGTGCGGTCGCGGCGGGCGATGGCCCAGTCGATGCCGATGTGGATCAGCAGGCACACGATGCCCCAGGTGGCGATGGTCCCGAGGTGGCCGGCGATGCCGGAGCCGTCGAAGTAGACGGTGGCGCGGACGATGTCGACCGCGGCGGGCAGGGGCAGGACGCCGTTCAGGTCGCGGAAGAACTCGGGGACCATGTAGAGGGAGATGCTTCCGCCGGAGGCAGGGATCCCGGCCATCAGGGCGATCACCAGGACGGGGATGATGCCGGCGATGCCGAGGGTGCGGGTGAAGACTCCGGTGAACATCGAGATGCTGAAGATCGTCAGGGCTCCGAAGCCGATCATCGCCCAGCCGTGGCCGTTGATCGCGCCGATCAGGACATCGAAGAGGAACCACAGCCACACGGCCATGCCGACCGCATAGCCGGCGAGCATGGGCAGGAGCTGCCGCAGGCGCTTGATCTCCGGGGCACCGCCGCGCAGGACCGCCATGACCAGGAAGCCGGCCATGATCCAGGACATGGCCGCGTACATGCTGTTGCTGCCGCCCGAGTCGGAGTCGTTCAGCGGCTGGACGTCGGTCAGTTCCAGCTGCGTTTTCTGGCTCGCCGAGATCTGCTGGAACATCGACTGCAGCGCGGAGTGCTGACTCGCGCCCGCGGCCGAGGAGGTGTACAGCATGGCCTCGCCGCCCCTTGAGGTGGGCAGGACGTACACGCCGACGGTCTCGCCCTCGCGGATCTGGTCCGTCGCCGCGTCGAGGGAGGTGCTGGTGGTCAGGGAGAGCAGGTCGCCCAGGCCGTCCTGAAGACCGCGGGCCGCCTGCGTGGCCTGTTCCTGTGAGGCGCCGACGACCACGACGGGCATGTCGCGGACCTGCGGCTGGTGCAGGGAGGCACTCATCAGGCCGACGACGATGGTGAGGATGGTCAGCGGGAAGGCGGCCACCGCGAAGTACCGGAGCCGCCTGGAGCGCACCGGGCCACCGGCCATCGCGGGCCGGGGGAAGTGGGGGTCGTCGGTCGCCTCGGTGTTTGGAATGGCGATCCCCTTGCGGCGCTCCACCAGGAGGTTGAGCGCGAGGGCTGCGACGAGCCAGGCGGCGAGGGTGAGCAGGTGGGTGCCGACGCCGAGGCCGTTGAAGTAGACGATGGAGCGCAATGCCTCGCCCGCGGCCGGCAGCGGCAGCACATTGTGCAGGAAGCCGAAGAAGCCGGGCACCGAGTGGATCGGCATGGCGAGGTTGGAGGCGGGCACCCCGAAGACCATCCACAGCAACATGCCGGGCAGCACCGCCAGTCCGCCCATGAGTTTCACGAACAGCAGCTGGCTGAGGGCCACGGCGCCTGTCGCGAGCAGGGCGACCCCGACGAACGCCGGATAATGCCCGTCGACCGCGCCCACGATCGGCCCCAGGATCAGCCAGATCAGCGAGCTGGTCGCCACCGCCCAGCCGGCCAGCAGCGGCAGGAACCTGCGCACGGCGAGCAGATGCGGCACCGCCGCGATCATGCCGCTCAGCGGGGCGTACCCGACCATCATCATGCCGATCGCGGCGAACAGCAGCGCGATGCCCGCACTGTCGCCGGCGGGCAGGGGCGCGATGTCCTCGGTCTTGGTCGTCCAGTCGTGGCCCGCTGCCACCGGGGCGAGGAGCTGCTTGACCGTTCCCGCCTGTGAGGCGCCGGCTGCCTGGGCCGTGTAGAGGGTCGCCTCGGTGGAGCCGTCCGCGGGGATCAGCAGGACACCGGCGACGTCACGGTCCTTGAGCTGGTCGAGTGCCTCCGAGCGGTCGGCGACCAGCCGGGGATCGGCGGCGCCGTCCTCGGCGGACTCCAGCTCGTCGACGACGGACTGGGCCACGGCCCCCGAACCGACGACGGCGACCGGCATGTCCCGCGTCTTCGGCGAGTGCATGGTGCCCATGTACGTCGCGTACATCATCGTGACCATGAGGAACGGCATGACGAAGAGGAAGACGTACTTGACGATCTTCATCTTCCGGTCCGCGTCGGAGGTACCCGCCTCGGACGCGACCGGCTCACGCCCGCTCGCTTCACGGACGGGGGTCGGTGTTTCCATAATGTGCTCCTGATCAATGTGCCGGGGTGCAAGGCGCAGGCGCCTTCTCCGCGCTGTGCGTGGGCATGGGCTGTCAGCCCGACTGGGAGCGCTCTCGCGCAGGGGGACCCGGCCGGGCTCTGGGAGGACTTCGATGGCGATGCGGGTGCGCGCCGAGGGGCGAGCCGCGTTCAGCGCCGAGTGGCGCGCCGGTGTGTGTCAGCCGTACAGCGCGGCATCCAGCGCCCGCGCCTGCAGGCGCCAGAACTGCTGGGAAACGTCGGCCTTGGGGAACACCGCGTCGAACCCGTGGAACGCGCCCGGAACAATGTGGAGTTCGCAGGGGACTTTGCTGTCGCTGAGGCGGCGCGCGTACTCCACGTCTTCGTCATGGAAGAGATCGAGGGTGCCGACGCCGATCCAGGCCGGGGGGAGCCCGGTGAGGTCCTCGCGGCGGGCTGCGGCCGCGTACGGGGAGACGTCCGGGCCCGCTACGGCGTCGCCGAGGTAGGACGACCAGCCGTACTGGTTGCTCTTGGGAGTCCAGAGACGCATGTTCCGCGCGTCCAGGTCCGTTCTCGTCGTCGTGCGGTCGTCGAGCATCGGGTAGACCAGCAGTTGGAACACCGGTCGGATCTCGGCGTGGTCGTGGGCGAGCAGTGCGAGGGCCGCGGCGATTCCGCCACCCGCGCTGGCACCCCCGATCGCGATGCGGTCGATGTCGATGTGGAGTTCGCTCGCCCGCGCGATCAGGCCGCGCAGTGCCGCGTAGGCGTCCTCGACGGCCGCGGGCGCGGGACTGTCCGACGCCCGTCGATAACGGACCGCGGCCACGGTGATGCCGAGTTCGCGGGCGAAGGCGATGCTCGTCCGGTCGTCTTGTTCCGGGGCTCCGAAGATGAGGCCGCCGCCGTGTATCCACAGCAGGGCCGGAGCAGCCGACTTCAAGCCGGTCGGCTGGAAGACGCGGAGCGAGACGGACGGTGCGCCCTTCGGCCCGGGCACGACTATTTCCTGAACGGTGAGGTCGGTCCCAGGGGCGGTCGGGCGCGGCTTCAGACTCCGCATGAGGCGGGAGGTCACGGGCCCGTAGGACATCTTGGGGAGGAAGCGTGCGCGCGTGAGGTCGGGGTGGAAGGCATTCATCGGTTTCTCGGGCTCTCTTCTGCCGCACCGGCAGACCGGTGTGCGTTGGCGCGGTGGCGCCCGGCCGGTGCCGTGGCAAGCCGTTGCCGACGGAATGCGGATCGGTTCAGCGTGCACTGAATCGTTGCCATGAGGCGCTCCTCCTCATCAAAGGTTTGCGAGATCACGCGCCCCCCGGCGCGTGGACAGCGACACAGGTGGGGATGGCTAGGAAGCCGCCACGGCGGCACCGGTGGGAAGGCCGGCGCGCACCTGCCGGAGGCCCTCTCGGACGAGATCGGGCAGTGCGACGTCGGTGTCGCCTTTTGCCCACATCTCCATGGACGTCCGCAGCACGGCAGCTGCCGCGGCGGCCAGCAGGCGGGGAGTCAAGTCCCGCTCGGCGTCGGCGCCGGTGCGTTCGGCGATGAGTTCCGCGAGCTGCTGATCGGCCTGCTCGTACGTGACCACGTGCTGCGCCCGCATCGACGGCTGCTCGCCGACCACGCGCATCAGCACCGCGAAGTTGTCCCGTTGACCGGCGTATTGCGCGGCGAAGGACGGAAGCACCTGGCTCAGGGAGTCCCACGGCGGCTCCTCCATGGGCCTGGCCCGCATGGCGTCGAGCAGGGAGGTGCCGCTCCGTACCAGGCCGTCGAGGATCGCCTCCTCGCGACTGGCGAAGTAGTTGCGAAACGTGCGCGGCGACACATTCACTGCCGCAGCGATCGCCTCCGGGGTCGCCGCGTCGAGTCCCCGCTCGACCATCAGGGACCAGGCCGCACGGCTCAATGCCGCCCGGGTCGCCAGCTTCTTCCGTTCGCGCAGGCTCGGCTCTTTCGTCATGCCGACCACCATCCAGGATTTTTTCCAGCTTGGCAAATTTTCCTTCTTGGCAAGATCGGGTGAACGTGTCTAGTGTGGGCCCCGGCGGCAGCTCGTTATGAGCCTGGCA
This sequence comes from Streptomyces sp. NPDC058335, assembly GCF_042723915.1. NCBI lineage: Bacteria > Bacillati > Actinomycetota > Actinomycetes > Kitasatosporales > Streptomycetaceae > Streptomyces > Streptomyces sp. NPDC058335. The sequence continues at coordinate 124,820 of NZ_JBHXHX010000011.1, read as the reverse complement.
CTCCACCAACGCCAGTCACGGCTGTTCGAACGCCCATGCCGCCGATGGTCATCGCCATGGCAAGCCGGTCGCCGGCCCCCCTTTGGGGCAGCTCACCGTGCGCGCTACGGCACCCACCAGTGCCTGGGCCAGTCCCTGGCGCGGATGGAGTTGCAGGTGGCGCTGCCCACCCTGCTGCGCAGGCTGCCCGGGCTCCGGCTCGCGGTGCCGCTGGAGGAGCTGCGGCTCCGGCACGACATGGCCGTCTACGGCATCCGCGAACTGCCGGTCGCCTGGTGACCGGCGAGGCTGACAGCGCCCTGCGCAGTCAGCCACCACAGGCCCCGGCTCACTGAGCCCGGGCACACGAACGGGGCCGTCCTGAGCGGCGGCGGCCCCACCGCGCCGTGCTCCGTGGGGACAGGGGGTACGGCGAGCATCCCGGGCCCGGCGGCGGATGTCCCACCGCCGCCGGGCCCGCGGACACCGGTCCGCAACGCAAGGACCACCGCCGACCATCAGGCGGGATCAGACCGCACGCACAGAGGCGTGAAACGCACATAGAGAAGAGGAATACCCATGAGCGGCACGAGATTTGAAGGACGCAGCGTCATCGTCACCGGGGCGGCCTCGGGCATCGGCAGGGCCGCGGCCCTGATGTTCGCCAAGGAGGGAGCCAAGGTCCTGGTCGCGGACCTGAACAAGGACGGCGCCGAGGAGACCGCCAAGGCGATCGAGGCGGCGGGTAGCACCGCCGTCGCAGTCGCCGGCGACCTCAGCGACCCGCAGGTGGTCGACGAGGTCGTGGCCACAGCCATCCGGACCTTCGGCAGCCTGGACGTCCTGGTGAACAACGCAGGCATCACAGACAGCATGTCGGCTCTGGCCGACGTCGAGGACGCCGAGTGGGAACGCGTCATACGGATCAACCTGACGGCGCCCTTCCTGCTGACCCGGGCCGCGTTGCCGCACATGCTTGAAGCGGGCCACGGCACGATCGTCTTCACCGCGTCCGAGGCCGGGTTCCGCGGCAGCGCGTCCGGTACCGCCTACACCGCCTCCAAGCACGGCGTCGTGGGCCTGGTCAAGAGCCTCGCCGTGATGTACCGGGGGCAGGGCATCCGCACCAACGCCATCGCCCCTGGCGGGACACAGACCAACAACCTCACCAACTCCCTGGAACCCGCCAAGATCACGGCCCTCGTGAACACCATGCTGGGCGAGGCCCAACCCGACGGCGGGCCGGCCCCGCACGGGCCGACCGTCATGCGCGACTTCCTCCGCACCAACCCCGGCCGACGGTCCACCCCCGAGGAGCAGGCCGCCGTCATCGTCTTCCTCGCCTCCGATGCCGCCGAGATGATCAACGGCGCTGTCCTGCCCGTCGACGACGGCTGGTCCGCCGTCTGACGAGCCGCCCCGCGCTCCGGCCGACACCCCGGGCGCGGGTTCGGGCCGCTGGCCGCACGGGCGGGAAGCCGCCCCGGCCGGTCTCCAAATCCTGCCCTCGGCCGTCACCGCCAGGACCGCTGGAAGGCCCGCTCACACCATGAAGGATGTACGACAGTGACCGCACCAGCACCGCCGGCTCATCCCGTAGATCCACGGACCCTGCTGAGTGGTCCGGAACACCGCACGTTCCGCCCTCTGCTGTGCTGGCTAGCGTCGATGAATCGTGCGGAAAAGGCCCATCCGCAGGTCTCACGCTGGGGCGTGCCGGCCCTGTGCGCCGCGTTCGGCCTGCCCTCCCTCCTGGACGCGGCCGACGGACCCGGCGTCCCGGCGGTCCTGGCGCTGATCGCCGGGCTCACCGTCCCGCTGCTCTGGCGCAGGCAGCACCCCATGACGGTCTACGCCATCACCACCGCCACCGCCGTGGCGGCACTCCCCCTGGGAATCCTGTCGGCCGCGGACGCCGGGCGGATGGTGGCCCTGCTCAACGTGGGCCGCCGTGGAACCGCCCGCCAACTGGTCGTTGCCCTGGCCGTCGGCCTCGCGCAAGGGATCGCGGCGTACGTGGTCTACTCGGACGACGGGCAGTTCGACCACTTCCTGCAGGCTCCCGCGCTGATCCTGATCATGCTGCTCGACGTCGTGGCTATCGCCGGACTGGGTGTCATCAGCCGACTCGTGAACTCCTACATCACGGCCCTGCAGGACCGTGCCGTGCGCCTGGAAGTGGAACGCGACCAGCGTGCCCGCCTCGCCGCAGCCGCCGAACGCGCCCGCATCGCCCGCGAGATGCACGACATCCTCGGCCACACCCTGTCTGTCGTCGTGGGCCTGGCCAATGGCGCCGCCGGACTCACCGAGAACGAACCCAGACGCGGCGCCGACACCCTGCGGCTCATCGCCGACAGCGGGCGCGGCGCCCTGGGCGACCTGCGCCGCCTCCTCACCGTCATCCATGACGAGCCCGGCGAACCCGGCGATGCCCCGCTCGCCCCCCAGCCGGGTCTGGCAGACCTTGACGCCCTGCTGGAACGGGTCAGGTCCGCGGGCCCCAGTGCCACCCTGCACACCGAGGGCGACCTGGAAGGGCTCGCCCCGGGACTCCAACTTGTCGTCTACCGCATCGTGCAAGAGGCTCTCACCAACACCCTCAAGCACGCCGTGCCCGCCCCGACGGTCCAGGTCGCCGTCTGCGTGGGCCACGACCTGGTCCACGTCACCATCGAGGACACCGGCCCCCATCGCCTCCGGCATCGGGACGACCGGAGCGATGGCGGAGGCCAGGGCCTGGTCGGTATGCGCCAGCGTGCCGCCCTCTACCAGGGCAGCATCACGGCCGGCCCCAACACCCGCGGCGGCTGGACCGTCCGCGCCCTCCTCATCCCCACCGAGGCACCCTTCACGCCCCCGACACCTCCGCCAAGCCGCCGGACCCGCCCGCAGCGAAAGGACGCCCACGACCACGGAGCCGTCCTCACCGCCCCAGCATCGTCCACGGGAAGCTGCCCGTCATGACCACCGTCCTCGTCGTCGACGACCAGGCCCTGCACCGATTCGGCTTCGCCATGCTCCTCGAACAGCACCCCGACCTGACCGTGGTCGGCGAGGCCGCCAACGGAGCCGAAGCGGTCAAGCTGGCCGCTGAACTCCGCCCCGACGTCGTCATCATGGACATCCGCATGCCCGGCATGGACGGCATCGAGGCCACCCGACGCATCGTCACCTCCGGCAGCCGCTCCCACGTTCTGGTCCTGACCACCTTCGACCTCGACGAAGACGCCTACGCGGCCCTGCGTGCGGGCGCCAGCGGGTTCCTCCTGAAGGACGTCAAGCCCGGTGAACTCGTCGCCGCCATCCGCGCGGTGGCTGCCGGAGACGCCGTCATCGCGCCCGGCCTCACCCGGAAACTCATCGACGTCTTCAGCCAGAAGATCAGCCACCGCAGTCGGGATCAGGAACGCCGGCTCGCCTCCCTCACCGACCGCGAACGCGAGGTCCTCAACGCCATCGCCTGCGGCTACAGCAACGCCGAGATCGCCGCGCACCTCCACGTCGCCGAAACCACCGTCAAGTCCCACGTCAGCCGCGTCCTCGCCAAGACCGGTGCCCGCGACCGCATCCAGGCCGTGGTCTTCGCCTACGACGTGGGACTGGTCCGGCCGGCATGAACCCGGCCCCCTCACAGGGCGGTTGCCGGTTCAGGCCCGGCTGGTGGTGCGCGGCCCGTTGTACTGCTCGGTGACCGGCTCCCGCCACTCGGTCTCCGGGGTGCCGTCGCCGAGGCCCTCCCACATGGCGATGTGCTCCATGAAACGGTCGGACACGGCGCCGTGCCAGTGCTCCTCGCCGGGCGGACAGGTGTACGGTCTCGCCTGGGTGAGCCTCGAAGACCGTGCCGTCGCGGGTACCGATCAGGGCTGTGCCGGAGACGACGTATGGGGCCTGACCCAGGGCGTGAGAGTGCCAGTGCGTGCGCGCGCCGGGCGAGAAACGCACCAGGTTGGCGCGCATCAGGGACGGCTCCTGGCCGGCGTGGATCATGTCGAACCACACGTCACCCGTGAACCAGTCTGCCGGTGCCTTGACGGTTGGCTGCTGCTTGGCGAATTCCATGCTGCTTCTCCTGGCGAAGGCGCTGGGATGCGGCCGTGATGCGGCGGTGGGCCGCTTCGGGCGCTCGTGCTGCGAATGTCCGCGGGTGTCAGCCGGCTGGGTTGTGCGTCTGTCCGGAGGTGTGCGGGCGGGTGGTGGACGTGCTGGTGCTGGTCCAGCTGGCGAGGATGTTGAGAGCTTCGGCAGAGCGGGACGCCGGCTCCGGGGTGTAGATGACCAGGGTCTGCTCGGGGTCGCCTTCTACTGCCAGAACCACGTAGTCGAGGGTGAGGTCGCCGACGAGCGGGTGGTGCAGGCGTTTGGTGCCGCTGGTGTGGGCGATGACGTCGTGGTCGGCCCACAGACGGCGGAAGGTCTCGCTGTGCAGGGACAGCTCGCCGATCAGCTCGGTGAGCTGCGGGTCGTCGGGGTGACGGCCGGCGTACAGGCGTAGCAAGGCGAGGCAGTCGCTGGCGACCTGGTCCCAGTCGGTGTACAGGGTGCGGGCGGCCTCGTCGAGGAAGACGAAGCGGGCGAAGTTGCGCTCGCGGTGGGGCCGGGCTTCGAAGTCGGTGTAGAGGGCGTGGGCGAGCTTGTTGGCGGCAAGGACGTCCAGGCGTCGCCCCTGGACCACCGCGGGGACGCTGAGAGAGTCCAGGGTCCGGTACAGGACCGGGTGGACTCGCTGGGGGGCGAGCGGCCGCTTGCGGCGGGTCCGGGCGGGGGTGGGCTGGGTGAGGTCGAAGAGGTGGGCGCGTTCGGTGTCGTCGAGGTGCAGGGCGCGGGCGACGGCGTCCAGGACGGTTTCGGAGACGCCCTGGGTGCGGCCTCGCTCCAGGCGGACGTAGTAGTCGACGCTGACCCCGGCGAGCTGGGCGACTTCCTCGCGGCGCAGTCCCGGCACGCGGCGGGCGCCGCCGTGCGGGGCGAGACCGGCCTGTTCGGGGGTGATCCGGGCCCGGCGGGTGCGCAGGAACTCACGGATCTCGCTGCTGCGGTCCATGGGTCCACCGTACGGCGATCCCGGACGCGTCAGGTGCTGGAAAGGGGCACTGCCGGACCCCCCTGTGAGCAGTGCCTCCTACGGGGGCTCGGGCGGGGGCCGCCGCGTGGTTGCGTGGATATCGGGCCCGCTACGCCGGCCCGCAAGACCTGATGTGACGCCCCGTCGGCGGGGAACCTCCACCGGCCGTCCGTCAGGCCCCCGCGGTGTGACCGCCGTGGGAACCGCACACGCCAGACCAGGAGAACCTGTGCTCACCGTCAACGCCTATGCCGCGGTCTCCGCGACCGCGCCGCTCGTCCCCACCACGATCCAGCGCCGCGACCTGGGTCCGCACGATGTCCTGATCGAGGTCAAGTACGCCGGGATCTGCCACTCCGACATCCACCACGTCCGCAGCGAGTGGGGCGAGGTCCCGTATCCGCTGGTCCCCGGTCACGAGATCGCCGGTATCGTCACCGAGATCGGCCCCGCGGTCACCCGTCACGCCGTCGGCGACCGGGTGGGCGTCGGCTGCATGGTCGGCTCCTGCGGTGAGTGCACGAGTTGCCTCAAGGGCGAAGAGCAGTACTGCCTGCGCGGCAACATCCTCACCTACGGCTCCGTCGACCGGGACGGTACGATCACCCAGGGCGGCTACTCGACCCACGTCGTGGTCACCGAGGACTTCGTGGTCAAGATTCCCCAGACCCTGGGCCTGGACGAGGCCGCGCCACTGCTGTGCGCAGGCATCACCACCTACTCCCCGCTGCGTCACTGGGGTGCCGGGCCGGGCCGGAAGGTCGCCGTCGTCGGCCTGGGCGGACTCGGCCACATGGCCGTCAAGCTCGCCCACGCCATGGGTGCGGAGGTCACCGTCCTGTCCCAGTCACTGAAGAAGATCGACGATGGACTGCGCCTCGGCGCGGACGCCTACCACGCCACCAGCGACCCGGACACCTTCGAGAAGCTGGCCGGCACCTTCGACCTGATCGTCAACACCGTCAGCGCGCCGCTCGACGTCAGCGCTTACCTCTCGCTGCTGGCCATCGACGGCACGATGGTCAACGTCGGCGCCCCGGCGGAGCCGCTGTCGGTCAACGCCTTCTCGTTGATCCTCGGCCGACGCTCCTACGCCGGCTCGGCGATCGGAGGCATCCGCGAAACCCAGGAGATGCTCGACTTCTGTGGCGAGCACGGCCTCGGTGCCGAAATCGAGGTCATCCCCGCCTCGAAGATCAACGACGCCTACGAGCGCGTCCTCGCCTCGGACGTGCGCTACCGCTTCGTGATCGACACCGCCACGCTCGCTTGAGCCGACCCTCAGCCCGTGGCCGCTTGGACCTGGTCGCCGGCGGCGACGACGCCCGGCCACGGCGGTCGATGGGGGCCGTACGGCGCCCCCCTCGCCGGAACCGGCGAGAGGGGTACTGGCAGACCCCCGGAAGAGGCGTGCCCCGTACAGGGGCCCGGGCAGGGCAGGCGGGTGGTTGCCTGGATAGCGGGCCTGCTGCACGGCATCGATCATTCGAGTAGTACGCGCTGTAACGGCACGCAGGAGATTGTCGCCGCCGCAGCCCCGCCGTCTGCCCTTTCACCCCACGTTTGGAGATGAGGACACCCCCCATGGCAACGAAACTGACCGGAACCGTCGCTCTCGTCACCGGCGCGAGCAGCGGGATCGGCGCCGCCACCGCCCGCGAGCTCGCCGGGCAGGGCGCCTCGGTGGCGCTCGTGGCTCGCCGCAAGGACCGCCTGGAAGCTCTTGCTGCCGAGATCGAGAAAGCCGGTGGTACCGCGCTGGCGGTGGAAGCGGACATCACCGACCGTCACCAGGCAGAAGTGGCCGTGGGGCAGGTCGTCGAGCGGTTCGGGCGGCTGGACACCCTGGTCAACAATGCCGGTCTGATGCTCGTCGGGCCTGTCGTCGGGGCGGACGCCGAGGAGTGGGACCGCATGATCGCGGTCAACGTCCAGGGTCTGCTCTACACCACCCGCGCCGCCCTGCCGCATCTGCTGAAGGCTGCCGAACAGGCGCCGCGCCAGGTCGCCGACATCGTCAACATCGGCTCCTACGCCGGTCGCGTGGCGAGCAGCGGGTTCGGTGTCTACAACGCCACCAAGTTCGGCGTGCACGCCTTCACCGAGTCCCTGCGCCAGGAAGTCACCCAGCGCCACGTACGCGTCGGAGTCGTCGAGCCGGGTGCCGTGGAGAGCGAACTGGGCACGCACAACAAGCCCGAGATCCGCGACGAGGTGATCAACCCCTTCTTCGATGGAACCGAGGTCCTCGCGCCCGAGGACATCGCGGACGGTGTCACCTACATGGTCACCCGTCCCCGGCACGCCGCCGTCGGCGAGCTGTGGATCATGCCCACCGAGCAAGCCTGAGCACCTCCATCGCGCGGCCTCCCCGGCCGGGGCAACGCATCAACACCCCATCACCCGGGCCGCATCGGCCCCGGAAAGGAATGGTTATGAGCAAGGTCATTTTTGTCACTGGTGCCGGGCGCGGTCTGGGCACGGACATCGTCCGTGAGGCTCTGGCGGCCGGTCACCAGGTCGTGGCCACCGGGCGGCGCCCCGAGGAGGTTGAGAAGACGCTGGGCGGGCCGCAGGACAACCTGCTGACCGTGAGGCTGGATGTGACCAGTCTGGAGGAGGCGCAGGCGGCCGCGCAGGCGGCGGTCGAGCGATTCGGCCGTATCGACGTGCTGATCAACAATGCGGGGAACTTCTTCGCCGGCTACTTCGAGGAGGTCTCCCCGGAGCACATGCGCCGGCAGATCGAGACCAACCTGTTCGGCCCGATGAACGTCACCCGTGCGGTCCTGCCCGTGATGCGTGCTCAGCGCGACGGTCACGTCGTGTCGATCTCCTCGCTGGCCGGTCAGGTGGGCACGGAGTTCACCGCCGCCTACGCGGCTTCCAAGTTCGCCGTGGAGGGCTGGATGGAGGCCCTGCACCAGGACATCGCGCCGTACAACATCCGCACCACGATCGTGGAGCCCGGTTACTTCCGTACCGAGCTGCTGGTGGATGCCTCCACCACGTGGCCCGAGCCGACCATCGCCGACTACGCCGAGCGCACCACTGCCACGGTCGCGGCGTGGAAGAGCATCAACGGGCAGCAGCCGGGTGATCCCGTCAAGCTCGCCCGCGCCCTGCTGACCGTTGTCGGGCAGGAGCAGCCGCCGGTGCGCTTCGTCGCCGGCGCCGACGCCATCGAGGGCGTCACGGCCAAGGCCCGCGAACTCCTCGCCCAGGTCGAAGCCTCCCGCGCACTGGGCGGCAACCTCGGCCACGACGACACCAACGCCTGAACCACCCCACACACCAGGCGGACCCACCAGTATCTCCCTGTACCGAAGGGCACCAGCCTCCCTTGCCTTCCTTGCCCAACACCACCTCACCCATCCCCCAGACCAGTGACCCGCAGGGTTTCGCGGTCTCCGCGTCGACGGGCTGGAACAGCCGGACCTGGATGCTTCTGGTCACCTTGTGCGGGGCGCTCTTCCTCGACGCCCTCGACATATCCATGGTCGGAGTCGCCCTCCCCTCCATCGGCAGGGACCTGGCCATGGACACGGCCATCCTCCAATGGATCGTCTCCGCGTACGTCCTCGGCTACGGCGGTTTCCTGCTCCTCGGTGGGCGGGTCTCGGACCTCCTGGGTCGCCGCCGGGTGTTCCTCGCGGCGGTCGGCGTCTTCGGTGTCGCCTCGGTCATCAGTGCCCTGTCGACGTTGGACGCGCTGATCATCGCGCTGCGCTTCGTCAAGGGTGTGAGTGCCGGGTTCACCGTGCCGGCAGGCCTGTCGATCATCACCACCACGTTCGCCGAGGGCCCCGCCCGCAACAAGGCGTTCTCTATCTACTCCGCCTGCGGAGCCTCCGGGTTCTCGCTCGGGCTGGTCTTCGGAGGTTTCCTCACCGAGCTCTCGTGGCGTGCCACCCTGCTCTTCCCCGGCCCGGTCGCGCTGCTCCTGCTCGTGATCGGAATGCGGGTCGTGCCGAGGGTGGCCCGGGAGAAGTTCAGCTTCGCGCAGTTCGACCTGCTCGGCGCGCTGAGCTCGACAGGGTCTCTCCTGATCCTGGTGTATGCCGTCGTACAGGCTCCCGAGGTCGGCTGGGCCAGCGCCCAGACACTGGCCCTCTTCGCGATCTCAACCCTGCTCGCGGTGTCGTTCGTCGTCATCGAGCTGCGCCACCCCCACCCGCTCCTCCGCCTGGGCATCCTGCGTTCGATGCGGCTGGTGCATGCGAACGTCGCCGGCTTCGTGATGTTCGGCGGCTATGCCGCCTTCCAGTTCCTCGCCACTCTCTACGTCCAGGGTTCGCTCGGGTGGAGCCCTATCAGCATGGCGGTGGCCTTCCTGCCGGTCGGGCTGATCGTCGTGATCTCCGCGATCAAGATCGAACGCGTCCTCGACCGGTTCAACACCACGGTCCTGGTGGGGGTGGGCCTGCTGGCGTTCGGTGCGGCTTATCTGTTGTTCCTGCGTACGTCGCCGGGCATGAGCTACTGGAACTTCATGTTCCCGACCATGGTGCTGCTCGGGATCGGATTCGCGGTGTTGTTTCCCGCGGTCAACTCGCAGGCGACCGCAGGCGTTTCGGATGACGAGCAGGGGTTGGCTTCAGGACTGCTCAACACCTTCATCCAGGTCGGTGGGGCCGTGATGATGGCCGTCGTCACCGCCATCATGTCGAGCTCGGGCGGGGCCCGGGCCGGGAAACTGCTCCCCGGCATGGGGACGGCGGTGATCGCCGTGGCCGCGTTGACCGCAGTTGGGCTGCTGATCACCGCTGTCGTCCTGGTCGTGCTGCGGGGCGACACTGCGGCGGGAGGTGGGCCCTCAGCGGGCACACTCGGTCTAGAGGAGAGCGAGCTTGAGCTGACGCGCTGACGCGCTGACGTACGAGGAACGGCACATGTGGAACGTCGAGACACCCCCTGACGGTCCGCACGTGCCGTTCCTCGTACTCAGCGAGCAAACTGTCCGCGAGCATGAGATTTCGAGCCCGTTGGCCCCGGTCACGTCCCTTGATGCCTCTGCTGCCGCGACCCTGGCCCGGCCAAGCCCACAAAGGCCGAGAACGTCATGCTCCGTCTGCGCTCCGAAGAACGCACCGCGCCCGGCCCCCTTTCTCCGCCCCCACAGAAAGCCGCCCTATGACACATCCCAAGGAACTGGTCGTCCTTTACCCCGCGCCCCAGTCCACCGAGCGGATCTTCGCCCCGGTGACCCTGCGTCGACTGCACGAGGAGTTCGAGGTGCTCGACCTCGAAGGCGATCCCGACGCCGAACGGCAGCTGGACCTGGCGCTTCCCCGGGCCTTCGCCGTGGTCGGCCAGCCCGACCTGCCCGCCGAACGCGTCGAGCGTGCCGTGAGCCTGCGGGCCCTGTGCAACGTCGAGGGCAACTTCTTCCCCAACGTCGACTACGCCGCCTGCGCCGACCGCGGTGTCCACGTGCTCGGCTGCGGACCCGCTTACGCACAGGCCGTCGCCGAGTACTCCCTCGGCCTCGCGCTCGACCTGGCCCGGGGCATCACCCGCGAGGACCGCGCCTTCCGGGCCGGCGCCGAGGGGTACACCTTCGCGTCCAACACCGACTCCATCCTGCTGCGCGGCGCCGAGATCGGCCTTATCGGCTTCGGCAACCTCGGGCGCGCGCTGCACGAGCTGCTCGTGCCGTTCCGGGCCACCATCCGTGTCTACGACCCGTGGCTGCCGGAGCGCCACCTGGAGGAGCACGGAGTGATCCCGGCCTCGCTCGACGAGGTACTGGAGACCAGCCAGGTCCTGTTCGTCCTGGCCACGATCACCGAGGAGAGCGAGCGGCTGCTCAGCGAGGCACGGCTGCGCCGACTGCGCCCCGGTGCCCGCCTGGTCCTGGTCAGCCGGGCCGCGGTCGCTGACTTCACGGCCCTGATCGAACTCGTCAGCCAGGGCCACTTCCTCGCGGCACTGGACGTCTGGCCCGAGGAGCCGGTGACGGCCGATCACCCGGCGCGTGCGGTGGAAGGACTCGTGCTGTCCGCGCACCGGGCCGGCGGTATCCCCGCGGCCTTCGAGAAGATCGGGGAGATGGTCCTCGACGACCTCTTGCAGATCAGGGCGGGCCTGCCGCCGGTGCGTATGCAGGTGGCGGCCCGGGAGCTCGTCCACCGCTACCGCAGCCGTCCGGTCACCACCGCGGCGGGTGCGAGGAACGCATGAGTGCCATGCGAGTCGCCGTGGCCGGTGCCGGCCTCATGGCCGTCGTGCATACCCGCGCAGCCCGAGGCGCCGGGGCGCACCTGGTGGCCGCGGTGCACCCGGACGGAGAAAAGGGGCGGTCCGCGGCTGAAGCCTTCGGCGGCGCGCGCGGACCGTGGATACCCTCGACGACGCGCTCGACCACGCGGACGCGAACTGAGCACCGGCGGCACCACACGCACGTAACCGACTCACGGGCAGGCCCGGCCCTCCCCGGAGCGCACCGGCCTGCCCGACCACCTTCGCACCCAAGGACCGCCATGTCCGTCACCCTCCCCGCCCGAGCCCTGCTCTTCGACTGCGACGGCGTCCTGGTCGACTCCGACAAGAGCGTCATCGCCGCCTGGAGCCGCTGGGCCCAGGCCTACGGCCTCGATCCCGACGAAGTAGCCGCCGCCGTCCACGGCCGCCGATCCGCCGACACCGTGCGGCTGTTGATCCCGCCGGCCCTGCGCGCCGAGGCGCTGGCCGCCATCGACGCCTTCGAGCTGGAGGACGCCGCCCAGGTCACGGCGGTCCCCGGAGCGGCCGACCTCCTCAGGTCACTGCCGGAGGGCATGTGGGCGGTGGTCACCTCGGGGACCCGGGCACTGGCCACCGCCCGTCTGAAAGCCGCAGGGCTCCCGGTGCCGTCCGTACTGGTCACCGCGGACGACGTCACCGACGGCAAACCGCACCCCGAGGGGTACCTCCTGGGCGCCAAGGCGCTCGGCACCCCGATCGAGCACACCGTCGTCCTGGAGGACAGCACGTCCGGCATCGAGGCCGCCCGCCGAGCCGGAGTGGGCGGCGTCGTCGGCGTCGGCGAACGGGCACTGGTGACGGACGCGGACGTCGTGGTCGCCGACCTGCGGTCGCTGCGTTGGTCGGGGGAGGAGCTGCTGGCGGCCGAGAACCACCTGCGACCGGTCACGCCACCCGCCCGGACCCCTCCGGCCGACTCGGCGGCGCAGACCCGATGACGAAATCCGCAGCTTCGCGTCACCGCCCACCCCACGCGCGGGTGAAGCCGACCTGCGGTGGACGCGGAGCGCAGCCGACCCGGACCTGGGTCCGGCCGACGAGACGTCCATCAGGACGTTCGACGACCACCTCTTCCTCGGCGGCTGGTTCCTGATGTTTCCAATGCCGGACTGCCCGGCCCCCCACCACCCCTTCCGGGTCCGACGAACGCTGTAGCTGGCCGGGCCACCCTCACCGCCACCACGGCGACCAACACCCGCGTCGCGACTGCGCGACGTGCGTCTCGGCGAACACTTTTGCTTCAACCGCGCCAGCCCCGGAGCCCGAGCAGCCGGGCAAGGTCCTCGATCTCATGGCCGCCCTGACCGAGTCCGGCCAGCAGACCAAGGCCTCCCGCGGCGAGGACGCCGACATCCACGAGCTGCCGAAGAAGAAGACCGCAAAGAAGCAGCCGGCCAGGAAGACGGCGGCGAAGAAGACGACGGCGGCAGCTGGGACAGGACCCGCCGCCCGACGGCCCCTTCCGCCCATGAGGACGACCTGCGCCAGCTCGCCTACCAGTTGATGGACACCGCCGGCCTGCAGCGCGGCCGCCTGACCGGTCTGATCCTGAAGGGCGACGACCTCCTCGACGCCGACCAGGTGGCCCGGCAGCTGTCCCTCGATGACGCCCACGAGGCCCGCCTTGCCGCGGAAGGCGCCGCCGACCGGATTCGTGACAAGTTCGGCCCGCAGGTCATCGGCCCCGCCGCCGTCTTCCGCCGTGCCTCCTAACCCCCACCCCTGCCTGCTCCCGCTGCTGGGGGACCCGTGCTGCTGGACCCGCCAGGATTACGCGGCACACCCCAGGCAATACCGCACTGGCCCTGCGTCCAGGCCGTCGAAGACGCCCTCAGCCATCGGGGCATCCCGCCGGGCACCGTCGGGCCGGCCACCACGGCCCTGAACGAGGCCTGACGACCTATATGACCCTCGCCCCGGACGTCTCCCGTACGACCTCGGCGCCCGTGGTGGAAAACGAGCTGCTGCCCCGGCGGACGTGCCGGGGCAGCAGTGGGAGCTCAGAGAGCCTGAGCCGCGTGAGCCTGAGGGCGGTTCGGCGCTGGACGGGCGCCGATGCCCCGGTGTGGCCGGTCAGTGCTCGATGGCGGCCATGCCGCTCTCGTCGTGGCGCTCACCGGCGGGCGGGGTGAGGTTGTTGAGCCGCTCGATCTGGTCGGTGCTGAGCTTGATGCGGTCGGCGGCGGTGTTCTCCTCGACGCGGGCGGCGCGCTTGGTGCCTGGGATCGGGGCGACGTCGTCGCCCTGCGCGAGAAGCCAGGCCAGGGCGATCTGGGCCGTGGTGGCGTCGACCTCGGCGGCGATGGCCTGGACCTCATCGACGATGCGCAGGTTGAGCTGGAAGTTCTCGCCGGTGAAGCGCGGGTTGGTCTTGCGCCAGTCGTCGTCGGCGATGTCGTCGGGAGAGCGGAACGTGCCGGTGAGGAAGCCGTGGCCGAGCGGCGAGTAGGGCACCAGGCCGATGCCGAGTTCGCGCAGCAGTGGCAGCAGTTCGGCCTCCACGTCGCGCGTCCACAGCGAGTACTCGGTCTGCAGCGCGGCGACCGGGTGGACGGCGTGGGCGCGGCGGATCGTCTCGACCCCGGCCTCGGACAGGCCGATGTGGCGGACCTTGCCTTCTGCTACCAGCTCGGCGAGGGTGCCGACGGTCTCCTCGATCGGGGTGTCGGGGTCGACCCGGTGCTGGTAGTACAGGTCGATGTAGTCGGTGTCGAGCCGCTTCAGGGAGCCTTCGACGGCGGTGCGGATGTTCGCCGGGCTGCTGTCCAGGACGTACGGTCCGCCGCCGGCGTGCGAGTACATGCCGAACTTCGTCGCCAGCACGACCTGGTCGCGGCGGCCTCGGAGGGCCTGGCCGACCAATTCTTCATTGATGAAGGGTCCGTAGATCTCGGCGGTGTCGATATGGGTGACGCCCAGGTCCAGTGCCCGGTGGATGGCGCGGATCGACTCGGCGTCATCGGTGCTCGCACCGGAGTAGAAGGCGGACATCCCCATGGCGCCCAGGCCGATCCGGGAGACGTTCAGCCCACCGAGTGAAACGTGCTGCATCAGATAGCTCCGTTCTTAGGTTTCCGATTTCCGGGCGCACTCGCCCCTCATCCAGGCAACCACTCGTCGGCCACCGTCGGGCCCGCGTATGGGGTACTGCTTTTCGGTGGGTCCGCCAGTGCCCCCTTCCACGACGCCGAGACTGGGGCATGGATCGGGCCGGTGCGGCGGGAGAGGGGCAGGCCGGTGCCCTCGTTGGCCCGGGCGATGATCTCTGCGGTGATGGAGACGGCCGTTTCCTGGGGTGTGTGGGCGCCCAGGTCGAGCCCGATCGGGGAGTTGAGGCGCGCGAGGTCTGCCTCCGGTACGCCGGCCTCCCGCAGCAGCTCCAGGCGCTGTTCGTGGGTGCGCCGGGAGCCCATGGCCCCGATGTAGCCGACCGGCAGGCTCAGCGCGACGTGCAGGAGGGGGATGTCGAACTTGGCGTCGTGCGTGAGGACACAGACGGCGGTACGGGCGTCCACTTCGGTGGCGGCCAGGTACCGGTGCGGCCAGTCGGCCACGACCTCGTCCGCGTGCGGGAAGCGGGCGCGGGTGGCGAAGACGGGGCGGGCGTCGCAGACCGTGACCCGGTAGCCCAGAAAACGCCCCGCCTCGCTCAGCGCGTCGGCGAAGTCGACGGCACCGAAGATCAGCATGTGGGGAGGCCGAGCACTGGTGTGGACGAGCACCGACAGCCGCTCGGGGCAGGTGTCGGCGTCCCCGCCGACCTCGATCCGGCCGGTGCGGCCCGCCCGCAGCAGCGCACGCGCCTGCGCCGCCACAACCTCGTCCTCGCGTTGCCCGCCCAGGGTTCCGTCGTACGGGCCCTCGGCAGGCACGTAAAGGGTGCCGCCGAGGAGTTCTTCCGGGCCGTTCACGATCTGGGCCACTGCGGTTGGTCGGCCCGCCACCATCTCGGCGAGGGCTGCGGTGAGTTGGGGCTGCACCGCGGGATCCACCCGCTGTACCAGGATCTCGATCTCGCCACCGCAGGTCAGGCCCACGGCGAAGGCGTCGGAGTCCGAGTAGCCGAAGCGCGTCAGTACCGGGGCACCGGCGGATTCGAGGGTCTCCCGGCACAGTTCGTAGACCGCTGCCTCCACGCAGCCGCCGGAGACGCTGCCGATCACGTCGCCGTCGGTGCTCACGGCGAGTGCGGTGCCGGGTGGCAGGGGTGCGCTGCCGCTGACGTCGGCGACGGTGGCGAGGGCGAAGGGACGGGCTTCCCGGCACCAGGCGTACAGCGTTTCCGCGATGTTCAGCATGGACGGGTCCTCACCGGGTCTTCCTCGAGGGATGTGGTGAACGGGCCGCCGCCGCACCGCCGGGGGGACGGAGTTCGCGGCGGCGGCCCTGGTGTGCCCTGCGTGGCGGGGGTGGCCCGCAGGGCGGTCGTGGCGGGCCCGGTTGCTCAGAGCAGGGCTTCGGCCGTGATGGGCAGTTCGCGGATGCGGCGTCCGGTGGCGTGGAAGACCGCGTTGGCGAGGGCGGCGGCCACTCCGAGCTGGACGACTTCGCCGATGCCCTTGACGCCGATGGGGTCGGCCTCGTGGTCCTCGCCGTCGAGGTAGATGGCCTTGAGGTCGGGGATGTCGGCATTGACGGGGACGAGGTAGTTGGCGAGGTCGGCGTTCACGATCCGGCCGTCGCGCTGGTCCATGACCATGTGCTCCAGCAGGGCCTGCCCGATGCCGCCGACCATGCCTCCAAGGGCCTGGCTGTCGGCGAGCTTGGGGCTGATGACGCGGCCCACGTCGTAGACGCCGAGCATCCGCCGCACCCGGACAAGACCGAGGCGGGCGTCGACGCCGACCTCGGCGAACACCGCGCCGTAGGAGTGCACCGAGGCCCGGTGGGACTCTTCTGGAGTGTAGGAGCCGAGCACCTCGAGGTAGGTGCGGTTGTTGCGGGCCAGGAGCCGCTGGTAGGTCTCCCCGCGCGCGGGGTTGTCCTTCACGTGCAGCCGCCCGCCGCGTACGACGACGGTGTCGGCGTCGGCGCCGTACAGCGGCGAGTCCTGGTCCTCGACGGCGAGTTCGATCGCCTGCTTGCGCAGCTTGTCGCAGCCGTCCTGGACGGCGGAGCCGACGTTGGCCATGGTCATGGAGCCGCCGTGCGGCGGGGTCACTGGCATGCGGGAGTCGCCGAGCCGGAAGGTCACGTTGCGCATGGTCAGGCCGAGGGCGTCGGCGGCGAGCTGGCTCTGGGAGGTGTAGGTGCCGGGGCCCATGTCGCTGGTCGCGGCCTCGACCAGGGCCGTGCCGTCGGCGTTGAGCCGGACCGACGCCTGGGCTGCCCAGTAGAGGTGGTGGTAGACGCCGGCGGCCATGCCGGTGCCGATCAGCCAGTCCCCGTCGCGGGTCGAGCGGGGCTTGGGGTTGCGGCGGTCCCAGCCGAACTCGCGGGCGCCGGTGGTGTAGCACTCGCGCAGCCGCCGGGTGGAGAACGGCAGTCCGTTCGACTCGTCCTCGGCCGGCTCGTTTCGCCTGCGCAGCTCGATCGGGTCGATGCCGAGTTCGTGGGCGAGTTCGTCCATCGCCGACTCGACGGCGAAAGAGCCGGTGGCGTAGCCGGGCCCGCGCATCCAGCACGGCGTGTTCACGTCGAGCGACACCGTCCGGTATTCCTGGCGGACGTTGGGGGTGCTGTAGAACATGTTGCCGGGGGCCAGGACGCCCTCTTCCGTGAAGTTCTCGTACGTCGAGGTCTCGGCCGTGACGTCGTTGACCATAGCGGTCAGGCGCCCGCGCCGGTCACTGCCCAGGCCTAGCCGGAACTCGTACGTGGGCCGGTAACCGACCCCGAAGTAGAGCTGCTTGCGCGAGAGCACGAGTTTGACCGGGCGGCCCGTCTCGCGGGCGGCGACGGCCGCGATCGTGACGTGCGGCCAGGAGCGGATCGCGCCGCCGAACCCGCCGCCGACGAACGGCGAGATGACCCGGATCGACTCCTGCGGAATACCGAGCACGGCGGCCAGCTCGACCTGCGTGCCGGGCACCCACTGGGTCTTGTCCCACAGGGTCAGCTTGTCCCCGTCCCAGCGGGCGATGGTGGCGTGCGGCTCCATCGGGTTGTGGTGGTTGCGGCCCAGATGGTACGCAACATCCAGCTGTACGGCGGCGGAGGCGAGCGCCTTGTCCGCGTCACCGCGCGCGTAGGTGATGGGCTTCCAGTCCGGGCGGTCGGCCGGGTCGGCCATGTCGGTCGACGGCTGCCGGGCGTCGTAGGAGACCTTCACCAGGCTCGCCGCGTGCTGTGCCGTCTCCAGCGTGGTGGCGACGACGGCGGCGACCGGCTGCCCGTGGAAGCGGACCTGGTCGTCCTGGAAGACGTGCAGTCTGTCGCCTTCCAGCGGGTCGATCGAGGCGGGGTTGTCGCGGTAGGCCAGCTTGGGCGCGTTGAGGTGGCTGATCACCTTCAGGACGCCGGGCTGGGCGAGGGCGGCGCGGGTGTCGATGCCGGTGATCCGGCCGCGAGCGACCGTGCTGTCGACGACGACCGCGTGGACCACGCCGCCGATGTCGTGCTCGGCGGCGTACGTCGCCTTCCCTGTCACCTTCAGCCGGCCGTCCACACGGGACAGCGGCGCTCCCACGGCTGCCTGCGGCTGAGGGCTCACTTGGTACCTCCTACGACGCGCAGCTGGCGTTCGACGGTGCGCTTCACCAACTCGACTTTGAAGCGGTTGTGCTCCAGGGGGCGGGCCCCGTCGGCCGCGCGTTCGGCCGCCGCAGCCCACAGGCTTGCCGACGGTCGTTCGCCGATGAGGTGCCTCTCGACGGCGGGCAGCTTCCATGGCACGGTGCCGACGCCTCCGGCGGCGACCTTGGCCTCCTGGATCCGCCCGCCGCGGATGTGCAGGGCGACGGCCGCGGAGGTGAGGGCGAATTCGTAGGACTGCCGGTCTCGGACCTTCAGATAGCCGGACTTCAGGGGGCGGGGAAGCGGCGGGATCTCCACGGCACTGATCAACTCGCCCTGCTGGATGGCCTGTTCGCGGTTGGGTGTGCTGCCGGGCCGGAGCAGGAAGTCGGCGAAGGGCACGGTGCGCTGTCCGTCCGGGCCGAGCAGGTGCACGGTCGCCTCGAGTGCGGCGAAGGCGACGGCCACGTCCGAGGGATGGGTGGCCACGCAGTTCTCGGAGGTGCCGAGGATCGCGTGGGTGCGGTTGAAGCCCTCCAACGCGGCGCAGCCCGATCCGGGTTCGCGCTTGTTGCAGTTCGCGGTGACGTCACGGAAGTACGTGCACCGGGTGCGCTGCATGATGTTGCCGCCGATGGTGGCCATGTTCCGCAACTGGGCGGAGGCGCTCAGCTCTAGGGCCTGTGAGACCACCGGATACAGGGCGCGCACCCCGGAGTGGGCGGCGACTTCGGACATCCGGACCAACGCCCCGATGCGCAGGCCCCCGTGCCGGGTGACGACGATCTCGCGCAGCGGCAGGGCACTGATGTCGACCAGGGTTCTGGGCCGCTCGACGGTCTCGCGCATCAGGTCGACCAGGGTGGTGCCGCCGGCGATGTAGCGTCCGCCGCGTCGGCCCGCGTCCAGGGCCTCGCGGGTGTTCTCCGCCGTGGTGTACGAGAAGGGGTACATGGCGCTCACTTCCCGTGCGCGGTCTGCTCGACCGCGCGCACGATCTTGACGTAACAGCCGCAGCGGCAGATATTGCCGCTCATGAACTCCCGGATCTCGTCCTTGGAGCCGGTGTGCCCCTCCTGGATGCAGCCGACGCCGGACATGATCTGGCCGGGGGTGCAGTAGCCGCACTGGAAGGCGTCCTGTTCGATGAACGCCTGCTGGAGCGGGTGCAGTTCGTCGCCGTCGGACAGGCCCTCGATGGTGGTGACCTCGGCGCCCTCCAGCCGTATCGCCAGCGTCAGGCAGGAGTTGACCCGCCGTCCGTCGACCAGGACCGTGCAGGCCCCGCAGGCACCTGCGTTGCAGCCCTTCTTGCTGCCGGTCAGCTCCAGATGCTCGCGCAGCAGATCCAGCAGCGAGGTCCGGTTGTCTACTGTGACGGTGTGCCGCTTGCCATTGACGGTCAGGGAGACACGGCCGCTGGGTGGTCCGTCAGCGGCGACCGCCTCCTCGGCGCCCAGGCCGAGTGGTCCCGCCAGACCGCCCGCCATCACAGCACCACCGACGACGGCGGTCGTGGCGACGAAGGTGCGCCGGGACGGTTCCGACGTGGACGGTTCCGACGGGGGTGCGGTCGGCGGAGGGGCAGCTGAATCAGTGACTTCAGTAGACATGCGTACGCTTTCTACTCGGTGGAAGGTCAACGGCCTTGCTGATCGGCGCGCTTGCAGGAGAGCTGGTGTCGTCTCCCAGGTGTGGCAACCGGCCGGCCCGCCCCGTCGCCTGAGATGACGGATGACGCCTCGGTGCGTGAGGGCCTGCGGCGGCAGGGCCGCTGCACTCCATCCGGCGTGGGCCATCGTTGTCCCGCTGCTCGGGAAGTGATCCTGCGGTTGCGCCGCGGGTGTCAGCCGGCCGGGTCGCGTGTCTGTCGGGTGGTGTGGGGGTTGGTGGCGGACGTGGTGGCCCAGCTGGAGAGGATGCCCAGGGCTTCGGCGGTGGGAGAGGAGGGTTCGGGCGTGTAGATGACGAGGCACTGTTCGGGGTCGCCTTCGACGGCGAGGACCGCGAATTCGAGAGTGAGGTCGCCGACGAGAGGGTGGTGCAGGCGTTTGGTACCGGTGGTGTGCGCGACGACGTCGTGGTCGGCCCACAGGCTGCGGAAGATGTCGCTGCGCAGGGACAGTTCGCCGATCAGCTCGGTGAGCTGCGGGTCGTCGGGGTGGCGGCCGGCGTACAGGCGGAGCCTGGACACGCAGGTCTCGGCGACCTCGTCCCAGTCGGTGTACAGGGTGCGGGCGGCCTCGTCGAGGAAGACGTAGCGGGCGAAGTTGCGCTCGCGGTGGGGCCGGGCTTCGAAGTCGGTGTAGAGGGCGCAGGCGAGCTTGTTGGCGGCCAGGATGTCCAACCGTCGCCCCTCGATCACCGCGGGGACGCTGAGCGCGTCCAGGGTGCGGTAGAGGACCGGGTGGACCCTTTGGGGGGCGAGAGGGCGCTGGCGGCGGGTTCGGGCGGTGGGCTTGGGCTGCGCAAGGGTGAAGAAATGGGCACGTTCGACGTCGTCGAGGTGCAGAGCGCGGGCGACGGCGTCCAGGACGGCCTCGGAGACGCCCTGGGTGCGGCCGCGCTCCAGGCGGACGTAGTAGTCGACGCTGACTCCGGCTAGCTGGGCGACTTCCTCGCGGCGCAGCCCCGGCACGCGGCGGGGCCCCGGGTGTGGGGTGAGGCCAGCCTGCTCGGGAGTGATCCGGGCCCGGCGGGTGCGCAGGAACTCACGGATCTCGCTGCTGCGGTCCATGGGAACCACCGTAGGACGGCCTCCCGCCCCGTCGGGCCCTGAAAGGGGTACTGGCAGACCCCCCCCGGAAGTGCGGCGGCGCGTCGGGACCGCGGGCGGTTGCCTGGACGGCGGCTACCCACAGCGCCCCCATGCCAGCGCCATCGACGCCGTCGTGCCTTGGCAAATGACAGTTCCTTATCGGTGTGACAGAGAGCCCCGCCGAGTAGCTGTATGCACAGCTCCGATGGACGCCTGCTGACCCGTGCGCACAGCGTGGGCCCATGGTGAAAAATTTGCCAAGCAGGAAAGATTGCCAAAATAGAAAGAATCCTGGATGATCACCGGCGTGACGTTCGAGTTGAGCCTGAGGCAGCGGAAGAAGCTGGCGACGCGCTCCGCGTTGAGCCACGCCGCGTGGTCATTGATGGCGGAGCAGGGTCTGGACGCGGCGACCCCGGAGGCCGTCGCCGAGGCGGCGAATGGGTCGCCGCGGACGTTCCGCAACTACTTCGGGAGCCGTGAGAAGGCGATCCTCCACGGATTGGTCTCTCGGGGCACCACCCTCGTCGACACCATGCGGGCCAGGCCTGCGGAGGAACCGGTGTGGGATTCCCTGGTCAAGGTGCTTCCGGCCTTCACAGCGACGTTCCCCGTTCAGCGCGACGACATCGCGGTGTTGATGCGCGCAGTGGCCGAGACCCCGACGATGCGGGCCCAGCATTTTGTCGCCTACGAGGACGCCTATCAGCGACTCGCCGAGTTCATCGCCGACCGTACCGGCACCGATGGTCGAGCGGGACCTGGCTCCGCGACTCCTGGCCGCCACGGCAGCCGCAGTGCTGCGGACGTCGGCTCGAGATCGGGGCCAGAGGCGAAACCGGCGCCACACTGCCGGACCTGGTCCGCGAGGGCCTGGCACAACTGCGTGACGGTCTCCCGGTCGGTGCGGGTGAAACGACCGCCCACCGGTCCGGCGTTCGCCCGCAGGGTGTCCGGACGATTCCGAACGCGCCCGACGAGGAGACCACCTGATGACATCGTTCCCCCTGCCGAGCGCGCCGGCTGGCGTCGCACAGTCCCGCACCCGCCGCAGTGGAGGACGCCTACGCCGCGCTGCGTGGCCTGGTCGCGCAGGCGCGTCACCTCCACATCGACATCGACCGCATCGCGATCGGCGGTGCCAGCGCGGGCGGCGGCATCGCCGCGGCCCGCGCGCTGCTCGCCCATGACCGTGCCGCGTCCGGTGTTCCAACTGCTGGTCTACCCGATGCTGGACGACCGCACGACAACGCGAACCGACCTGGACGCCCTCGACGTGCGCCTGTGGACGGCCAAGAGCAACAGGTACGGCTGGTCGTCCTACCTCGGCGACGCCGTCGCGGGCCCGGACGTCTCCCCGTACGGCGGCCGCGGCGCGCCGCGAGGACCTCAGCGGCCTTCCTCCGGCCTGGATCGGAGTGGGCACCCTCGACCTTTTCCACGACGAGGACGTCGAGTACGCGCGCCGACTGGACGACAGCGGGGTCCCGTGTGGACTTCACGTCGTCCCCGGGGCTTTTCACGGGTTTGACGCGGTGTTTCCCGATGTCGAGGTCTCTCGGGACTTCTGGCGTCAGCAGGAGAAGGCGCTTGCGCGCGAGCTGCAGCGGAGTCGAGGCCGGCCGCGGTCGGGGGCCGAGTGCGAGCGAAGACAGAAACACCATGAACAGCCGTAGGGGAACCCCTCGAAGAGACCTTCGCGGGCGACACCCGCGCCGTCGGCGCCTGCAGGTGCACCGACCGCGACCGGTGATACGCACCACGGTCGTATCCGTGAGTCAGTCGGCAGAAGCGGGATGGAGCCGGGCGGAAAGCCGTCAGAGCCCGCTGCCGGAGCCCGCCCGGCGCCTCGCCGCAGGCAGCGCACTGGTGCTCCTCCTGAGCGGTGTCGTTTCCCTGATCGTCTGGTTCTGCGTCACGTTCCAGGCCGTCGTCACACCCGTACTGCTCGCGCTGCTGGGTGCGGCCCTGCTCGGCCCGCTCTCCTGCGGGCCACGTAGGCGCGTGTGCGTGGCTCCCAGGCCATGCGGCTGACGGTGATCATGTAGAGGGCGTGGTTGGCCTGACGGCCGCCTCCGCGGTTGAGGCGGTGGCGGCTGGTCTTGCCGGAGGACGCGGGGATCGCAGCAGCCATCCGCCATGAAGGAGGTACGGGTGACCCAGTACACCGACCGGATTCCCGCACACCCCGAGCCGCACGAGTTCACCCTCCAGGCGGTGCTGGACGCGCTCGTGGATCCGGTGCGCCGCAGCATCACTGCCCAGCTGTACCGCGCCGGGCAGCACGTCAGATGCGGAGGCCTCGATCTGCCGATGGCCCGCTCACCGCCACGCACCACTTCAACGTCCTGCGTGCGGCGGGCATCATCCGCCAGTACTACGCGGGCACATCCAAGATGAACGCTCTGCGCGCCGACGAACTGAACGCCCGGTTCCCGGCCTTCCTCGACGCCTGTGTGCGTGAGGCCGCCGAGAACCTCAGTCCGGCAGGCTGAACGGTCCGGGCTGTATTTCGTCCTGTTCCCAGGGGATGGACGCACCATCACGGCGTCGATGCGGCCGACCGAGACGCACGTCGACGGGGAGCCTCATAGGAAGCGGCCGTTCTTTCGCGCTTCGTTGCTCGACTTCTCGAAGCGTGAAGAACGGCCATGTCACGCGCCGTCGGTTTCCTGGGATCTCAGCAGGTCGAGTGACCTGTGATGGCAATTCCCAAGCTTACGGCAGGGGCGAATTGCCGTGCCCGCCTTCCGAGCTCGTCCCCAGCTTGGCCCCGACGTCGATCATGGCGAGCATCGGCTCGCTCAATCGCGCGCCCTGCACCTTGATCTGAGCGAAGCCGTCCTCGATATCCGCGATGTCGGCGGTGGTCAGCCGGACCTGCAGAGCGTCCATGTTTTCTTCCATGTGCCCCTGCGTGATCGGCCCCGGAATGGGCACGATCCACGGCTTGCGGGCGAGCAGCCAGGCCAGTGCTGTCTGGGCAGGCGTCGCCTGGTGGCGTGCTCCCACACGCTGCAACAGTTCGACAACGGGCCAGTTCGCGCGACGCGCCTCCGGAGTGAAGCGGGGCAGTGAAGCCCTCAGATCCGCGGGGCCGTGCACCATCATCGGAGTGACAGTGCCGGTCAGATAACCCATTCCGAGCGGACTCCACGGCACGAACCCGATGCCCAGCTCTTCGCAGGCCCGCAGTGCTTCTATCTCCGGATCGCGTGTCCAGACGGAGTATTCGTTCTGCACCGCCGTGACCCGCTGAACCTTGTGCGCGCGACGAATGGTCGCCCCGCCAGCAGCGGACAGGCCGAAGTGGCGGATCTTGCCCTCGGCGATCAACTCCTGGACCGTCCCGGCCACTTCCTCGATGGGCACCTTGGGATCGACGCGGTGTTGATACATGAGGTCGACGTAGTCGGTCTTCAGGCGCCGGAGTGATTCCTTGGTCACCTGCCTGATGTGCTCGGGACGGCTGTTGAGGCCCTGAATCTGGCCGTCCCGACCGATGTCGAACCCGAACTTGGTAGCGATCACCACCTTGTCGCGTACCGGCTTCAGTGCCTTGCCGACTATCTCCTCGCCAAGGTACGGCCCGTAGACTTCGGCGATATCGAAAAACGTGACACCCCGGTCATAGGCCGCCCGGATCACCCGGACCGCTTCCTTGGTGTCGGTCGGCGGCCCGTACATCCCGGCGAAGTTCTGGCAGCCCATTCCCAGGGCGGAGACTTCCAGCGAGCCGAGCATGCGGCGCTCTGTGCTCATCGGGTGTGAACTGGGCGCGGAAGGTTTAGGGGTTGTTGCCTGCGCGGCTGAAGCAGGTATGAAGGACGCTGCGCCAACTCCAAGGCCGGCAGCCATGAATCCACGGCGGTTCACGACGGTTCTTCTCCTCTTTGTTCTTGACTCGAATCGGGTTCACTGAAGGAGGCTGATTGTTGAGTGCGAAAGACGCAGACAGCTCGCGATGGGCGTGATCCCTGCTCGAATTAAGTAAAGCATTTGCAAACCCAGTGTCGATGGCTGGAGGGGGCCCCCTTCGTCCAGGGGTCTGTCAGTCCCCCCTTGGCGGGGGCGGTCGTAAACCTTGATTTGGCTTGAGTGTGGGCTAGTTGGCATGACAGGCGTTGGTGGCGCTGGATAGTCGGCGACCAGCCGTGGCCGGACGGCGGTGCGGATTAACTGAGCGTTTTCAGAGTGGCCACCGATGGAGTGATGGAGTCGGCGCGTATCTCGTAGCGGATCCGGAGTCGCTTGAACTGGTGGAGCCAGGCGAAGGTCCGCTCGACAACCCAGCGGATCTTCCCCAGTCCGGAGCCGTGCGCGGTGCCTTTCCGGGCGAACTTCGGTGTGATGCCGCGGGCGCGGAGAAGACGACGGTACGTTTCGTAGTCGTAGCCGCGGTCGGCGAACAGCCGGCCGGGTCCGTGACGTGGCCGCCCTCGAATTCCGCGGATGCGGGGCATCGCGTCCAGCAAGGGCATCAGCTGAGTGACATCGTGACGATTTCCGCTGGTCAGCGAGACGATCAGCGGAGAACTGAGCGAGCGCGTCGACGGCATCTCGCGGATCACCTTCCAGCGGGCCGCCTCCGGCAAGTACACGCCGAAGGAGAAGACGCTCGTGGCCTTCACCGAGGCGTGCGGCCGTCCCGGCAAACTGCCGACGCTACTCAGGCTTCGTGTCGAGGCCCGGATCCTGGAGCGCGGGAGGCTCAAGGAACTCAGCGCGCCCAGGCCTGACTCATCAGCGACCGGCGGGATCTGAGCCGTGCCCTCGAATGGTTTTACGAAGCGGCCGGAGCACCTACCATCCGCGAGATTCAGACCCGGAGCCAACAACCGTTCGTACTGCCGACCAGCACAATCCAGCGGATCATTGCGCGTACCATCACCCCGGTCGACCTGCCGCAACTCCTCGCCTTCGTCCGCGGCTGCGGCTACGACGGCGAGGAGAAAATCTGGACGGACGTCTGGAACAAGATCACGCAGCATCCGGTGTCCGCTCCGGCACCGGCTGTTCCTCCTGTGGTCATGCCAAAGCCCGCGCCTGCAGCCGACTCGACGACCCACGCACTGATTGCGCGTCGACAGTCGGACGCATACCGCAGGCGCACCCCCCATAAAACCGGCGCCGCGACGTCGGCTCAGACCGCCCACAAGAACGAAAAGATAAGCCTCCTCCAGGCCGCGGCTGTTGGCGGCGTGGTGGGCGGGGTAGCTAGTCTCCTGGCTATTCTGCCGGGATCCAAGAGTGCGGCGACCGTGATCCAAGACGCCGTCAACAAGGCGTAGAAGCCTGCAACGTACTCTGCACGCACAGATGTGACCCCCGGCACCTTCCCTGTCGGTGGTCGCTTCGTGCTGTCCGGGTCAAGGCCCTGCGATGAGCCACGGAATCAGCGCGGCGTCCAGGTTCTGGCTGTAGCGGTAGACGACGGTGATCTCGCGCCCCGGCGGTCTGCTCGGCAAGCAGCCCAACGGGGTACAACTCCGAAGATCACCGGTCCCGGTGGAACGGGTCAGCGATGTCGGGGTGGTCGGGGCCGAGTGCTTCTCTACGCCCAGCCCCTCACCCGGGTCGTGCGGCTCACCGTCAACGACGTCGTGCAGGACGGAAAAGCAGTACTTCTCCGTCTCGGGAAACCGGCCTCACCCGTCCCCGAGCCGGCCGCTTGCCTCCTGCTGGACTACATCGCCGACCGCGACAACATGAACACCGCCACCAACCAGGCATCACCCTGGCTGTTTCCCGGCCGCCAGCCCTTCCGCCCCGACCACCTGTCCGCACTCCTCAACGACATTGGTGTCCCAGTGGCCGCCGCCCGCGGCGCCGCCACCCGGCAACAGCTCCTTGAGATGCCCGCTCCCGTCGTCGCCAACGCCCTCGGCTACCACGACAAGACCACCACCCGGCTCCGCAACGAGACCGGCGGGACATGGAGCCGATACGCCCCTGGGGATCACTCAAGATCGCCAGCGGGCTGGGCTCCTCGGGGAACCGGCGACCGCTGAACACGAAGCCACCAGCAAAAACGTGCCGGTGGGCAGACGGATTGGCTCTCAGAGGGCCTGCGGATAGCCGATTTCGGAGATGTCTTGGGCCAGGTCCGCCAGGGTGACCTCTACGTTCAACGACGACACGAGTTCCTGGCTCAGCGGCCGCAAGGCATACAGGTCACTTACCGCCTCCAGATCCACAGAGACCTCGTAATAGTCCTCGGCGAATCGCTGGAACGCTTCGGGTGAGCGGTCGACCAGTAGTTGGAACAAACCCGTCGCCCCATCAGGGTCGGCGCGGTTCGAGGGGAATTCGATCGTGCCGTGGTGCCACTGATCATCCGTCGCCTCCCGCCACAAGCAGGCCGTCACGACGTGCACGCCATCCTCGTCGGTGAAAGCCGGCTCCTCGACGAAGGTCTTGAAAACATCGGGAACGTCGTCGATCACTCCCGGCCAGGGCTCGCCATCCTGGCCATATGGGCTCATCGGCGATTCATGGCTGAAGCCGCGGACATAGACCCCGGCCGCCGAGAACGCGATGGAGTACTCGTCTCCTGACCCGTTGCGCATCGAGGCCATCTCCTCGCCTTCAGCCCAAGCGGCGTTGAAGGAGTGGTACCGGCTTTCCCAGTCCGGGCTCAGGATCGCGTCGAGCATCGCAAGCGAGCGGCACAGGTCCCGCAGGTCGGCGATGGTGGGAAGCTGGCGGGCTACGTCATAGACAGTCACGGGCTCATCCAACCGGATCCCTCTGACATCAGCCCCGCTCCTGCCAGACGTCACGGGCAGTAGCAGTTCCGGAGCCGGATGGGCCAACACGCGACAGTTGAATAGGCGAGCCCCACCAGTAGAGGCCGGGCTTCGAGCTGGCTCGCCAGCTCCTGCCGGGCGGTCGATGTCCTCGCGTACCCGATGCGGACCGGGCGCTCGGTGCGGAGCGCGGGCACGGCGGCGAGCGCCGGGCCTTGCTTCCACGCGCGGCCGGGGTGGCGGTCGGCGGGGACGAGGACTTCGAGTTCCTCGCGGAGCGCGGGGACGAGGACGAAGCGCGGGGTGTGGTACTTCGCGGCGGTCTTCCCGCCGCGGGTGCGGTAGGCGGAGCCGGCGGGTGCGTCACAGTTCGGGCAGTCGTGACGTTCTACCGCCTCCATGCCGCTGTCGCTACTTTGCACCGTGGGTCAGGGATAGGACACCGGGGCCGAACCGGTGCGGCGCCCCCACGCTATGCCCGGGATCACACCGGCGCGGAGAAGATTTATTACCGGTGAGCCCGCTCCCCGGGACCGGGAGGAGAACGGACTCACCCACTCAAAGGAGCGCACCGGCAGATGTGGAACTATCTCTACGAGCCCTACCAGCCCATGGACCAAGCCGTCAGGGGCCCTGGTAACTACTACGTCCCGCACCCCCCGGCGGTGACCTCCCCAGATGGCACCGTGAGGATCCTCAGCGTGGACGGAGGCGCCCGCCTCTCCGACGTCCCGGCGCACATCACCGAACGTTCGCCCGGACCGCCGCCCTCGCAGGAACTGGTGGGCATGCTGGTGAGCAGCCAGCAGGCTATGGACGAAGAGATCATGACCTATGACCTGGACGGCATTGCCAAGGACGTCCTCGTACTGCCACGCGGCGCGCAATGGCGGAATGCACTGAGGGCCGCGCTGGTCGGAAGCTGGAGCGATGCCCTGTGGGACACCGGGTATCTGCCGGTGACCGCGCTCGGTGCGCTCAAGGCACAAGCCCGTAGGGAGCACCGGCAACAGGTGCCGCTCTGGCGGCGGCGGACCCGGCACGGGCGGGTGCTGTCGCTGGACGCGGCGCTCGGCGACGGGCTGTCGCTGTACGAACTGGTCGCCGCCGACGTCGATGTGCTGAACCAGGTGACAACCGCGGACTTCACGGACGAACGGGTCACCGCGATGCTGCACCGCTTGGATCCCGCCGAGCAGCAGGTGGTGCTCGCTTACGCGTACGGCGAGGGCGGCACCTGGACCGAGGCTGCGGCCGTCGCCGGCGCCACCGATCCGGAGGCCTTCGGCGAACGGATCCGGCGCAAGGCCAAAAGGCTCGCCGCCGAACAGCGCCGCCGAACAGCGCAGCGACGCCCCACTCCGCCGGCATCCTGACGCGCGATTGGGCGCCCTTCAGCAGAACCAAGTAGCCCAGGCTGCCAGCCCGGGAGCCGCACACCCTTCACGCCACATGCGAGACACGCATGCCCTGATCACGGAAGAAGCCCTCTGTGCCGACGCTTGCCCTACTCGTTCTCATCCTGCTCGGTCTGGCCTTCGTCCTTGTCCCCGGAGCCCTCGCATACCTGGCGTACCGCCATCCCGCCGCACGCGGGCCGATGACCGTTGGCATCACCGCCGTGGCGGCCATGGCCACGATCGTTGTCCCGATCGCCGTCCGCTGAGCCGATGCCCGGCTCCCACCGGCCCCGGGGCCGTCGTTCAGGGTTCGCGAACACGCCCCGAGGGATCACGGAAGGTCACCAGCGGGCTGGGCTCCTCGGGGAACTGGCGACAGTTGATTACGCCAGCCCACCAGTACCGTCTCGCGGTTCATGCGTGACAGCTTCTCGGGATTGCGGACGGCGTAGAGGCCGGTGATGAGGCCGGCGTCCAGACGGAGGGCCACGACCGTGTCGATCCGGCCGTCGCAGCGGATGCTCAGGGCCGGGTGGCCGTTGACCAGGGTCGGTTGGAGCAGGGCGCCGCTGAGCCTGGCCAGGACCTCGGTCACGTCGGTCACGCCCACCACCGGTTCCACGGCGGCCCGGACGACTCCGCCGCCATCTGCCAGGAGGACGACGTCCGGGGCAATCATGTTGAGGAGTCCGGTCAAGTCACCTGTTTCCACCGCCTGTTGGAAGGCGGCGAGCGCGTCGCGGGTCTGGGAGGGGGAGACCGTCTCGCGAGGGCGGCGCGCGGCGACGTGGGCGCGGGCGCGGTGCGCGATCTGGCGGACGGCGGGCGGGTTCTTGTCGAGGGCATGCGCGATCTCGTCGTAGTCCAGGTCGAAGACGTCCCGCAGCACGAACACGGCACGCTCGGTCGGCGTGAGGGTCTCCAGTACGAGGAGCATCGCCATGGAGACACTGTCTGCGAGCTCGACGTCCTCGGCCACGTCGGGCGCGATGAGCAGCGGTTCGGGCAGCCACGGGCCGACGTAGGACTCCTTGCGGCGGCGGAGTGTGCGAAGGCGGGTCAGGGACTGGCGGGTGGTGATGCGGACCAGGAAGGCGCGCGGGTCGCGGACTGTGGTGTGCTCGACGCCCGACCAGCGCAGCCACGTCTCCTGGAGGACGTCCTCGGCGTCGGCCGCCGAGCCCAGCATCTCGTAGGCCACCGTGAACAGCAGATTGCGGTGGGCGACGAAGCTATCCGTGACCGTGGTCGTGGCCGCCCCTGCATCGGGACCGGCATCCCTGTCCGCCATCGTCAGCTCCCGACTTCTGTCTCGCTACCTATGGTGCGTGTTGTACACGGGACGCCGCTGACCCCGGTTCTGTGACAGCCGCGCCCCGTGGCCCACGTCACATCCGCCTCATGTCACGGGAGCGCGGCGACCGGCGCCTCATGGGCATCAGCCACACGATTCCACGAGTGAGGAAGCCCCGATGGAAACCCGTATGAACCTGTTCGACACCGAGCTCGGCACGAAGGTCGGAAAGCGGATCTACGCCGTCAGCCAGGTCATCCAGGAGTCGCCGCTGCCCAAATCCACCCAGGAGTTGGTGCAGCTGCGAGCCAGCCAGATCAACGGCTGCGGCTTCTGCGTCGACATCCACAGCAAGGACGCCGCCGCGGCCGGCGAGGACGCGGCCCGGCTCAGCCTCGTCGCCACCTGGCGGCACTCCACCGTGTTCACCGACGCCGAGCGGGCCGCGCTGGCCCTCACCGAGGAGGGCACCCGCATCATCGACGGATATGCAGGGGTCACTGACGAGACCTGGGCCCGGGTGCGCAAGCACTACGACGAGGAGCAGGCTATCGCTCTCGTCTCCCTCGTCGCCATGATCAACGCGACCAACCGGCTCGGCGTGATCCTCAACAACCAGGGTGGATCCTACGTGCCCGGCAACCTGACCACCGTCGCCGGTTGACGCACCGAGACCGGCCCCGATCGAAGGATCGGGGCCGGTCGTCGTGCGGGAGCGGTCGGGAACTGGTCCAGCCCGCCCCGTCATCGCGGTGAGTCGAGTTGATCGCGTCGGCGATCTCGCTGCGTCGGGCGTGCACGATGACGTCGGTGCCGGCGTCCGCCAGGATCTTGGCGACGGCGGTGCCCCAGGAACCGGCCGAGAACACCGCCGCACGGGCGGAACGGTGCTGCCTCACTGAGGGGTCCTCTCGCTGGACGCAGGCCCGTCACCGGGGCGGAGACCGGGCCCGGCATCGTATCGGCCGCGCCGGATGAGGCGGACCTCCGGCAGGGCGCCGCAGGGTCAGCAGGACCGCGCGGCGGCCCGGCAGCGTGGGCAGCACCTGGTGCGCCTCACGCAGCATGTTCTGCGCCTGGTCCTCGCCCAGCTCGCGCCGCAGCTCGTCCCGGCCACTGCTGCCGCTCCCGATCACGCAGTGCCCGCTCACCGTCCACACGGCTCCGTATTGGGCGGACGAACAGACCTGCGTCCGGGGCCTGCGGGTACGTGCATGTGTCTGATTGACTCCGCGCCCACCCCCACACCCGTACTCGCACCCCTTCCGGGGTGTCGGATCGACGTGAGCGGAGCCGCCCACATGTCCTTCGGACCGCAGCCCTGGCAGGGGCCGCCGCACCATGACGCATTCGCAGCCGCCGGGCGACCTCCCGCGGAGCGCGAGCGACCCGACGCCGAGGAGGCGGCGCGCCTGGCCGTCGGGCTGCGGCTCGGCGTCCGGATCGCCGTGGCCTGGCTGCTCTATGTGCTGCCCGCCTCCCTCGTGCCGGCCTTGTACGGTACGCGGATCGCCGGGCCGGTGAGCCTCGGTGTGCTCCTGGCCGTGGTGCCGTTCGGCGTCGGTGTGCACGCGCTCGTGGTGTACGGGCGACGGGTCGACCGGCTCGAGCCGCAGCCGGGTGCCCGGAGGTGGTCGTGACCACGCTGCTCGATCCCTCGTCCCGGTCCCTCGTCTTCGCCGTGTTCTCGGTGTTCGTCGTGATGTGCCTGATGCTGTGCATCGTCACCGGCGCCGACGAGGACGACCGGGCTCTCGTACGGTCCGAGAAACGCAGGCTGCGCTCCTGGCAGCAGGGCATCGCGATGGGCGGCGACACCACCACGGTCGCGACGGTCACCGTACTGGTGGGCATGGTCGCCACGTCCGGCTTCGACGGCCTCGGCGTGATGCTGGGCAGCCTGATCGGGGTCATGTTGCTCCTCGTGCTGATCATCGAGCCGCTGCGCAGGCACGCCTCGTTGACGGCCGCGGACATGCTGGACGCGCGCGGCAGCGGCGGGCCCGCCGTGCGCGTCTCGTGGGGCGCGGTGACCCTGCTCGTCTGCTTCCCTCTGCTGGTCGTGCAGTTGGTGGTGGTCGGCAACGTCGCCGCGGCGCTGATCGGGCAGCCCGGTACACGGACCGGCTGCATAGTGGTCACCGGCTGCGTGATGACGGCGCTCGCCGTCAGTGGCGGAATCCGGGGCACCGGCGTGGTGATGATCGCGAAGTCGGCGATCGCCCTGCCCGTGCTGGTGGTCGCTGCCGTGCTGGTGCTCGACCGCTTCGGCGGGGACCCCGGGCGGCTGCTCGACGCCGCCGCGCACGGCTCGCGGATGGGCGAGGCGTATCTGCGTCCGGGCGGCTACACCGGTGACGGGTGGGTGGGCGCCGTGAACCGGATCGGGCAGACCTTCGGCATGTCGATGGCCACGCTGGCGATGCCCGCCGTACTCATGCGGGCAATCTCGACGAAGAGCCCGCGCGGCGCCCGCACCGTCGGGCGCTGGATGCTCACCGAACTCACCCTGCTGTACGGCGCGCTCACCGTCGTCGGCGTCGGCGCCGCGGCCCTCGTCGGTGAGGCGCTGCGCCAGGCAGGCCCGTCGGCGCAGGTCTTCACGCCGCTGATGCTGGGGCGGGCGCTCGACGGCGGCGGCCTCCTGGTCGCGGCCCTGGCCTGCGTCCTCTTCCTCACCGCGCTCGCGGCCGTCGTGGATGTGACCCTCGCCGCCGGCATCGCCCTGGGACGGGACGTGCTGGGCGCGTACGGCAAGACCGCCGGGAGCCGCCCGGCGGACAAGGCGGATGGAACCGCGTCGCGGTGGTCGGCGGCGCTGACGGGCGCTGTCGCCGCGCTCGTGGCGGTCGTCGTCGCCGACTGGAACCTGGTGGTCGTCTCGACGCTCTGGCTCGCCGTCTGCGGCGCCGCCCTCGCGCCCGTTCTGCTGTACGCCCTGTACTGGCCCGGCTTCACCGCCCGCGGTGCGCTGTGGTGCCTGTGGGGAGCCACGATGCTGAGCATCGCGGCGCTGGTGCTGTCGCCGTACACGTCCGGCACACCCGCGTCGATCTTCCCCGACCAGGACTTCAGGATCTGGGACGTGACGATCCCGGGCCTGGTGACGGTGCCGGCCGGATTTCTGCTGGGCTGGCTGGGCAGCGTCACGGATCGACGCCGGGCGGCCGGCGAGGTACGCGGCGCGGAGCATGTTTCCTGGTCAGCGCCTTGATGGCCGGTCACATCCACGGCAAGGACGGCTGCGAGGGCAGCCGCGGCCCGGCCGGACACGACTGGGAAGCCAGGATGCGCACCATCACCGAGATACAGCCGAACATCACCAAGTGGTTCGATCGCGATGTATGGACCGCCGATGTCAACGACGCCGGCTACACCGTCACCCGGCGCTGACCTACCGCCCAGACCTCGTCTGCCTCGACGGCGTACAGCGTGAAGGATCACGCCGAACCGCGCCAGCTTGTACAGGACGATTTTACGCCCCAGGACTGACAGGCCAGTCGGCCAGCGTCTGACCAGTCTCCTCAACCCGGGCCGGTGGCGCGGCCGGGGGCGTGCGACCGCATCACCGCCGTCTGACAGCGCAGGAAAACGATCGCCTCTGCCAACTTGCCATTGCCCACGGGCTGCACAGTCTCCTGCGCAGCGGCTGCGCAATGCTCATTGCGCAGCCTCACAGCATGGTGCGCGATGCGGACCATGCTGTGAGGCTGCCGCTGCTCGCGGTTGCGCGACCGTCGGGGTGGTTTGCGCAATGGCGGTGACCTGCTGTGGTCGGGGCCGTTGTGCAGAGGTGGCGGGTTGAGTGATCAGCGGCGTCGGTCGTGCATCCAGCCGACGCGCTCTTCGGAGCCGTTGATGGGGTGCCAGACGGCCTCGGACGACCCGTGGTGCAGCAGGTCGGTCAGTGGTGCGGCCAGGGGGCGTCGTGCAGGAGCAGTGGCGCCGTCACGTTGCTGACCGTTGATGTCTCCACGTCACGCACCCGGCGTCACGCTCTGAGGCCTGTGAGCCTCACACCCCATATCCCCAGGTGACGCGGTGAACTATGAGGCTGTGAGCCTGTGAGGTGGAGCTCGCGCGCTGTGCTTCTGTCCTCTGACAGGCGATCCTGACATTGCCAAGTGATCTCGACCAACGCCGGGTTTCTGCCACTTGATCTTGAGCTGTGGCTCGTCGTTCCCTGGCCCACCTTGGGGCCTGCGGCGGGGGAATCTCGGCTGCGGTGGTGGGCACGGTGGGGCTAGCGTGGCGGTTTTGCGGAGTGCAGGAGGGATTCGCGGTGCTGGTCATGCCTGGGCGGCGGACGTCGACGATGGAACTGTTGGCCGTCGAGGCGGCGGGCCGAGGGATGTCGGTCAGGACGGCGGAGGAGCCCGGCCTGGCAGGCCCTGCGCACTGGTACGGCGGACCGGTCGCGGCAGCGCGGCTGGCAGGCCAGCTCGGGTTCGCGTTGCTGGAGCCGACAGACGGCTGGCTCGCCGAGTTGCCGGAAGAGTTCACCGGCCGCCAGGTGCGGGCGGGGACCATCGCGGACGCATGGGCGATCGACCAGCCGACGTTCGTCAAGCCGCCCCGTGACAAGTCCTTCCCGGCCGATGTCTACACCGACGGCTCCCGGCTGTCCTCCGCTCTGGACCCGGCAACACCGGTGCTGCTGTCCGACGTGGTGACTTTCGCGGCGGAGTACCGGCTGTTCCTGCTGGATGGCCGGATCGCCACGGCGAGCCGGTACGCAGTGTTCAGCCGGCTCGACCCCCGCCCGCTCGGTACGGACCGCGCGGACCGGGTCACCGCCGCGCAGATCACGGAGTTCGCCGACCGGCTGGCCGCCGCAGCCGGGCACACGCTGCCGAGTGCCGTCGTCGTGGACGTCGGGCAACTGCTTGACCCGTACCGCCCAGGCCACCGCTGGGCCGTGGTGGAGGCCAACATGGCGTGGTTCTCGCATGCCTACGCGGCCGACCCGGCACGGGTGCTGGACGTGGTCCTGCGGGCGGCGGGGCCACGCGAGCACATGCGGCCGCGAGATCTGGCGTTCGAACGGCACTGATCCGCACTGCGCGAACCGTGCTTCCCGGCGGCCGGGCTGGCCCGGCCGCACTCCAGGAACTGACGCTTCCAGTTCGGTCAAGATCACCTGTCAATCGGTCGAGATCGCATGTCAGAGGACAGCTTCCGTACGCCCTGCACTGGCCCGTCGACGCGCAGGACGATGGAGTCATGGGCGAGCACGACCAGGACCAGGACGACGTCGCCGAACCGGCGCGGCCGACGTTGGGCGCGGCGCAGGCCCGAGAGATGACGGCCGGGCTACGCGAGGCGATGGACGACGTCCGGCGCTCCGTGGCGGTGCTCGCCGCCCGGGTCCGTGACGCGCACGCTGCCCGCGTCTGGACACCCCTCGGTCACCCGAGCTGGGAGGCGTACTGCGAAGCAGAGCTCGGCATCAGCCGTGCGCAGGCGTACCGGCTCCTGGACGTCGCCCGCTCCCTGGCCGCGATCCACGGCGCCGTCGCCGCTGGCACCGAGACGTCTCGCACGCGAGACAGTGACCCGGCCGCCGCGGCCGCGCTCGACTACGGCCTGTCCCAGCGCGCCCTGAGCACCGTCTCCAGCCGCAGCGGCGACGTTGCGGAGCTGATCACCCGCCGCCTCGCCACGCTCGCCCACAGCGGCCTCCAGGCCCTCGAGACCGCAACGGTGCGAGCCGTGGTCCGCCAGGCCGTCCGCGACATCCGCACGGCACCGCCCCCGCCGCCCGCCGAACCGCCGACGGACCCGACCGTCGCCGCGCGGCGCCGCGTCGTCGACGACCTCGCCGCCAGCACCCACGCGATCGGCGAGCTGATGCTCGAAGTCGCGCCGACCTACCTGTCCGACACCGAGGCGGCGACCGGCATCCTGACGCTGCTGTGCGACCAGAACGGCGAGCCCCTCGAGCACGGTGATGGCGCAGCCGCATCCCGTTTCGGTGATCTGTCAGCTCCAGTAGTCCCGGTGGTCCTGGCCGCGCCAGCGGTCGTAGTCGCTGAACGGTGTGGGCAGCCCCAAGTTCAGCCAGATGAGGCGGCCGACTCCATAGGCCACCGGGAGCGCCGCACCGACAACGATGCTCCGCTGCTCGGACAGGTCGAAAACCAGGCGGGCGGTGAAGTAGCCGACCGCGAAGAGCATTCCGGCCCCCACGAGGTACAGCAGGAAGCTGATCACGCCAACCGCCTGGCCCATTACGGCCCCCAATAACGAGAGGAAGACGAACGTCCCCAAGCCAGCGACGGCGATGATCCCGAGCAGCACCATGGCGCCAAGGCTACTCATGGGCCTTGGCCTCATCCATTGCCAGAGCGCGGGAGCACGCCGCCGCGTCGATGTTCAGCAGGGTGCGCGTCATGGTGCTGGTCGGCGCGGACAGCTCCAGGGCGCGGTGCTGGCTCTCGTTCGCGCGGCGGGTGTCTGCGAG
This sequence comes from Streptomyces sp. NPDC058335, assembly GCF_042723915.1. Taxonomy (NCBI): domain Bacteria; kingdom Bacillati; phylum Actinomycetota; class Actinomycetes; order Kitasatosporales; family Streptomycetaceae; genus Streptomyces; species Streptomyces sp. NPDC058335. The sequence continues at coordinate 88,188 of NZ_JBHXHX010000011.1, read as the reverse complement.
GGTGGTGAAGGCGTGGCTGAGGTGGACGTGGTGCTTCTGCTCGCCGTACGTCAGCCAGGTGTCCGACCGCTCGCTCTCGGGGAGCCGGTCCATGAGGGCGTCGGCGGCCTCGAGCGCGGCGCGGGCCTGCTCGTTCTGGTGGTTGAGGGCGTAGGCGCGGGCGGCGACCGCGGTCGCCGGCGTCGCCGCGGCGGTCGGACGGGTGCCGGCGGTGTGCCGGGCCTGGTGGGCGAGGCGTGCCGCCGTCTTCGGGGCACCGTAATTGAGCGGCACCATGGCCTCCCGGGCAGGACCCAGGCGTGTAGCTGGGGGTCGCCGGATTCGGCGGAGGCTCGGGCGGCCGTGGCGAACCATGCACGGGACTCACGGCGACTTCCCAGGTCGTGTAAGACGATCGCGGTCATCCCGGCCATCTGCCCGGCCATGCGGCCCAGCCGTGCCCGGACCGGTGCGGGCTGGGGGACGGTGAGCAGCGGGCGCAGGGTCGTGAAGTCGGTGACCAGGTCGGCCAGGACGCGGGTGGGGGCCTGTCCGTGGTAGCCGTACCCGTAGCTCTCGGCTGCGGCCTCCAGGTCGGCGAGGTCCTCCAGGGCGCCGGGGGAGAGGGTCTGGTCGACGGCGGTCCGAGCGGCGGTGAGGGCGGCGAGCGCCGGAGCGGTGAGGCCGGCGGCGAGCGCGCCACGAAGCAACTGGCGGCGCTTCATCGGATCATCTTCTCCATGGTGGGACTCCGAGCTGAGAGCGGCGGTGTCCTCCCAGGGGTGCGCAGCCAGTCCCAGGAAGGCACCGGGAATGCGCAGACCGCCGGAGATTGTCTCGACAGTTGCCAGCGCGGTGACAGCCGCGGCGCCCCGAGCGATCTGGCTGACACGCTCGGACTTGAGCACGCACGCTTCGGCGATCCGGTTGAAGGAGATTCCCGCCTCGTGGGTCATCGCGAACACCACGGTGAAGTCCCGCTCGCGCAGGGCCCGGACGAACAGGGGGTCGGCCAGCAGACGATGCGGCACTTGGGCAGGTGACGGCGGTAAGTCGTCCACAAGTCCCCCAGAATTCTCGTGGAGGACGAAGCGTCAGCCAAACGACCATACCCACCGTGGGGCTCCATGACGGGGTTATCGCCAGTGCTTTCCGTGGCTGTACTGGCTGGTGTTCGCGGCCGTGCCGTCCAGGGCCGCCCAACCGAGCAGGAGGAGGGTCTTCATGCCCGGTCCCGTCCAGCCCTCGCACGCCACGTCCGGGCCGTCGACCGGCGGCCTGGTCCGCTGCTCCCGCCGGGCCTCACCGCAGCCCAAGCCGACAGTCGGGCCGCGATCCCCCTGCCGCGTCCTGCGAACGGCGCCCGCACCGCACCAGGCCCGCAGACTCTGCTGCCACCGGTGGCACACCCCAGCGGCGCCCAGCCGCCCCAACTGCCCGCTCATCTGCTTCCCCGGCATGTGGCGGTCATCATGGACGGCAACGGACGGTGGGCGATGGCTCGCAATCAGCCGCGCACCGCAGGCCACGAAGCCGGCCAGCTCGCCCTGCGCGACGTCGTCTACGGAGGCGAACAGCGCACCTCCAACTTCCTGCCCCGGCAGTCCACCTACGCCGAACTCGTCCTCCTCGACGCCCTCTGGCCCGACATCGACCGCACCCACCTGTGGCAGGTCATCGACGCCTACCCACGCCGCGACCGCCGCTTCGGAGGCACCCAGACCTCACTCGCCGCCCCGCCCCGACAGTGAAGAAGTGACACAACTTGAATCACTTCTGCCTCCGGACCGGGTTTCAGGGAGACCCGGCGTCGTCCTGGCGGAGGTCCGGGCCACCGCACCCCGCCGGTAACGGCCGCCGCGACATTCTGCCCTGCGCCGCCGCCTGCCGCGACTGTCCGCATGCCTGTGGTGGCACCCGTACTGGAACACCGCCCCCTCGGTGTCGGCGGCGCGGCCGCGGCCGCGGATCCGGTGTGCGTTCAGCCGGTTGCGCGTCGGCGGGGCCGCCGCGCCGTGCCGCGTCAGTGCGGCGGTGACGTCAGGCGGGGGAACGTCGGCCGGGGAGAGGTTCGGGGCGGGCACGGTGCCAGCGTCTGGACGCCCCCACCGTGATTCTGGCGTGGGTCACCGCCGACACCTGGTCCGGTCCTCGACGCCTCGACGCCTCGACGCCGCGTGCCCCGTCACCGGCTACCGCTCCACCCTCACCGTCCACGAGGTGCCCTGCGAGCCGGAGACGTCGACAGGTCGAATGGTCCGGCGTCTTCACCCCGGCCGGCCGTCGGCTACGAGGAGGCCGTGGCCCTCCGCGCTCCTGCGCACGGTCACCGATGCCTGACCGCATCGCGCCGCGCGCCGGGCACCGCAAGGGCTGTGGGGAAAGTCAGTGACATCTCTCACGTGCCCGGTCCCCATCAACGTGCCGCGATAGTACGTGGCGTGTGGCCGACATAGGTGGATCTGGCATATGGAAGCAGGCATACGCGGCACCTCGGCCGGGGTCACCGGCCCGGGGCACCGGCCTCGAGCCGTCGTACGGCCCGGCCGTCCTTATGACGGAGTGTGAGGCGCAGTCGGCGTCCGGCGCGGGCGGCCCGGCACAATCCCGGCCCGGATTCAAGGGGCGCCCTCGCCTACTAAGCGAGGTAGTGGAAGCCCTCGTTGCCGTGCCCTCACGCGGCTTTTAACAATGACGGCCCCGCAAGGCGTCCCCGCAGGTCAAGCGCAGTGTCTGTGCGAAACCGAGCCCGAGGCGTACGGAGAGTCGACCGAACGAGGTCCGCATGAGGAAAGACCGGAAGCACCGCAGGAAGACGCGCCGCCGGCCCATAGCCGTCGCCGTCCTGGCGATGAGCGTGGTGGCGGTGCCGTCGGCCGCCATGGCGTGCATGGGCGACGGAGAAGCCGAGGCCATCATCGCCACGTCCAGTGGTCCCTGGACGGACGGGAGGAATGCGTCCTGGAACGGACACCGGACGGACGTGGGGAAGACGCCCTGGGACGGGCACCGGGGGCGGGACATCCCGACCGCGAAGCCCACGGCGACGGCTTCGCCCTCGGCCTCGCCGACGAACTCTCCCGGGACTGCGGCGCCCGCCCCGGAGAAGCCCAAGACGCCTGTCTCGAAGACGACCACCCCGCCCGCCCCGACGAGGACCACCTCCGCGCCGAAGCCGACCGCCGCACCCCCCTCGACGACCACCGCCGCGCCGAAGCCGCCCGCCACCACGGCCCCCGCCGTCACCCGCGTGGTCGCCCTGGTCAACACCGAGCGTGCCAAGGTCGGTTGCTCCCCGGTCACCCTGAACGCGCAGCTCTCGCAGGCTGCCCAGGCCCACAGCGCGGACATGGCGAGCCATAACACCATGTCGCACACCGGTTCCGACGGGTCCGACCCGGGACAGCGGATCACGCGCGCGGGATACCTCTGGAGCACCTACGGCGAGAACGTCGCGTACGGGTACTCCACGCCCGAGCAGGTCATGGCGGGCTGGATGGCCAGCGCCGGTCACAAACGCAACATCCTGGACTGCGGCTTCAAGGAGATCGGTGTGGGGGTGGCGCAGCCCGGCAACTACTGGACGCAGGACTTCGGCACGGTCCGCTGACGCTCACGGGGCCCACGCCCGTCACGGCCCGCCGACCATCACGCCGGCCGAGGCCGCTCTTGCTCCGGAGCGGCCGCGGCCGGCGTGGGTGCCGTCCTGTCCAGGGCGTAGGTGCTGCGCGAGTCCGGGTCGCCAAGGTGCTCGACGACGTAGTCACGCACGTCATCGAGTACCTCGTCGGCGTCCCATTCGATCCGGTGAGCAGCCGATGGATACGTCCGGAGCGGCATGACCGGCCTGTTCGGGCAGCGTCCAGCCGGTCTTGCGCTCCAGCGGAGCGATCAGTCCTTGCATGTATGCAAGCGCCGACTCACGCGGCTCACTACGAGCAAAGCGATGCACGAACCGCCCGTGCAATCGCTCCAACTCACCCGCCCACAACTTGTCATCAGCAAGGTCCCCACCCGTAACCACACCACGACCAACCTGGCCAGGTCACGGCAAGCACCGTGGCAGTACTAGGAGTTGTCGTCAAAGTGCCACGCCGGATATCAGGAGCGATGGGAGGGGACGGCTGCCCCGGTGGGAGTCGGCGGTCTTGTCGTGGTGAGTAGCGAGCGACCATGGAACTAGGTCTTTGGTGCCGGTCCACCCGGGCCCGAGGTCCGATCCGCAGCGCCCCGACAACAGTTAGCGTCCCACCATGCGCTTAGGACTACTTGGCACCGGCAACGTCGCCCGAGCACTGGCCCACGGCTGGAGCGCCGCAGGGCATGACGTGCTCCTTGGTTCACGTCAGCCCAAGGAACGGACAGACCTCGGTCTCCCTGTGGCAAGCCTGAACGAGACAGCCGCCCACGCGGAGGTACTCGTCAACGCCACCCCGGGGACTGTCTCCGTGGAACTACTGCACTCCATCGGGGCATCGGCGCTGGCCGGCACCCTGCTGATCGATGTCGGGGTCGGCCTCTCCGACGACTTCACTGAGCTCTCGCACCCCAACAGCAGCCTGGGCGAGCAGATCCAGGAAGCCTTCCCCCTGACCCCCGTCGTCAAGACGCTGTGCACCATGGATTCCACCGTGATGAGTGCCCCGGACGGTCTGGATGGCCCGAGCACCGTCTTCCTCTCCGGCAACGACGCCGAAGCCAAACGGACCACCGGCCGGCTGCTCACCGACCTCGGCTGGCCCGCTTCGTCCCAGCTGGACATCGGCGGCATCACCACCGCACGTGGACAGGAGCACTTCGCCCTGCTCTTCATGGGCATCGCGGGCGGTCTGGGTTCTCACACGTTCAACATCAACGTGGTCACCCGCCCCTCTGCCTAGAGCCCAGCCGTCCATGTGATGTGACTGGTGGATCATGGTCGGGTGATAGGCCGTCATGAAGTCGCCGGATGCCGCTGGAAGATCGAGGAGTGCTTCCAGAGCGCGAAGAACGAGTGTGGCCTGGATGAGTACGAGGTCCGCCGCTACGTCGGCTGGTACCGGCACGTCACCCTAGCCATGCTCGCCCACGCGTTCCTTGCGGTGATGGCCGTGCAGGAGCGCGAAAAAGGGGGTATCGAGGCCGACACACCCGACCTCGTGGACCTCACACCAGCCGAAATCCGTCGTCTGCTGGCAACTCAACCCCGCCGCCATCCTGCACGCCGCAACCACGCGGTGAACTGGTCCCGCTGGAGGCGTCGCCACCAGGCACGTGCCCGACACAGTCATTACATGCGGCGTGGACACACGTTGGTGGGACGGCCGGCCCAAGACCGTCCCGCGCATGCCCAACCCCCGCTACACTCCCCACCGCCAAGCCGTTGACCAGGACAAATACAGAAGGCCGGCTGGAGTACTAGGCTCGACTCGCCGTGCCCTGCTCAAGCGCTGGCCGACGGTGGCCTCCTGGCGCCGTCTGCTGGAGAGTGCGCGCGCCGAGCTCGGCCGGCACGGCACCGGGTACCGGGAGCCGGGCGCAGGATGGCCCAAGTGGGCTGAACCTACGATCGGTCCGTGGCACGGCCCGCAGTTGTCGGTGAAAGGGACCCGCTCGTGCGTCTTCTCGCCACCCTCGCGGCGGCCACGGCCGCGCTCGCTGCTCTGACCCTCCCCGCCCACGCCGATCCTGGCCCGCTGGAGGGGCGGGCGGCACGCTCGCCCTGCCGTTCAAGGACGCGGTCGAGGTGCTGCCCGCTGCGCAGGAGACCCGGGCCGGAAACCGCACCTGGTTCAGGCCCGTGTGATGAGGACTTCTGAAAATCCCACCTCTGCTCCTGTCCTCACTTGGTTGCATGCTCAATGGGCGGGGGACTGTTACGCCCGGCCCTTGAGGGTTCGGGGCGCTTCCTGTCAGCGCACCTTGTCGAAGAACTCGCGGACGTCTCTGACGAGCAGTTCCGGGGCTTCCATCGCGAGGAAGTGGCCGCCACGGTCGAGTTCGGTCCACCGCACGATGTTGTGGTCGCGTTCGGCCCAGCGGCGGATGGTCACATCGTGGGCGGAGAGCAGCACGGCGGTGGGCACGGTCCCTCGTGGACCGGCTGCCCAGTCGCCCTGACCGTGGCTCCAGCCGGTGTCGTGCGCCGCGCCGGGGGCAGTCCAGTCGTCGGCTGCGGCTTCGCTCCAGGTGCTCGCTGAGATCTCCTCGTAGTAGACCTGCGCGGCCGAGGCAGCGGTGGCGGTCAGCCAGTACAGCGAGACCTCGGTCAGGATGCGGTCCCGGTGGATGCTGTCCTCGGGCAGTGCGTCTTCCGGGTCGGTGAACTCCTTGAATTTCTCCACGGTCCAAGCAAGTTGGCCGACAGGGGAGTCGGTGAGGGCGTAGGCCACGGTCTGCGGACGCTTGGAATTGCACTGAAGGTAACCGTCGTTGAAGTTCTGCATCCGATGCCAGCGTCGCTGTTCGGCCTCCGTCAGGCCGTCCATCTCGCCCTCCGCCCCGGCGGGAAATGTGATCATGGCGTTGACGTGAACGCCGATCACGTGGTCCGGTGCCTGCTTGCCCATCTCCGGGGCGACCCATGATCCGGTGTCGTAGCCCTGTACGCCGTAGCGCGTGTAGCCGAGGCAGGCCATCAGCTGGGTGAACGCCCCGGCCATCCGGGCCGTGTCCATGCCCGGCCCGGCCAGCGGGGTGGAGAAGGCGAACCCCGGCAGCGAGGGAATGACCAAGTGGAACGCATCGGCCGGATCACCGCCGTGCGCGTCGGGATCGGACAGCGGCCCGATGACATCGAGGAAGTCCGCCACCGAGCCCGGCCAGCCGTGCAGCAGCATCAGCGGCGTGGCTTCGGCCCTGGGGGAGCGCACATGCAGGAAGTGGATGTTCTGCCCGTCGATGGTGGTCACGTACTGAGGGAACGTGTTGAGTTCCGCCTCGTGCGCCCGCCAGTCGTAGGCCGAGCGCCAGTACTCGGCCAGATCCTTCAGGTAGGTCACCGGGACGCCGCGGCTCCAGCCGACACCCGGCAGCTCATCCGGCCATCGGGTGGCGGCCAGGCGGGCTTGCAGATCATCGAGCTGGGCCTGCGGTATGTCGATGTGGAAGGAGCGGATACCGCTGCTGGGTGTTGTGTTCGCCATGGCTGCGACGCTAGAACTCGCTTAGGTCAGGTTCGGTCCTCACCTTCCGGCAGTCTTACGGCATGCTGGAGACCTCCGGGCGGCTGCTGAAGCTGCTCTCCCTGCTGCAGACCCACCGCGACTGGTCCGGGGCCGAACTCGCCGAACGCCTCGGCGTCAGCCGACGCACCCTGCGCCGTGATGTGGAGCGACTGCGCGCGCTCGGCTACCCGGTGAACGCCACCCAGGGCACTGCGGGCTACCGGCTCGGGGCCGGGACCACGCTGCCGCCGCTGCTGCTCGACGACGACGAGGCTGTCGCCGTCGTCATCGGCCTGCGCACGGCGGCCGGTGGCTCGGTCGCCGGCATCGAAGGGTCCTCGATGCGCGCGCTCACCAAGCTCGAGCAGATGCTCCCACCCCGGCTGCGGTACCGAGTGAACACCCTGCACACCGCTACCGTCCGGGCTGGCGCAGCCCCGGCTCCCAAGGTCTCCGCGGACACCCTCATGGCCATCGCGGAGGCGTGCCGCCGACGCGAGCGGCTGCGCTTCGACTACGCCAGCCCTCGCCGCAGCCGCAGCACGCGCTTGGTCGAGCCGCACAGCCTCGTCAGCTTCGACCGTCACTGGTACCTGGTCGCCTGGGACACCGACCGCACCGACTGGCGCACCTTCCGCGTCGACAGACTTACTCCGCGCACACCGACTGGACCGCGGTTCACCCCCCGCGAACTCCCCGACACCGACGTGGCCACCTATCTGGCTCACCAGCTGTCGTCGCGGACCTGGCCGTTCCAGGCCACCATCACCCTGCACGAGTCCGCCGCAGCGGTCACCGACCGCATCTGGCCCGGCATGGGCGTCATCGAACCCGTCGACGATGACAGCTGCCTACTGCACCTGGGCGCCGACAACCCCCGTGACCTCGCCTGGATGATCACCTCGGTCGACGCCGATTTCACTCTCACCCACGCGCCACCCGAACTCGCCGACGCCCTGCACGCCCACGCCGCCCGCTGCCTGAATGCCGTACGCAAGGCATGGGCACTCCTGCCGCGCAGGCGTCCGGGCATCTCCCGACGAACGGGCTCCATCACTGCTCAGTACCCCGATGAGGTGGGGAACGAAGGTGAGCAGGTCCGGGGAGCCCCTGAGTAGGCGATGGGAACTTTCAAAGAGCGCCAGCACGGGACGGACGCCGACAGGGACGGGTGCAACACGCGCAAGGAGGTGCTGCTGGCGGAGACGTTCCTCGCCCCCGAGCAGGGCGCACGCTGCGCACTGTCCGGGGGTGAGTGGTACAGCCCCTACGACGACGTCTACGTGGACGCCTTCGGTGGCCTGGACGTCGACCACATGGTGCCGCTCGCGGAAGCCTGGGACTCGGGCGCGGGGCAGTGGTCGGCGCAGGAGCGGGAGGCGTACGCGAACGACCTCGGCGACGACCGGGCCCTGATCGCGGTGACCGCCCGCTCCAACCGGTCCAAGGCCGACCAGGACCCCGCGACGTGGCTCCCGCCGACCGAGGCGTACCGCTGCCAGTACCTGAGCGACTGGGTGGCGGTGACGATGCGCTGGCAGCTCACCGTGGACGACACGGAGCGCCTGGCACCCACCGACCGAGTGGCCGGGTGCGCGAACGTGCCGGTGAGGGTGACGTGCGCCCGGTAGCCGGGACAACCACCGAAGGCCCGAGGCTGCCCGGAACCGACGGCGGGGCAGGGCGCGGCGCCGTGCCGGCTGCCGCGAGCGCCTGACCTCGCTGTCGAGGCCCCAGCCGCTCCGTCTGCGCACTGACCTGGCAGGCGGAGAGGGTGTGGAAGACCGAGTTCGGGAGCTGGTGGAGCGCGAGAGCGGCTGCTGCTCGTTCTTCACCTTCACCACCACCGCCGGCCAGGACCTGGTCCGTCTGGACATTGCGGTGGACCAGGCGTACGAGGCGGTCCTGGACGCCGCGGTAGCCCGGACGGCCGCCGCCGGGGAGCAGCGGTGAGTGCGGGCCTGCGCAGCGGGCAGGTCGCGGAAGCGGCCGGGGTGAACATCCAGACCCTTCGCTACTACGAGCGGCGTGGCCTGCTCGCCGAGCCGGAGCGCAGCAACGGCGGTCACCGCCTCTATGGCGAGGACGCGGTCACCGCGCTGAGAGTGATCAAGGCTGCCCAGCGGCTCGGGTTCACCCTCGAAGAGGTCGCGGAACTCCCGGAGGCCGGCCGCCACCGCCACGGCCGCCCCGTGGCGGTGGCTCCAGGACTGCGCTGCGGCCAAACTCGCCGAGGTCGACGCAAAGATCGCGCACCTGACCACCATCCGCACCGCCCTGGCCGCGGCTCTCGACGCGGGCTGCGACGACCTGACCGTCTGCGCGTCCAGCGCCTGCTGCCCCATCCCCTTCACTGACCTCGCCGAGGAGAACCGCCACGCCGGACCCTGCTGCTGACCCCCGCCCCGCTCGCGCCCCGAAGACGCCAGCGGACAACGTGATTCCGATTTCTCGATCGACAACCTAATAAGACTGCTCCCGTCGGTAAGGATCGCAGTGTGCCTTACAGCGTCAGCACTTCCAGAAGGTCGAGCAGTCCAGGAGTCGTCCGTCAGTGGTACCGATGAGCAGGCGGCCGGGTTCGGTGACGGTCAGCGCGGTCGCCACCACGGGCACTCCGGTCACAACCAGGTGCTGGCGCCAGCGGACGTTGCCGTCATGGAGATCGAGTACGACGAGCTCGCCGTCGTCGGATGTGACGTAGGCGGATTCCATGTCGTGGTCGAGGTCCGTGGCTTTCCGGTCCGTCCAAAAGACCCATGTCGGCTTCTCTCCGGCCACCGTGCGCCGTACGACGAACGATCCACCTGGCTGCAATCCGTGGCCGTGGTAGACAGTGCCAGCATGGATCAGGTCGCCGTCGGCAGTCTCCACGCCGGGGCCTGCGAAGTGTGTCTCGCCAGGCGTCCAGGAGTAGGGAGACAGACGACGGGCCTCCGCCTTTCTGGGCTCACGCGGACGTTCGGCGACCGGTATGCTCTTCGGTTCCACAGCCGCGAGCCAGGCGTCACCTGATCCGGGTTTCTGCCCGCTCTTCCTGGGGACACTTTCCCGGAAGTAGACCCGGCTGCCACGCCGGATACGCAATCTGCTTCGCCGCTCCGTTCCTGCCGGCGGGTGCAAGGGCGGGCAGGCCGTCAGCACATCGCACCAGGGACACCGCCCCCGCCGGAGTGAAGCGGTCGAGCCGCGCCCCGTCCTGGAGCGACAGTCGGACCACGGCCTGAGCGTGCTCCTGCCACGGGGGCCGCATCAGGCTGACCCACGCCGATCGCTCATCTGCGGGGCTACGACAAGGTCGCGGGCGCCACCGTCGTCGTCCTGAACAGCCCATTGTCGCTGTCCTGAGGACAACCAGGCTTCCAACTGGATCCCGTCGAGGGTCGCCACGATCCTGCCGTCGGACAGCTCCTCGACTGCGTGGACGTTGCGAGCGGGTCCCATTCACTACTCAGGCTGGAGACCCTCTGACGTGCGTCCTCTCGACGGTCGGTTTCGCGGGGCCGCTACTCGTGGTCCGGCCAGGTCGTGTCCGGTGAGCGACCGGGGCGGTACGGCCCTCCAGTCGGGCCGGCGCACTACCGCAACGTGTCCCTCATTCCAGGCGTCTTTGTCCTGCCAGTCGTCATACGGCGCCATCAGCACGCGAAGTTCCTGCTCGTTGAGCCACTCCAGGCTCAGGGCCTGGCGGCCGAGTTCGTGCTCGATGAGCGATGTGCTCCGGCCTGTTTCCAGGTCCAAAAGGAGCAGTTCCCCTTCGAAGAAGTAACCGCCGTCGTAGTCGCCTGTACCGACGGCAAGCAGGGGGAGCCGGCGTGGAAAGCCATGGCATGTACGGGATACCGCGCACGGAGATGAGCCCGGCAAGCCAGATTGTCGGTGTCGTAGACACCGACAGGTGCAATGCTGCCGAAGTCGGGGACCCCCGCCACCGCCACGTGTGTGCCTGCCAAGGCCAACAAGCCGCGACTCTCGTCGTCGACGGCGAGGACTGGATCACCGACCTCGGCGAAGGGGCGGTCACTGAGGATTCGATCGATGCGGAACGAGACGGTCATGGCAGTGATCTTGTCAGAGGCGAAACTACGTGAAGCCACGGGCATCCAGAAGCTGAACAGAAGAACTTGACAGGGAACACGGCTTCCGTGGTGACCCGCACTTACCGGTGAAGTAGCAGTATTCCGACGCTGCGTTATTCATGGTCGTTCCTGGCTTCGTCTGCCGCGCTCCCGGCTGGATGTGATCTCGTCCGGCACATGCGGGGCCGGAGCCGGATCACCGGGGCGCCTTGAGGTAGAAGCAAATCGACTTAAACGGGCTGAGGTTCGATGCACCTGTCGCTCGAAGTGCGTAGAGCGCATACGCCTCAGCGAAACCAGCCGGGACAAACGTAGGCTTCGGGCGGGCGAAGCAATCAGGGTCGCCGACCGACTGCCTCGCCGGCCGTCGGCCCGCCTGCTCACTCCGGCGGGCCGGTGGCCCGATCGTGGTGGCGCGCGATCAGGGCCCGGTCTTCCGCCGATATGAGGGCGTGCACCAAGGGTCGGTGGGATGCCAGCGCATGGGACAGTGCATCGAAGACGGTCACCGGCAATGGTTGTGCCCTCTCGCTGTCACCGAACATGAGCTGGATGAGCTGTGCCAGAAACTGCAGGACGTCGTCGTGTGCGTCGCCGGGGACTCGTCCCCTGTCCTGGCTGAAGGCCGTGAGAAGGGCGTGCACGGCCGACACCAGGTGGGGGTGGCGCATGTCCATCAGCAGCCGTGTTCCCTGGAGCGCCCGGTCGTAGAGATCGCCGAGTTCCCTGTCGCTCATGGTCGTGCGATCGGCCAGCAGCAGTTCGAGCAGGTCGTGGGCGAGCGATGAGGCCGGAGCACCGTCGACCGAACTGAACATGGTCACGGCCTGGCCGAGCCACCGGAATACCGGATCCAGGGCATGCCGCATCACCGAGTCATTGGTTCCGCCGGACACGGCCGTTTTGTGCCACAGCTCGTCCCAGTACGACCGTGACCAGCCTGGGCCTCCGCTGCCTCTCGGGTAGCGGAAGTGCCAGTTCATGTCGAGGGGCTGTGGTGGGGTGCCTGGCTCGGACCGAAGCGATATCTCCAGGGCCCGGCCCTCGCCGTTCCACGTGTGATGCACGTCGAGGGACAGAGCGAAGTCCGTCCATTGGCTCTCGTTCATCGCCGAGCGCCACAGCAGGCAGTGCCGGTGCCAGGCACCCGGCGGGTCCGCGGAGCCCGGGAACAGTTCGGCCGCGGAGCAGCGCTCGGCGAGTAGCACCGTCAGGAGCACGAGGTTGGAACCGTACAGGCCGTGGCGTGTCGTCGTGCGCAGCAGGGCGGGCCGGTAGGCCGGGTGCTGGTCACCGGTGCGCGTCGTGTGCTGGGTCAGAACCTGGATGAGGGTCCGAGTCAGCCGGCGCCGTTCCGCCATGGACAGCCTGCCGGTCAGCGACCGCGCGAAGCGCAGCATCTGCCGGGACGCCAGGGAGGTGTAGGAAAGCAGTGCGTAGGCGAGGTCGTCGTCGATGTGGGTGTCCCCGAGAGAGAGCGCGGGGCGGGGTGCGAGCAGGTCGGTGAGCAGGTGCAGGGTAAGGCGTACGGCCAGATACTCGCCGAAGGTCGCGTGCAGGAACTCGTAGGTGGCGAGTACCTGGCCGTCCCGCACTGACTGGGCTCGCTGGACGAAGAAGAAGCGGCCGAGCGCCGTTTCGGCGGCGGTGAGCGGGGTGCGGAATCCCGGTGGCCGCACCGGCTGCCTGCCCAGTAAGGCGGTGAGGTCCTGCTCGAGTTCGTCGGCCGACACCCACTGGCGACCCCGGTTCAGCTGGGCGAAGGCCACGAGCGACAGGCGCTGCAGTTCCTGCTCGACGAGGGCGGCCGTGTCCTCGTCGGAGACGGCGTGGAGTGTCGTCTTGCCGACCTCGCGCCGGGCGAAGGAGGACAGCAGCTGCTCGTACAACTCGGTGACGTCGAAGTCGTCGTCGGCGCGCCGCAGAGCACCCTCGGCAGCGTCGTACAGCGCGAGCATCGTCAACAGCAGGGGCTGAGAGGCGAGTTCGGCGTGCCGTTCGAGGTGCTGCCAAGTGAGCGGGCCGCGGCCGTGCGCCGAGAGTCCGGCCAAGTTGGCCTCGTTCCACACGGCCAGCCAGGTCGTGATCTGCTCGGCGCGGAAGGGCTCCAGGCGCAGGACGACCATGCTGGTGGGGTATCGGGCGCGGTCGGCCACGGAGGTCCGGCTCGTCACCAAGGCCAGCACGGGCCGCCCCTGATCCGCCTCACGCCGCTGGAACTGGGACACGCGCTCCAGGAAGTTGGTTTGGTGGACGCCGGTCGTCTGCAGCAACTCGTCGAAGCCGTCCAGGAGCAGAACAGGAGTACTGCCACCTGCGGCGCGCACCAGTTCCGGCCAGCTGACCCGTTCGCCGGTGGAGGCGCGGATCGCCTGTTCGATCTGGTCCTGCAGTTCGTCCTCCACCCGGACGTCCCGCAGCGGCACGCGCACGGGGAGAAAACCGACGGAGGGGAGCCGTGCGGCGAGCACCCGGGTGAGGACGGATTTGCCGGCACCGGGCTGGCCCAGGATCAGCAGGGGCGCCTCGGCGAGCTGAGGAGAGGTGAGGGCCCCGGCCAAGTAGTGGGTGAGGTCTCGGCGGAGGGGCAGTCGCCCCCACCACTCGTGGTCGGCCGGTGCGGCCTGCCCGGAAACGGCACTGACGCGGAAGTCCGGGTCGAGGTAGAGGTCCTGAAGGGTGGGAATCCTAATGCCGTCCGGCGCCGACGCGGCGTCCAGCACGGGGTGCGCGAGCGCCGCCCGGTGAGCGCGCGCCAGCGCGGAGGCCACGTCTACCGGCGGGCGCAGCGCCTCGGTGGTGCGGGTGAGGAGAGTCTCGATCCCGGACAGGGCACGGCCGACGTCTGTGTGGATCGCCTGCTGCGCCACATGTGTGACCCAGAAACCGAATTCGGGTGCCTCCTTGGCGAGCTCGACGTACAGGCTCTGGTATCGGTCATGCGCCGCGCGCGGCAGGTCATCCATGAGAGCCGCATGGGCCCGAAGGCGCCGCAACGCGTCCATGTGCTCCCACAGAGCGAGGCCTTCGAGGAAGGCGTAGAACCTGCGGGCGTAGTCCGCGTAACTCGCGAGCAGCATCGCGGTGAGCGCCGAGGCCGGTATGTGCGGTGCCGGGCAGGGCAGGTCCGTGGCGAGTAGCAGCGACACCAGGTCCGGCGTCTGCGGGGTCGAGCCCGATTCGGTCTGGGCGAGGGCGAGTTGCTCGTCCCGGGTCAACCGCACCTCGGCGAGGGTGAACGGAAGCTCCAACTCTTCCATCGCCTCGAAGAAGGCCACCACGACGATGACCGTGTGCGCCGCGCGCAGCACATCGGTCCGCTCCGCACGCCCCTGGGCACGGTCCAGACGGGCGCCGACGCCGCGGATCGCGTCGCGTCCGAGGCCGAGGAGGCGTCCGTTGGCGTCGGCCATGCCGATCACCGTGCCGCTGACCCCGGCGGTCGCCAGATTCAACGCCCCACCGAGCGCCCGATCCAACGCCGCCAGCCGCGGCGGCTCGGCACCGAGAAGCACCAGAGCGTCGGCGAACGCCAGGAGTCTGCGTGCCATCATGTCCCTCACTCCCGCATCTCTACAGGCCCGGCCGAGGCCGACGCTACCGCGTGCTGGTAGTCCCGTCGGTATGATTCGAAGGACGCGGAGGACCGCGAAGCGGGGTGATCAGCATTGGCTGCGGCGGCGTCCATGTCATGCGGTGCCATCGGCAAGCGCGTCACCCTGGTCCACCCGAACGCCGCAGGACACGAAAACACCACCAACCGGGTCGCTCGCCCTCCTCCTGATGCCCGGAGTCGAGTTCCTGGCGCAGGTCCAGAAAACAGCGCAGCCGCACGCCCGGCTCACCTGGCTCCCGGGTCGTACGGTCCGCCGGCGCGATCCCCCAGCGGGCGCTGAGTAACTCCTGGACCGCGAACGCGGTCTCATCATCCGCGGCCGCAATCTCCACCACGGCCAGACCTGGCCTTGCCGCACGCGCGTCATTGATCTGCCTCATGCCCGGCACTACGCAACAGGCAGCCCGCAGGTTCTGCGATCCGGCGAACCTCACCCGACCGAGGCCCCCGTCAATTTCTGTGACACCTAGGGCCCTGTCGTTGGATCATCCCGGCGTCGCGGGGTGGGCCGGCTGACAGGAGCCGAGCCTCACCGCCGGCCTGATCCGAACGACAGGGCCAGGGCAGTCGTGATCCCGTGGACGGGGGCGGTCGCCATGGGCCGGGTCCCCCCGCCGCGGTTACGCGCACGGGCGTCAGCGCGACCGTCCGGGCACCCGGGCCAGCAGCGCCGCGGTCGCGGCCGGATACGTGTACGGAAAGGCGTGCGCCCCCGGCATGCGCACCGCCCGGCCCTCTCCTGCCCGGCGGGCCAGCTCGCGGGTCCAGTCGGGCGGGCAGAGGGCGTCGTTCTCTCCCGTCACCACGGTGACCGGGCAGGAGACCGAGGCGATCACATCCTCGGGCGCGTCCGTCTGCGCCGAGCGCACGCAGATCGCCAGGCGCCGGGGACCGGCGGCCAGGTAGGAGGGCAGCAAGGTCGGGACGATGCCGGGGGACTCGTGGACGGCCGTGCGGGCGAACGCGGCGAGCAGCGGCCGCACGCGGCGCAGCCGGGGCGGGAACGTGGGAGCCAACAGCACCAGGGCCCGTACCCGTCCGGGCCGGCGCAGGGCCGCGTGCAACGCCACCTGGGCTCCCGTGGAGTGCCCGGCGAGCACCACCGGCCCGCCCGGAACGACGGCCAGCCACCGGGCCACCAGGTCCGCGAGCCCTTTCAGCGTCTCCGGGCAGGCCGGTCCCGAAGGGTCGCCGAAACCCGGGACGTCCAGCACGCGTACCGGCCCGGAACGGGCGCAGCGGGCCCCCGTCCGCAGCAGGTAGCCCGGCGCTCCCAGGCCCGGCACCAGGACCAGCGGGCCGCCGTCGCCTTCGCCCTCGTCGAGGCGGGCCGAGCCCATGCTCCTCACGCTCGCCGGCCCGACGCGGTCGTGGCGGACGTACGGCGGGGACCCGGCTCGGTGCGACATGACGGGCGGGTTCCCGCTCCGCGCCGGTCCACCGATCACCCGCCTGTTCCCCGGCGCTGGCAGTGCGTGGTCCGGGGAGGTGAGTCGCGCGGAGTCTGGGTACTCGCGGCACACAGGCGCTCACGACGATGCGCCCCCTGGCAAGAAGGCCACGACCATGACCACACGTACACCCATGACGAGTGCCCGTACTCCTGTCCAGCAGGCGGCGCTGCTGGTGGGAGCGGTGTTCTTGCTGGTGGGAGTCCTCGGGTTCATCCCCGGGATCACCACGGACTACGACACGATGAAGTTCGCCTCGCACGATTCCGGAGCCGAACTCTTCGGGATCTTCCAGATCTCCGTCCTGCACAACATCGTCCATCTCCTGTTCGGTGTCGCGGGCCTCGCCATGGCCCGTACCGCCTCCGGCGCCCGCACCTACCTGCTCGCAGGCGGCGCGATCTACCTGGTGCTGTGGCTGTACGGCCTGTTCGTCGGCCACACCAGCGACGCCAACTTCGTACCGCTGAACAATGCCGACGACTGGCTGCACTTCGTCCTCGGCATCGGCATGATCGCGCTCGGCGCGCTGCTCACGCGGCGCACCCCCCGGCGGATCTGACCGCCAAAGACGTCGAGGGCATCGCGGCGGACGGCCGCGGCGGGTACTGCCCCCCGCCGCCGGGCGGGCGGGCCGGGGGGGGGGGGTGGGGGGGGTGTTTTTAAAAAAAAAAAAACCACCCCACAAAACCAAAAA
>NZ_JBHXHX010000011.1:0-71211 GCF_042723915.1 Streptomyces sp. NPDC058335 | reverse complement strand
GGGCGGGTACTGCCCGCCGCGGCCGTCCGGCTGGCCGGGCGCGGGGTTTCGGCAGGTCGGCCCCCCCCCCGCTGCTGTTTGCCGTTCGGGCGGACGGGGACGTGGTCGCGCATGACCGACCTCCCTCGTCGCCGCCGACTGCGGCAGAACCGGGCCCTGTGCCTGCTGGACCGGCTGGAACGGTACCCGAGGGCCGACTCGTTGATCGACACGTTGCGGGCAGGGATACGGTCCCTGCCGCGGCCCCCGGCCGGGACGCGCTGCACGGCCGCTGGCTGGGCCATCCGGTGCATCCGCTGATGGTGCAGGTACCGATCGGCAGCGGAGCCGTGGCCGAGTTCCCGGCCGGCCGGGCCGTGCGGCGCGCCGTGGACGACGTTCCGGTCCTGGTGGTGCGCGAGTCCGGCGGCACCGTCCACGCGCTGGCCGAGCGGTGCAGCCACCTCGCGGGGCCGCTGTCCGAGGGCACCGTCGCCGACGGCTGTGTCACCTGCCCGTGGCACGGCAGCGTCTTCCGGCTCTCGGACGGCTGGAACGTACGCGGCCCGGCCACCGCTCCCCAGCCCGTCGTAGGGGCGCCGCTGCCACATGCGGGGTGCGTGGGCCGCTCATAGTCTCGTGGTGCTCGGGGCTACTGCGGAGGTCTGCCATGCCCCGAACGATCTGGTCCGGTGCCATCAGTTTTGGTCTCGTGACGGTGCCGATCAATGTGGTCAGTGCGACGGAGGACCACAGCATCCGTTTCCACCAGTACCACCTTGAGGACGGGGGGGCGGATCCGGACGCGGAAGGTGTGTGAGCTGGAGGACCGTGAGGTGGGCCAGGGGGAGATCGGCAAGGGCTACGAGCTGACGAAGACGCAGGTCATCCCGATCAGTGATGAGGAGCTGCGGGAGCTGCCGCTGCCGACGGCGAAGTCGATCGAGATCGAGGCGTTCGTGCCGCTGGAGTCGGTGACCCGCTCCGGATCGGCGAGGGCTACTACCTCCAACCCTCCGGGCAGGTGGCGGCGAAGCCGTACAAGCTGCTGCGCCAGGCCTTGGCAAGGTCGGCGAAGGTCGCGGTCGCCAAGTACGCGTGGTCGGGCCGTGAGCGGCTGGGGCTGCTGCGGGTGCGCGACGACGTGATCGTCCGGCATGCGATGCGGTGGCCGGACGACATCCGCGACCCTGCCGAACTGCTGCCGCCGCCGGTGGAGATTTCGCAGGAGGAGATCGACGGTGCGCTGGCGCTGATGGACACCATGTCCCGTGAGGACCTGGAGGGCGAGGAGTGCCGTGACACCTACACCGACGCCCTGGCACAGGTCATCGAGGCCAAGCAGGGCGACAAGCCGCGCTTCCAGCGGTTCCACAGGCGGAGGAGCCGGGGAAGGTGCTGGATCTGACGGCGGCGTTGACGGAGTCGGTGAGCAAGGCGAAGGCCGCCCGCGGCGAGACGGGCGACGCGGACGTCCACGACCTGCCGAAGAAGACAACGGCCAAGAAGACAGCGAAGAAGACCCCGGCCGGCAAGACCACGCAGAAGACGACCGCGTCGAAGAAGACGGCGGCGAAGAAGACCGCGGGCCGCAGACCACGCAGCGCTTGATGCGTCCGACCCGGCCTCGAGAGAAGAATGTGAAGTGGGTTCCTGCCCTGTGTCCCCCGAGCCGGGGCGGGAGCCCGCGTCCTGCCCGGCTCGGGGTGGGAATGCTGGGCGGTGTGGGTGGGTTGTAGAGGGCGTGGTTGTGGAGGGGACAGTGTCCCCGGGCCTCACTCATAGCCTGCAGGGACGATCGTTCGGCTGAAGCCCTGCAGAGCCTTTCGCCGCGTAGGCGACCGCCCTTCACGACCACGCCCTTCGTCGCAGCCCTTGCCCCGGTGCCCCCACCACGGCAAGGGCTGCACGTATGTGCGGAAGGTGCGTGACCGGGCTGAGGCTGGGCGTGCTGTGCCGGTCATGGACGACTACGCGCACCTTGACCTTGACGAGATCGTTTTCGCGCCGGTGGAGTACGACGAGGAGCGGCTTCCTCTGCTGACGCTGGGGGAGGACCACCCCCTGCTCACGGTGCTGCGGCACGTCGCACTGGAGGGTGGCCCGGTCGCGGCCGAGGCGGACGGGTTGTCGAAGGAGATCGCCGCGCGCATCCCGTCGGAGAACTGACGGCGCGACCTGCCTGCCCTGCCGGCGCCGACCGTGTGTGAGTGGTCTAGGTGCGGGTGCTGGTGTGCCGGACGGTGGTGCCCCATGCCTGCATGAAGGGGGCCATGCACCACTGACAGAGAGGGCTGCCGCCGCGGCCGTACTTGTGGGTCTTGCGCTGGCACATGGCGCAGGGACCGACCTGGCTGCCCAGGCAGACGAGCGCGGACGGGTCGGGTTCGTTGACCGGGGGTGGGGGAGTGGTGTTCATCGGCCGTGTCCTTCAGGCGGCGTGAGGATCGGTGCGTGGGTGCTGCCGTCGGATAAGTCGATGATGTCCAGCTGTGCGTCGGGCCGGCAATGCGTGCACGTCCGCAGGCCGTCGGCGATGAGGCGGCGGGCTTCGTCGCGGCCGACAGGCCGGCACCGCTTGCCTGCCATGTAGCAGCCGCCGGCATGGACCTGGAGGGGCGGGCGGCCGGTGCCGATGCCGAGTTCGACGACCCACTCCGGCGGCTGCGGCCGGCTGCGTCGGCCGCGCTCGGTTTCGGCCTGCCGCTGCTGCAGGGCGGCGATCTTCGCGTCGGGCCTACTCCTCCCGCGAGATCCGCGAGTACCTGCGACGGAGGCAGATCCCGCACACCATCCCGGAGAAGCGGGACCAGGTGCGACTCCGCCTTCGCCGGGGTTCGTCCGGAGGCCGTCCGCC
The DNA here is from genome assembly GCF_042723915.1 of Streptomyces sp. NPDC058335. Taxonomy (NCBI): domain Bacteria; kingdom Bacillati; phylum Actinomycetota; class Actinomycetes; order Kitasatosporales; family Streptomycetaceae; genus Streptomyces; species Streptomyces sp. NPDC058335. The sequence goes on along the minus strand of NZ_JBHXHX010000011.1, from coordinate 68,375 downwards.
CGTCTTCGACCGCGAGAAATACAAGACCAGACACAAGGTTGAGAACCGGATCAGCCTGTTGAAGCAGGCCCGGGGCATCGCGACGCGCTACGACGAGCTCGCCGTCCGCTACGAAGCCACCATCCAACTCGCCCTGATACGGCAGGCATCGTGACCACATCTCAAACACGCCTCAGAGACCATCTCATTTGGCTACACCGGTATTCTGTGGGTCATGGTGGGGATCGTTGAGCGGCTGGTGCCGGACGAGCTGTGGGAGTTGTTCCAGCGGGTGGTGCCGGAGGCGCCGTCGCGGCCGCAAGGTGGTGGCCGGCGGCGGCACGGTGACCGGGAGGTGCTGGCCGCGATCGTGTTCGTGGCCACGTCGGGCTGCGCCTGGCAGCAGTTGCCTTCCGCGTCGTTCGGCCCGTCCGGGGCGACGGCCCACCGGCGGTTCTCGGAGTGGTCGAAGGCCAGGGTGTGGGCCAAGCTCCACCGCCTGGTCCTCGACGAACTCGGGGCTCGTGGCGAGCTGGACTGGTCGCGGTGCGCGATCGACTCGGTGAACATGCGAGCCCTGAAAAGGGGGACCTGACAGGTCCGAATCCTGTCGACCGGGGCAAGTACGGCTCGAAGACCCACCTGATCACGGAACGCTCCGGTCTGCCCATCTCCGTCGGAATCTCCGGGGCCAACCTGCATGACAGCCAGGCCCTGATCCCTCTCGTGAAGGGCATCCCGCCGATCCGCTCGCGCCGTGGCCGACGGCGGCGCAAGCCTGGCAAGCTCCACGCCGACAAGGGCTACGACTACAACCACCTGCGACGATGGTTACGCGGGCGAGGCATTACCCACCGCATCTCCCGCAAGGGAGTTGAGTCCTCACAACGCCTGGGCCGCCACCGCTGGACCGTGGAACGCACGATGGCATGGCTCGCTGGATGACGCCGCCTCCACCGCCGCTACGAGCGCAAAGCCGACCACTTCCTGGCCTTCACCAGCATCGCCTGCACCCTCATCTGCTACCGCAGACTCGCCAAGTGAGATGGTCTCTAAGCGCTTGCTCAGCCTATGTCGGTCGAAGTTACTCATCGGTCACCCGGTCTGTCCAGAGTCCGAGTCCGTGATCCAGCGCCCTTCGGCGGAGTCGTGCACGTACGCCGGCCTCCCCCTGGTCCCGCTCGTGCGGAACGGCTTCCCGCCGTCCGTGATCCGCACCGTCCCCGTACGGCCCCCGGCGCTCCACTCCAGCTCCAGGTACCAGCGGCAGTCGCAGCCCGCCGTCCGCGCGGAGACCAGCAGCTCCTCGGGGTCGGAGGAGGTGACCTTGTACGGGAAGGAGACGGCCGGGATCTTCCGGACCTCGGCGCCGGAGGCGTCAAGGCCGTCGACGGGCCTCGCGAGCGGGCGCGGCCGGTCGAGGTCCACGGCGAAGTGGCGCGGGGTGACGGCGCCGCCACAGCCGTTGTCCATCCGGTACGCGTTCCACGGCAGCGGCGCGGCGCGGTCGACCACGCGCACGTGCAGGGCATGGAGGACGACGGCGTCGGACGGCGACCGGCCCTGGACCGTGATCCGCACCAGCGCCTCCCCGCCGTGCACGGCACCGTGCGTCCCGGCCCACGCCCCGGAGTCGGCCGCGACCGGCGGCGGGGCGACCGCGCGGGGGGCCCGGTCCACGAGGTAGGTGTGCCCGCAGCCGCCCTCCCAGAGCTGGGAACCGATGCTCCAGGTGAAGGGGAGGGGGGCCGCGGTCCGCCCCGGAGCGGTGGAAGCGGGAGCGGGGGCGGAAGCCGTACGGGTGGGGTGGCCGAGCAGGGCGGCGGCGAGGGCGAGCACGACGAGGGCGACGGCAGCGGCGACGAGGAGGGGAGCGGGGGCGCCACGACGGGGGCGGGCGCGGGGGGCCTCCGGCGCGGTCGGGTCCGGCGCGGTCGGGTCCGGCGCGGGGCCGGGGCCCGGTTCCGGCGCGGACGGTTCCGGGTTCGATTCCGGCGCGGCCGACACTGCCGGCACAGGCGTGGGCGCGGGCGAGGCCGCTCGGCGGCGGGCGCGGTCCGCCTCCGTCCAGGCCGCCTCCAGGGCCCGCCGTTCCTCCTCGTCCGCCCCGCACAGCAGGGCGAGGCGGTCGACCACGGCGAACTTCTCCGGGACGGTCGCGCCCGAGCAGTAGCGGTGGAGGGTGGACGCGCTGACGCTCAGCCGCCGGCCCAGCGCCTCGTAACTCCTCCCGTCCCGCGCCTTCAGCGCGCGCACGAGCCCCGCGAACTCCTCGACGGCGGCGTCCTTCGGCATTCCATCCCCCTCGACCCTGCGTCCCATCCTTCACGTCCTTGCACGTCAGCGGGGGTGGAATGGTTCCGGGACGGCTGGTGGGCGCGTGATCGTTGCAGCCGGCGGGCGCCGGCCCCACGCTGGTTGAGCACTGACCGAACGAACGACCCGACGGGGGATCCGCCACCATGAACAAGCTCCGCACCGCACTCGCCACCGCAGCCGCTGCCGCACTGGGCCTCGCGGCCCTCGCCACAGCCCCGGCGCAGGCCGCTGCCCAGCCCGCCTTCCTCGCCGCCTCCCAGATGCCGCCGTCGTCGACACCGTGGACCGCCACCCAGGTCTTCACCGGCGTCCCGGAGAACGGCGGCGTCCTCTGCGCCCCGTACAAGATCCCGGCGCAGAACACCCGCTACCGCGAGTTCAGCACCGAGCTCGACACCAACGGCGTCCAGGTCACCACCGTCGCCCGTACCGAGGCCGACGCCGTGAAGCTGGTCGACACCCTCCGCGGGGCCCTCGCCGCCTGCGGCCCCCTGCTGGAGCAGCAGAACCCGGGCCTGCAGGCCGTCAGCGCCTCCCACGGCAAGCTCGCCGTCGAGGAGGGCGCCTGGGTCTACAGCCTGGACACCGCCGACCCGCAGATCGGCATCTCCGACATCCACCTGTTCTCCGTCGGCCGCGACGGCCGCACCGTCACCCTCGTCCGCTGGGGCCAGATGGGCGACCTCGAGGACGCCCCGCTGACCGCCTTCCGCACCACGACGAAGACCGCCGTCAACAAGCTCCACTGACCCGGGGGCTCCCCCGAGGGCTGACCACAGCTCGACAGCGGCGCGGCCGGAACCCGGGCGCGCCGCTGTCGAGCCCACCTGCTCCGCCGGCGGCGACCACTTCCTGGCCTTCACCAGCATCGCCTGCACCCTCATCTGCTACCGCAGACTCGCCAAATGAGATGGTCGCTTAGAACGCTTCTGGGAGGCGATGGCCAGACGGACACGGGACTGATGTTCTTTGTGGTGTCAAGGTACATGCCTGTGAGCTGCCGGGCTGACGGCCGTTTTCCCAGGTCAAGCGCTGCTCTCGCGTGGGTGCGGTGATTCGTGGGTGCGATCAGCTGTGGGCGGCTTTGGTCAGACGCTTCTGACTCCGTGCTGACTTCGTGAGGGACCGTCAGTTCCTGAGTGGTGGCTTCTCGTACAGGGCACACGGCGTACTGGCCCAGAAGCAGCCCAAGTCGAGCGCCGGGGCGTCCCGTCGCGTCTCGGACCAGTGCCGGGCCGCAGAGGACTGTCCTGACCGGGCTGCACCAAGGCTGGATCCGGCGCTGGCGAGGTCGGCGTTTCTTCGGCCCGGCCCTACAACCGTGGCACTGTCCTCGCAGGACCGCGACGACACCGCGTTGAGAATTCGTCCCGTGGGGGCTCGGTTGGCCGAGGCGGCGCGGCGGCGGGTTGATCAGTGCCTACCAGGGCGCCGCGTACACCTGTCCCTCACAGACGGCATGGCCGAACCCAGGGACCGGCTGCCGGCATGAGTGTCCGTCACTTCCGCAGCATGGGCACGGCTACCTGATGCCCTGTACGCTGCGGCCATCCGCTGGGCGGACCTCCAAGGGCGGTCAGCCCCCTGCCCCCCCAGGAAACATCGGGCGAGCGCCCCTGGCCGACCTCAGGAGCCTACGAAGGCTGCCGGGCAGCAGGTTGGTGTAAGCCGGACGCGAACCGGGAATGGTCTCTGCCCTGGGCCCTCCGTATCCCGCGGTGCGGGACCGGGCCCCTCCAGGACCGGGCCCCGCCGTCCGCTCGCGACTCCGGTCCACCCGGGACACTCAGGCGATGTCCACCTTCTGATACGCCTCGTCGATCGCCGTCTGCGCGGCGGTCCGCAGCGGGGCGTTGCCGGAGAGGTACGTGCTGGCGACGTCCCGCAGCGCCCGGTGCATGTCCTCGAACTCCGACTCTCTCAGCAGTCGCACCAGGGCGAGATAGATCAGCAGCGCCCACTCCTCGACCTTGAGGACCGGCTTGCCCGCCGTGTCCACTGAGGTGAGCAGGTGGAACATCGCCTTGTTGTGGATGTTGCTGTTGGTGTGCACCCCGCCGCTGTCGCGCGTCGTGCGCAGATAGTCGCGCATGTGGTCGGGATCGCCGGTCCGGACGGGATCGCTCATGTCGCGCAGCGGCAGCCCGCCGCGGCCCAGCCCGGCCCCGATCTCCCAGTTCCACGTGCGTACGTCCTCGCGGTCCGGTGCCTGGTACCAGTTGGCGATGATGACGCCCATCGTGTCCGCCAGCGACTCGTTCAGGGCGCCGGACTGGTCCTGGTAGACCAGATCGCTGGAGGTCTCGATCACCCCGTGGGTCATCTCGTGGGCGATGACGTCGAAATGCCGGGCCAGGCTGACCAGGCGGGTCCCGTCGGACACCTGGCCGTACCACATCCGCCTCTTGAACCAGACGGCGTTGAACCACTCGGGTCCCGGCCCGTGCTCGTGGTAGGTGCAGTTGACCATGGAGATCAGGTCCATGTCGGCGTCGTCGATGCCGTTTCGGTACAGCTGGTCGCGGTAGAACCTCTCCACCCGCTCGGCGTTGACATGCGCCGAGACCCCGGCCCGGTGGCCGTCGCCGAAGTCCGCCTGCGGCGAGCCGATCGCCGAGGCCGGCGGCCGGGCGGTGTCGATGTCGGCGAAGTCCAGGTCGTAGGTGGCGATCTGCCGCCACTTGTCGTGGAGCAGGTACGAGCCGTCCTGCCGACTGCCCTGCATCCGGTGACGGACACTGACCTCGTCCTCGCCCTCCAACCGGGTGGGCACGGTGATCGTGGGGGCCATCCCGTATGACTTGAGTATCTCGCCAGAGTACGCGTCGACGAGGTAGCCGGTGAGCGGGAAGGCGTCGCGCGGCGACGACCCGAGGCCATGGCCGCGGTGGCCTTCCTCACGGCGGTTCTCCGGCAGTTGGGCCGGGACTTCACGCACGTGCCAGGCCAGGTGCCAGTGGTCGTCCCGGCTGACGTACGCCAGCGTCGGCGGTGGCAGCTCCTCGGCGCTGATCGTGCTCCCGGTCGCCGCCTTGATCCGCTCCACGGCCTCCGTGCCCGACAGTTCCGGCACGGAGCCGACCCCGGTCACCGCGCCGAGCTTGCCGTCCATCGAGACCAGCCGCTGGTCCTCGTCTATCTCGACCAGCACCTCGGCGCCGAAGATGGGGATTTCCTGCTGGGTCTGCTCGAAGCGGACCAGAGTGGTGCCGGTGCCTGCCTGGTGGCGCTCCGTGCTCAGTGCGAGATCGGGTACCCGCTCGGGCCGGTCCTCCCGAACGGCCTCACGCAGCGCCGGCGCCTCCTCCTGCGCGAGCTTCTCGGCCAGGTAGAACCGTGCGGCGGACTCGGCCGAGTTGAAGCCCCGGGGCTCAGCGCCCTCTGGGGCTCTCACCCCGCGAACCGATTCGGGCCCCGGAGGCGCGCCGCCCGCCTGCGGGTCGTCGGTGAAGTGATAGCGGAATCTTTCCAGATGCGACATGACTATGACCCCTTGCTGCGCCCCTCGCGGATGCTGTCCCACCCCGTGCCGTTCCCACCGTTCGCATATGCTCCCTTCAAACGTCACACCCCGGTGTACAGGCGGCAACCGGGCGGTTCGGAGCACCGGGCAACCCGTATCCCGTTCAACTGTGCGACGTTGAACGGCATCGCCCTTACGCCCGGGGATGCGGGAACGCAACTGCGGGCCGAGGATGGAGTCATCGGGAGCCTGTTCTCGAAGCGGCGTGCACGGTCGCGGGCCGCGGCGCGGGGCCACAGGGGCCCTCCGGGCTCCCGGGTCGCGGAGGAACTGAGATGCCCGTGCTCTTCTTCGACATCGAGGCGACCCTGGCGGATGGCGGGCTCGAGGCCGACGGCTCGCTGACGCTACTGCCCCGGCCGGGCGTCGTCGCTGTGCTCGACTCCTTGCGTGAGGTGCCCAAGGGCATCATCTCCAACCCCGGGACGAGCGAAGGCACGGCCGCCTCGGCTGCGGCGGCGCTTCACGAGGCCTTCCCCGGCCGTTTTCCGGACGACGGTCTCGTGCACTGGGGTTCGAAGAACAGCCGACGGCTCTTCGACGAGGCGGTCGCGAGCGCGGCGGGTGCGGGGGTGGGAGCCGTCGATGCCGACGAGTGCGTCTTTGTGGGGGAGGAATCTCAGGAGCGCGCGTTCGCCCGGGAAGCGGGGATGCGCACCGCGGCCCATCCCGTGTTCACCCTCGCGGCCATGGAGAACCGTCCCGCCTTCTGGACACGGATTGAGCTGCCGGAAGGTCAGGAACTGCCCGGGCTGGAGGCGGTCGCGAACAAGGGCGAGGTCGTTCCGGTGCATGTCGCCTCCGAGCGGCTCGTACTCGCCATGGCCACCACGCGCGGCGCCCAAACACTCGAACGGGCCGGTTTCACCGTGGACATGCGCGGACACGTGGAGGACACGGCGGCCTTCCTCGTCCGCGACAACCGTCCGCTCCAGGTTGCCGACGCCTTCGCGGACACCCCGTCCGCCACCCGCTACGCGGCCGAAGCGTCGCTGCGCGCCACGGCCGTCTTCGGCTTCGTCGCCGATGAGCTGGCGGGAACGGCGACGCCGCCGGTCGCTTCGCTGGGGCCCGCACCGGGCGGTGTCTATCTCGCCGCGCCTGCCGGTACCCCGGTCGAGGACGTGCACCTACCCGGCGCGAAGCCCGGACATACCGAACGGCTGCTGCCTGACCCGGCCCTCCTTGCCCCGCGCGGCGAGGTGCGGCCTGCAGGCCTCACCGCGATGGCCGGTGACGGTCTCCCCTCCCCCCGGACGATCGCCGCGGTCCGTGCGGCCGTGACCCCCGACGTGCTCCGCGGGCACGTGGCCCGCATCTCCGGGATCGAGCCGCTGGTGGCGGGCGGATCACTGAAGGTCCGCAGCCGCGACGCATCGGCCGAGGACAACGGACGGGTCGTCGAGGCGCTGGCGCGCCGGTTCCAGGACCTCGGGCTGACGGTCCGACTGCACCCCTTCCGGTGGCGCGGACGTCAGCTGTTCAATGTGGAGGCCGAGCACCGTGTCACCGGCGCCGACTCCACCGTGCTCATCACCGCGCATCTGGATTCCACCGCGGCCAATGGTGAGTTCTTCGACGCGGACGGCGAGCCGCGCCTGTACGACCCGGCCGTGGACCCGGCGCCGGGCGCCGACGACGACGGGAGCGGCACCTCGGGCGTCCTGGCTGCGGCCGAGTGTCTGAAGGCGCTGCTCGAAGACGGTGGCGCGCCGACCCGGAACGTACGCTTCGTACTCTTCAATGCCGAGGAACAGGCGTTGGCTGGGAGCAAGTTCTACGCACGAGCCGCCGCTGCGGCGGGCGACCGCATCGCCGGTGTCTTCCAGATGGACATGATCGCGGGCCGGCAGCAGGGGAGCACGCCCACCGTCGAGATCCACAGCGGCTCCTCGGTGCCGGGCCCGGTCGTGAGCGCGTCCGACGCACTGGGAGGCCGTGTCGCGCGTACCGTCCCGGTCATCGACCCCGAGGTGACGGTCCAGCAGGTCACTGGTGCCGACGACCCGGCGGTGGGGCGCAGCGACCATGCGAGCTTCCACGAGCGGGGGTGGGCGGCCGTCGCCGTCTCCGAAGATCTGTTCTCCACGCCCGACGGCGCGCCCGGGAAAGGCACCCGGCAGTACCACACCCCGGGCGACACCCTCCACGACCAGGACCACAGCACGGACTTCGCGGCCACCGTCGCACGATCCGTCACCGCGACCGCCTTGACGCTCGCCGGTCTGTGACCCATGTTCGCCCTCCCAGTCCCCCGCGGGCATCACATGCGTGGGTGTGGATAGGAGCTTCCCAATGCTGATGTCAAGCCACTGCCGTGGCGGCTGGTGTGGCTTGGTAGCACGCTCCGTCGCGGATCATTGCCCACAGGACGTTCAGGCGGCGGCGCGCGAGCGCCAGCAGCGCCTGCTTATGTCCCTTCCCTTCGGCGCGCTTGCGCGCGTGGAACGCCTTGGAAGCCGGACAGCTCTTCAGGCTGGGGAGCGCGGAGAGGTACATCGCGTTAAGACCGTGTCCTACGTGGTGAGGCGGACGAGTCGTTTGTAGCAGCACAGGGCTGCGGCGAGTCCGGGAAAGACACCTCAGGCACTTAGCGTGTCAAGCTGCAGCGGCGAGGTCGACGGGGAAGCAGTGTGTTCGTCGAACGGTTTGCGGTGCTGGAGGCAGTGGTAGAGCTGGCCGAGCATGCGGTTGAAGAGGTTCCTCTGGGCGGCTGCGTGCCAGTCTCCGTGCTCGTCGCGGCGCCAGCTCGCCCCGCGGGCCTCGGTCTCTTCGGGAGCTCGGTCAGCTCGGGCCCAGGGAGAGATCACCGCGGGGTGGGCTCGCTCCACCAACACCAACGAGTGAGCCAGGTGCGGGCGTTGACACTCGACGGCGCTGGACGCGCCGATCTTTCTCCAGGCATCAAGGCCCGGCCAGGTACAGGCGTTCGCCCAGCACCGACGAGCACCAACATCCGTGCTGTGGTGGTGGCCCCGAGGACGCCGAACCGTGCTCGATCTATCAGAGAGCATCAAGGCTTGGTCGGGCACAGGCATCAGCTCGGCGTCCACGGAGCCACCACTACTAATCCCGGATTAGGCCAGGTAGTTGCGGGGATCACGCTCGTAGCGAGGGCTCAAGCGTCGGTAGCCGGACAGCCAGGACACCGTCCGCTCGATGATCCAGCGGCGGCGGCCCAATCGTTCGCTGGACTCGATGCCTCTGCGCGCGATCCGTACTCCGATGCGTTTCCCGCGCAACCATTTCCGCAGGTCGGTGCGGTCGTAGGCTTTGTCCGCGTGCAGGCGCTGGGGCTTGAAGTGGCGGCCGCGGTGGGGGTCGTGTCTCGTTTGGTGACCCTCGACCATGGGCTTCAGCCCTTCGCTGTCGTGGGTGTTGCCGGCGGAGACGCCGACAAGGAGGGGCAACCCGTTCGCGTCCGACAGGATGTGCATCTTGGAACCCGGCTTGCCCCGGTCCACGGGGCTTGGACCTGTGTGTTCGCCCCCTTCTTAGCCCTGACGTGGGCGGTGTCCAGGACGACACGGGTGACGTCGATGAGGCCACCGTCGTCGAGCCGGCGCAGTACCGCCTCGTGCAGGCGGCCCCAGACTCCTGCTCTCGACCAGATCAGAAACCTACGGTGGGCGGTCGACTTCGATATCCCGAAGCAAGGCGGAAGTTGACGCCAGGCGCAGCCGCTGACCAGGACATAAATGATGGCCGCGAACAGCGTCTCATCAGGAGTGTCCCGCGTTCCACCGCCCTGCGGCCGCACCCTCGAGGGCGGGATCAACGGCTTCGCGATCTCCCACAACCCATCCGGAACAATCCAACTCCACGTACCCCGCCCCATACCGAGGTCAACGACGCCTCACCGCATAGGACACGGCCTAAGAGGTCGTTTCTCCCGATATTTTATTCCGGAATGAGTGTTTGATGGCCATATGTTGGGTTGCGCCAGGAGAGAGCGGCATCGCCGGCCAGGCACACCAGTCCAGGCCGCATCCTCGCTTTCCGGTCCCGGGATCGGTTCTGACTCCCGGCTCACGGCAGATTCCCTGCTGGCCGCCCATCCCTGTAATCAACTCCGTTTGTTTCATTGACATCTCACTCGGAATACCTACCGTTGGGAGCGCTCCCATGACAGCCTCACAACTGGAAGGAGTCCCCCCACATGCGCAAACAGAGTCCGTTAGCCAGCCGTTTGTCGCCCCTCCGCCGACCTCTCCAGGCGTTCGTCATGCTGTTCGCCGTGGTTGTCGGCGCACTCACCTGGTCGGCCCCCGCCCAGGCTCACGGCACCGTCGTCGGCCCCGCCACCCGCGCGTACCAGTGCTGGAAGACGTGGGGCAACAACCACACGAACCCGGCCATGCAGACCCAAGACCCCATGTGTTGGCAGGCCTTCCAGGCCAACCCCGACACCATGTGGAACTGGATGAGCGCGCTCCGCGACGGCCTCGGTGGCCAGTTCCAGGCACGGACCCCCGACGGGACGCTCTGCAGCAACAACCTCTCGAGGAACGCCAGCCTGAACAATCCCGGACCGTGGAAGACCACCACCGTCGGCAACAACTTCTCGGTCCACCTGTACGACCAGGCGTCCCACGGTGCCGACTACTTCAAGGTCTACGTGAGCAAGCAGGGCTTCAACCCCAAGACGCAGACCCTGGGCTGGAGCAACCTCGACTTCATCACGCAGACCGGCCGCTTCGCCCCGGCGCAGAACATCACGTTCCCTGTCCAGACCTCCGGCTACACCGGACACCACATCCTGTTCGTGATCTGGCAGGCCTCGCACCTCGACCAGGCCTACATGTGGTGCAGCGACGTGAACTTCGGCTGAGCCACAAAGCACGCACACGACACCGGCCTCGGCCGGGCGCCGGTAACCCGCCGTCCGGCCGACCGAGCCCCGTCGGGGCAGGGGCCCCATTTGGTCGCCCTGCCCCGACGGGGCTTCCTGCGTTCCTCACTTGACTCTGTCGGGGATCTTGGATGGTCGGACTCAACTGCCGAGGACCAGGACTTCGACCGGGGAATCTCGTTCTGGTCCAGGAAGGTCTGGAAGGCGGTTGGCGGTCTCGGCGAAGAGGGTTTCTCGTCGCTGAGAGACCGTTTTCTCTCGTTGCTTCATCCCGGTACATGTTTTTGATCCGTTGATGTCGGGTCGCGCCAGGAGATGGTGGCCTCGCCGATGAGGCGGCGGGCCATGAGGTCGGTCATGGCGAGGTGGATCATGGCTTCGGAGCGGGCGGGCAGGGTTTCGTAGTCGCGGGCCAGACGGCGGTGGAACATCAGCCATCCGTAGGTCCGCTCCACGGTCCAGCGCTTGGGCAGCGGGGAGAATCCCTTGGCTCCGGGGGTGCGTTGGACGATTTCCATGTCGATGCCGACGGTGGCGGCATGCTCGACGAGGTGCTGGCGGTAGCCGCCGTCCACCCAGACCTTGCGAATGGAGGGGTGGGCGACGGCGACCTGATCGATCAGGTGGGTGCCGGCCGCGGAGTCCTGCACGCTCGCGGCCGTGACCAGCACCGCGAGCAGCAGTCCGAGGGTGTCGGTAACGATGCTCCGCTTGCGGCCGACGATCTTCTTCGCCGCGTCCGTGCCCTGCCCGGCGGCCGGGACGCTGGTGGAGGTCTTCACGCTCTGCGCGTCGATCACGCACGCGGACGGCTCCGCTCCCTTGCCCTCCCGCTGCCGTAACAGCCCGCGCAGTATGCCGGTGATCTGGGGGAACACACCGTCCTTCTGCCACTTGGCAAAGTAGCCGTACACGGTTTCCCAGGGCGGGAAGTCGTGCGGCAGATAGCGCCACTGCACCCCGGTGCGGTCTACATACAGGATCGCGTTCATGATCTCGCGCAGGTCGTGCTCGGGCGGGCGGCCGATGTTCAGCCCATGCCGGCGCCGCTCGGCCCGCCAGGCACCCAGCACCGGCTCGATCAACTCCCAGCGCGCGTCGGACAGATCACTCGGATACGGACGACGTTCGGTGATGCCCTGGACGTACCGCCGGCCCGGGGCGTGCGCCCTGGCGTGCACCACAAGCAGCGGCAGCACGGGCCACACGACGGGCGTCCTGGGATGAGACAGGCGCAAGCCACATCCCGTCCCAGCCGGCACCCATGTGGCGCATCCGCCACATCCACTCCACCAGACCCGCCGGGATAATGACATCCGATCGAAAAGACCTGGATGAAGCGCGTCTCACAGGAGAAAACGACCTCTAAGATGTCGTTTCCTTTGGTGCCCTTGCGGTTATTGTGCCTGGTTGTGGCCCTCTATTGGGCGTAGGCCAGGGGCACTGGGGGATCGTGGACGAGACGTTTGATGCCGTTGGGGAGGCTCTGTGTTGCGCCGCAGCCATCCGGCTGGGCGGAGCTATACAGGTGTTGGCGGAGCGAGTCGGCCTGTTCGACCGCTACAGCCTGATCATGGCGGGAGTGACGAACATCGTGGCGTTTCTTGACGGCCGAGAACTCGACGACGACCTGCTCGGCTCTGCGTTTGCCGAGAGTTGGTCGCTGGACGCCAGGTACCCGGCAGAGTTCGCGGGGCATGACTTCGTCAGAGGCTGGACCTCTGTGGTGTTCGCCGTAGTGGTGCTGACGAAGCCAAAGCAGCAGGACATCGTGGCAGCGCAGGGGCTGGACCTGGCGTCGAAGGCGGTGGCAGCCTGGCCGTCCGCCATCCGTATCGGCTCCTTCGACAGCCTCGTCCGCTTCGAGCTGGCCTGCCAGCAGGATGCGGAAGGCCGGCTCCGGAAGAACGGCCTGCCTGCTCTGTGGAAACTGGCGGGAGTTCAGTCGAACCAGTACCGCCAAGCGGCAGAACGGCTCGTCGGATAGTCGGCACCTCAGCTGGTGAGTCTTCGGTAGCTGATGAAGGTTGCGGTTATGCCGACAAAGGCGAGGAAGTGTTCCGACTTCCGCTCGTAGCGGCGGTGCAGGCATCGGCAGCCGGCCAGCCAGGACACGGTCCTTTCGACCAGCCAGTGGTGACGGCCGAGCCGCTTGGACGACTCGATGCCCTTGCGGGCGATGCGGTTTCGGATGCCCCTCTGGCGGAGCCAATTCCGCAGGTGGTCGTAGTCGTAGCCCTTGTCGGCGTGGAGCTTGGCGGGGCGTCTGCGGCGAGGTCCGCGGCGGGAGCGGATGGGCGGGAACCCGCGCACGAGCGGCTTCAGGCCGAGAGTGTCGTGCATGTTGGCGCCGGAGATACCCAGCGACACCGGCAGGCCGTTCCGGTCCGTGATGAGGTGGATCTTCGATCCCAACTTGCCACGGTCAGTCGGATTCGGTCCCGTCAGTGGCCCCCTTTGCAGCCCGGACACTGACTGAGTCGATCGCGCACCGCGACCAGTCGAGCCCACCCCGCCTGCCGAATTCGTCCAGGACGACGCGGTGGAGCCTGGCCCAGACCTGGTCCCGGCTCGACTGCGCAAAGCGCCGGTAGACGGTGGGCCAGGCCGGCCCGAACATCGGCGGCAGCTGCCGCCAGGTGCAGCCCGAGGTGGCCACGAAGATGATCGCCGCCAGGCAGTCGCGGTCCTCGGCCCGTCAGCGGCCGCCGCCCTGCGGGCGTAGGACCTCCGTCGGCGGGACCACCCGCCGGAACAGCGTCCACAACTCGTCCGGCACCAACCGCTCCACCAGATCCGTCATGCACGGCTCAACGAGCGATCACGCCATCAGAAACGATGTCTAAAGCGGTGATCTACGTCTGGCGAGTGAGATCATCCGTAGATGGCCGACGCGCGACTCCCCCGGGGATGGACTCTTCAGCAGATCCGCGATGTATCCGGGGACCGAGACGCTGTCGCCCTGAATCCCGATCGACCAGTGAAGTGGGTCAGCATCAGCGAGGCCCACGAGATGCTAAGCGCAGAGATCGTTCTCGGATTCCACAGCCTGTGCCTTGTGAAGCTTGAGGATGACGGCGACTGGTACATGGGCAACCTCTACGACGACGGCAGCATCGACTGTTGGACCGCCTACGGCGACCTGTACGAGGCGCTACGCGGCCTGTAAGAGAGAATCTGATCTCCGTAGTTGGTGTTCTGGGATGTTTTTGTGACTGGGGTCGTTGGCGATCGTTGGATGAGGCGTGAGTGTTCGTCGTCCATACCGCAGTGACGTGTCCGACGCCCGCTGGGCTTTGACCGAACCGGTCTTCACCGCATGGCGGGCGAGACGGACACGGCCCCGGCACAGCGGCCCGGGTGCACGAACTGCGAGAGATCGTCAACGCGATCCTCTATGTCAACCGCACCGGCATCCCGTGGGAGTACCTGCCGCACGACTTCCCGCCCAACAACACCGTCTACGACTACTACGCGAAGTGGGAAACCGACGGCACCACCCAGCAGGCCCACGACCTGTTACGCGATAAGACCCCCCGATCACACGGCCGCCGTGCGGATCCCACGGCGGCCTGGCCGACGCGCAGAGCGTGAAGACCTCGGCAAACGTCGCCGAGACCAGCCAGGGCATTGACGCCGGCAAGAAGATCAAAGGCCGCAAGCGGCACCTGATCACGGACACGCTCGGTCTGGTGCTGGCTGTCCTCGTCACTGCCGCGAACGTTCACGACACCACCGGTGGCAAGCTCCTGCTCGACGACCTGGCCGCGGCACATCCCAGCGTGTCCAAGGTCTGGGCGGACGGCGGCTACCAGAACAGCATCTTCAACCACGGCGCCCGGTTGGGCTTCGATGTCGAGATGGTTCAGCGGCCGCGCACGAAGGGATTCGAGCCGCTGCCGAAGCGGTGGATGATCGACCGAACCTTCGGCTGGCTGATGCAGCACCGCCGCCTGGCGCGGGACTACGAAGCCCTCCCGCAGAGGTCGAGGGCGGTGATCCACTGGGCGATGGCTAACAAAATGTCCCGCGAACTGACCGGAGAATCCGTACCAACCTGGCGAATCGAAACGGACATCCCACTCACATCCTCGTGAACACTGATCAGATGCTCTCTCAGAGGTCTTACTGACCTTTCCGTTGAGTTGTCGTGTTGAGTGAGAGGCCGGCTTCGGCGAGGCAACCGTCGATGAGGTGGGGTTGCCGCTGGATCTGGCGTAGACCGCTGCGGACCGATGCGACGAGGTGGTCGCGGTCGGTGAAGACGACGTTGGCGGTAGTGCTGCGCCGGAGTAACGACCAGATGCCCTCGACCGGATTCAGGTCGGGCGCATAGCTGGGCAGTTGGACGATGGTGAGCCAGTCGTGCTCTGCCGCGTACTCACGTAATCGACTGTAGCGGTGCACATTCAGGTTGTCCCAGATCACCACGACGGGACCGCCGAGCTGAAGGTGAGCCCGCACGAGAAGGTCTCGGTAGTCCTGCCAGGTGAAGCCACGGTGGGCACCTCGGTGATGGCCCTGGATGCGAGGACGGTAGATCAGCCGGCTGCGTTCGCCGGCCTTGAAGCACACCAGTGCGGCCATCGAGATGCGGCCACGGGAAGCGCCATTGAACCGAACCACGGGCGTGCTCGCTCTGGGTGCCCAGGTGCGTGCGCGGTGCGACGTCATCGAGACAGTGGCCTCGTCCTCGAAGACCAGCCATGCCCCGAGCGCCGCCGCGGTGGCTTTGCCCGGGGCCAGGACTCCTTCACCCAGCCGGCCACCGCCGCATCGTCCCGCTCGACCGCCCGCCGGGCAGGCTGCTGACACGACCAGCCCTGCCGCCGCAGCAACTCCCACACTCCGCGGATCGACAACGACATCCCCCACTGGTCCCCGATCAGCACCCGCACCCGCGAGAGCGTCCACCGCTCATCCGCCCAGCCTCGAGCCACCGCGCCATCCAGCAACAGTGTCTCAAGCACGGCGAAGTCACTGTCGCCGACCTTCGGCCGCTTGGCCGGCCCCGACGGGCGCAGGGCCTGTCGCCCTCCCTCGCGCCAGGACCGGCGCCACCGTTGCACCGACCGGACGCTGACCCGCAGTTCTTCCGCAATCACCGTGTTCTTCTCGCCCCGCGCAAAACCACCGACGGCCAGCATGCGCGCCCGCTCCCGTGCGGCCTGGCCCTGCGGCGTGAGACCACCGCCCTGGGGATATCTCATGGCCACGGCGTACCGCAGGGATCTAGCAATGTCAGCCCCGACAACTCAACGGAAAGGTCAGTAGGAACTCTTAGGCGGCGTTGATGGCGGCGCCGGGGAGGCTGGGGAGCTCGATGTAGTCGATCAGGGACCAGTTGGTGGTGTGGCGCTTGATCATGGCCTGCTGGTTGGCCTGGGTATTGTCGCCGGGGCCGGTGCCCGGGGACAGGTTGGCGCGGTGGGCCCGTTGATGGCCGAGGTCTGCTCGCTCTTTGGTGTCCGCAGCCGCGGTACCCGCGGCAGCCAGCGTCAGGGCGGTGGCCGCCAGGGCGAGCACGGCGGAGCGGGTGAGCGTCTTGTCCATGAATGATCCTGCCTTCGCAGATTGGTGCTGACGGTGGTGGGCCAGCACCCGGTAAGGAGCCGGGCACGGCTTGGCGGAAAGCGCCTACAACGCCTCGGGGGTGGCCCCGCCGCCGAGGAGCCCGGAGTACGGACCGAGCCCCACGTCTGAGCCGACGTAGTCGAGGAGTGCCCAGTTGCTGGTGTGGGCCTTGTCCATGAGCTGCCCGTTGATCTGGGCGTTGTCCGAGGGGACGGTGGCCGGGGACAGGATCGGCGCGAGGGGGCCGCTGAGGGCGGAGGTCTACTCGCTCTTGTTGGTGTCGGCCGCGGCAGTGCCGGCAGCCGAAGTGGCGAGGACGGCGGTCACCAGCACGGTGGCGGCGTGGGCATGAATGCTCCGTTCGGGGAGGGACAGGCGGAAAAACTGCGGTGTGCGATACCAGGGCCACCGGGCCAAGCACGCCCGGCAGCCTGGGCCGGCCGGTGCGCGAGGAAGGAAGTCCTCGCCACCGGCGAGGGGTGAAGGGCGATCTGCTCGCAGTCGCGTGGCAGTGAGGTCCGGCTACTCTTCCGGGGCACATCCGTGCAACCTGAAATTTGCCGTGAAGTTGGTCGGCTCGTTCCTGTGAATGGCGATGTCGGCTACGTGCCGCAGTGCTGTCTGGTATGCCTTGACGTTTCCTGGTTCCTTCTGGCATGTGCGGACGGTGACGGTGGTGGAGTGGAGGGTGCCGGGGGTGATGCCGAGGTAGCGGGCGGCCGCTGCGCGGGAGCCTCCGCGGGTCATCTGTCATCTGAAGGAGGCGGATGGCCGCGTCACGGCGCAGTTGTCTTGCAGGCCCGTTCAGCGCGTCCAGTGGCCTGGCCCATGCGTCCGGCAGGAATGATGGGATGTCCTTGGGGTCGAGCAGGCCCTGGTGCGTTGCAGGCTGCGGAAAGAGGGCGGACGGTCCGACGGTTCCGTGGCGCAGGCGGGTGCTTTCGTCGACGGCAGCGTTCATTTCGAGACCAAGCTGCCCTGCGTCGCTGGGCTCTTCAGTTCTTCGCCGATGATGGGGAGCCGCTCAAGTCATGACACCGGCATGGTTTGCCGTTCCTCCAGGTTGGAGGCACCGGCCGTCTTCTGCTCGCGGTAGTGCCTTGAGCGTGTCACGGGCCGCGGGGACACCGGTCGGGGGCAACTCGATCTCGAACGCGTGGCCGGTGGGCCGCCCGGAGCCGGTTGCGACAAGGGTTGCGCCATGTGTTGCGACAGAGGGTCGCGCCTACGGTTGCGGGACCCGATGGACCGTCCTCGTGTCCGGGCCTGTCACCACGCTGTTTCGGTGTGGTCGGCTCGCTGACATCCCTGTTGCGGCCGCTTTCGCCCATGTCCTGGCTGGAGTTGAGGAGTGGGAGGGCGCGGGATGGGCGGCGCGGGCTGCCGGGGATCGGGGCGCGCTCTCCGGTGTTGCGCGTCGGCGGGGCCGCCGCGCCCGTGCCGCCGTCAGTGCGGCGGTGACGTCAGTCGGGGGACGTCGGCAGGGGAGAGGTCGGGGCGGGCAGCTGGTACCAGGTACGTATTCCAAGGCTGCGCTATTCGTACGCCCGCGGGCTCGTGCTCCGGTTGGTGATGGTCGGCCCCAAGATCCGAGGGACGGGATCAAATGAGCATCGTGTCCCCCGTAGTCGACTCCTTCCAGCGCCGACTACGGGCGGGTGGTCGGCGCAGGATCGGCCAACCCGCTGTGGCTGCTAAGGAGCACGCGGCGGGCCGGGCCGGGGTTTTCAATGGTCGTAGACGGCGATGAGGCGGCCGACGACGCCGCCATTGCGCAGGCGTTCCCCGCCGACCGCCGCAGCGCCACCGCCCGGAGGGCAGCACGCGGTGACGGCGGGGCGATCGGCCCGCGCCGGGTTCAAGGGAGTGGCCGTCGGGCGTCGGTGCCCGGTGCGGCTATCCGGGTGTGTCGCCCGTCTCGTGCAGGCACCCCATCGCCTGGTCCGCGAGGTCGGACAGGGACGCGGTCCCGCCGGTGGCGATCCAGGCGTCGGTGGCCGCGTCCAGGCAGGCGATCGCCGCAGCAGTGAGTGCGTTCGCCCGCATGTCGGTGACCGGGTCGGGGCCGCCGAGCCGGCGGGCAACCTCCGGGGCGATCATGCTCTGCCAGCCCTGGGTCTTCTCCCAGTGCCGTGTCATCAGCACGCACGCCTGGCTGAGCAGCCGCATCATGTCCGCGGGCGCTCCGGGCCTGCCGGGCCCGGCCTCGGTGATCACGTCGAAGGCGCGGCGTAGCGCATACCAGGGACTTTCCCCAGCGGGGCGGGCGGCGAGGGCGTCGGCGACCTGGCGTCCGTACTCACCCACCCGGCCGAGCACCACTTCCTCCTTGGTGCCGAAGTACCGGAAGAACGTGGTGCGCGACAGGCCGGCCGCGGCGGCGATCTGTTCCACGGTCGTGTTCTCGAAGCCCTGCTCGACAAAAAGCCGGAAGGCGACGTCGCTGACCTCCGCGCGCATCGCGGCACGCGTCCGCTCACGCAGCGAGGCGCGTTTGGGTGGCGAGGGGATGGAGGAAGTCTTCGCTGGATCGGCCATGCCATGAGTGTACATAGGCCCGAAGTGGAACGGAGTGCCAGTTTGGGTTACCATTGCATTTATCGACTCCGTGCCCCATGCGGAATCGGCACTCCCCTCGCCCCGAGATGTCAGCCCTTACGCGGGGCGGTAGCAAGGAACGGCAGACCGTGAAGCTCTCCCTCGTCGAACTGGCCACCGTCGCCCCCGGCGCCGACAAGCCCCAGGCCCTGAACGACGCCCTCGACGCCGCCCGGCAGGCCGAAGACCTCGGCTACCACCGCATCTGGTACGCCGAGCACCACGACACCGCCGGCTTCGCCGCCCAGGCCCCGGAAATCCTCATCGCCCTGGCCGCCCGCGCCACCTCACGCATCCGGGTCGGCTCCGGCGCGGTGCTCCTCAACCACTACAGCCCCTACAAGGTCGCCGAGACCTTTCTGCAGCTCGAAGCCCTCGCCCCTGGCCGCATCGACCTCGGTCTCGGCCGCGCCACCGCCGGCCCCCTGATCGACCTCGCCCTGCGCCGCGACCGCCACACCCCGCCCGCCGACGACTACGACCAGCAGATCGAGGAGGTCCTCGCCCACCTCGGCCTGCGCCCCGCCGAAGGCAGCGCCTTCGCCCGGCTGGACCCGCCCGCCGGCATCCCCACCCGCCCCCAGGTGTGGATCCTGGGCTCCTCCGGCACCAGCGCCCAGACGGCTGCGGAACTCGGCCTCGGATACGCTTTCGCGGGCTTCACCAACCCCGACGCCGCCCCCCGCGCCCTGCTCCGCCACGGCGCCTACGCGCACGCGGTTACCGGGCCCGCCGACCGGCGCGCGCTCCTGGCCGTCAGCGCCGTGGTCGCCGACACCGATGCCGAGGCCCGGCGGCTTAGCTGGATCCGGACCGCGCTGCTGGCCCGCACAGTCCGCACCGGCACCTCCGCCCTGGTGCCCACCGTCGAGGAAGCCGCGGCCGAGCTCAGCGATGCCGAGAAGAACGCGCCCACCGTCATCACCGACGGACGCTGGCCCCGTCAGATCGCCGGCAGCCCCGCCACCGTCCGCGACCAAATCGAGCAGATGACCAAGGCCACCGGCGTCGACGAAGTCATGGTCCAGGACATGATCGCCGACCCCCAGACCCGCATCCACTCCCGGACCCTGCTCGCCCAGGCCCTCGGCGTAACCCCCGAACCCACCACCCCCACGGCCTGACCCACACCACGGCCGGCAACCACACCCACCACCGCACGCGCCCGGACCTACCCCGGGGCATCCCATTCACGAAAGAAGGCGAACAGCAATGACGACGCTGGGCATCATCGGAAGCGGCAACATCGGCAGTGCCGTCGCACGGCTGGCCGTCGCCGCGGACATCGACGTGATGATCGCCAACTCACGCGGCCCGCAGACCCTGACAGAGCTCGTTGAGGAACTCGGGCCGCGCGCCACCGCCGGCACCGTCGAACAGGCCGCCCGGGCCGGGGAGACGACCCTGCTCAGCATCCCGCTCACCGCGTACGCCCACCTGCCCGCCGGACTGCTGCGCGACCGCATCGTGCTCGACACCGGCAACTACTACCCCCACCGCGACGGCCGCATCGCCGAACTCGACTCCGAGGACCTGACCACCAGCGAACTCGCCCAGCAGTGGCTGCCCGGCGCCCTGCTGGTGAAAGCCTTCAACAACATCCTCGCCCACCACATCCCCCAGCTCGCCCGGCCCGACGCAGCCCCCGACCGCACCGCCCTGCCCATCGCCGGCGACGACCCCGCCGCCAAGGCCCAGGCAGCACAGCTCATCCACCGCCTCGGCTACGACACCGTCGACGCCGGAACCCTCGCCGAAAGCTGGCGCTTCGAACCCGAATCCGGCGCCTACACCCCCATCTACCTCGCCGACCCCAACACAGCACCCGAGAACATGCTCCAAGCCCCCGCCGCACCCCTGCCCGCCGACACACTGCGCAGCACGCTGCAGACCAGCAAGCGGGCGAAGATAGCCGAGCGCACCTTCTAAAAGGTCTTGCAACCCGCTCGATCTCTCACAATCGGAACCTGCGCGTGAGCAAGATCGACCACGGGCCCTCGGCAGCCTCCCCCGTCTGACCGGCCGCACGCCGACGATGTCCAACGGCAGGCCAGCGGCACCAATCAACCCTGACCTTTCGGCAGTCGTTCGCCTTTGAAGTATCGACCTCCTCCAGGGCGAGCCGCGAGGTAGATGTTCCAGTCGCGGGCGGCTCGACGGTTCCATCGGAGAGCTGCGCTGATGCTGATGCCGAGAGTGTCGCTGAGTACGGAGGCGGGCAGGTCGGCGGCCAGAGCGAGCAGGGCGGTGTTGCGGCTGGGGTGCGCGGGTAAGCCGTGGAGACGCATCTTGCGCGCGAGGGTGGCCGCTGAGGTGTGCGTCCCGGCGGCGTAGCCGGGCAATAGCCAGCCGGCGCGTGGCGTGATTCGGCCTACTGCCGAGTGCTGTATGCCGTGTTCGGCTCGGCGCTGCAGGAGCTGGCGGTCGGCCGGAGGTAGCGTGACGGGGTACTCGCCGATGCGCAGTTGGGGCGTGCTGCCGGCGCCGATGTCGGAGTGCGTGAGAGCTGCGATCCGTGTGATCGGCATCCCGTAGAGCAGCGTCAGGGTGCCGGTGGCGCGTACTTCCAGGGGGAGCGTGTCGTCGTGGAGGCAGCGTTGAAGGTGTGTCCAGTGCTCGGTTTTGGTCCACCAGCGGTGGGGCTCGTCCCGCTGCCGGTCGGGGATTTCGTGGTTCTCTGTGAGGCGGCGTTGGTGGGCCCAGCGTAGGAAGAGCCGGGTGTGCCGGCGTTCCCGTCCCTCGGAGAGCCACCTGTCGATGTCGTCCTGGGCCAAGTCCCCCAACGGGATGTCGTGCTCGTCGAGCCAGGTGAGAAAAGCTGCAGTGGAACGGACGGCGTTGCGTACGGACGCCGCGCTGTTGGGTGTGAAGCGGCCCTGGGCCGCCCGTCGCCGGGCCTGTCGCAGGAGGGACCATTCGGCGTAGATGCGCAGGGTGCGGCGGTGCTGGGCGGGCAGCGGCGCCAGCGTGCGATCCAACCAGGGCTGCAGGGCGGCCAGGGGCTCGTTTCGATGGGGGAGGACACCGAGGTGGACGAGGGTGGCCCTCAACAACGCCGGCCCTTGCCCCGGCCCGGCGGAGTCGTGAGTGAGTGGGAGATCGTCGTGGACCAGGCGCCGCAGACAGTCGGCTCCTCCGCGGGGCTTCTCCAGCCAGACCAGAATGGAACGCGCCCTGGGGGCACGCAGCAGAATTTCGATCAGCGGGCCGATTCCGGATGGGACCTCGCCGTGACTGTTTAGGAACTCGGTTGCCAGGCGGTCGCGCAGCACGCAGCGGGAGCAGCGCGCACCGCGGTCGGTCTCCCGGCCTGAACCGCAGGTCGAACACAGGTAGGCGTTGGAGGCGCCACAGCACACGCCGCACGTGCCCCGGCCGTCCGGACCTGGCCCGGTCAACGGCCGGGTGCGGCCGCAGGTCGCGCACGGCCGTGGGTGTGAGCGAACGTAGGCGTAGCAGGAAGGGCACACGCCGCCCGAGGGCCAACGTGCCCGGCGTCGCTTGTGCTGTCCGCACCGCGCGCAGGGCACGACAGGCGCAGCCTTGCAGGAGCTGCAGCGCGGGGTACCCGCCCGAAGACCCGTGCAGGGCCGCAGCCTGCGGCACTCGATGCACACGGCCATGGGTTCCTTGGCACACGATCGGTACAGGTCAGGGGCGCCATTGCGTGCCCTGACATGGATGTCGGTTGTTCTGCCGCACAGCCCGCACTCGCGCGGCACACGGTGTGCGCGGTAGCAGCAGTCACACAACGGCCCGGTCTCGAGCCGTCGTGCCACTGGGCCCGCTCGTCCGCAGGAACTGCAAATGTCGGGCGGGCGTTGCGCACAGGCCGCGCAGACAGCGGACCCGTCCGGCAGACGTCGGTTCACCCGCGCTCGACGATCGCAGACACGGCACTGCTCATGCCGCGAAGGGTCCGCAGCGAAGCAGCTACCGCACAAGGGCCCCTGTGACGCCACAATGGCCACGACGCGCTCCAGACCGCAACGGGAGCAGACCCGCATCCGGCCCGCGGAAGCACAGCTCGAACACACACGACCCCGCGGACCTCGCTCTGGCAACGGGCGCTGCTGACCGCAACCGCTACACGCCGGGACCGTCACGGGATGCCCGGCTGCATACAGGTGTCGCAGGAGCCGGTGCACGGAAGGCGGGACATCCGCGTCACCCGAGACCACGACGTCCGGACGAGCACGCAGGTGATCATCCAACCGGTGCAGACCCACGTGGTGGTGGGCGTTGACAGCGACCAGTGCCAGCTCGGCTTCCTCCGCAGCGAGATCCGGCAGTGCCCGGCACAGATACGCGATGACGCAGGCACGGACCACGGCCGGCGGCTGCGGACGGCTCATGGCGCTTCTGGACGCCGGATAGTGCTGCGTCGTACGGGTGGTGGCGGCGCCGGCGAGCCCTCGGCAGTCTTGCGGACCTGCGTGTTCGCGACCCGCACTTCGATCAAATCGTTGGGGGCGCAGCCGAGGATGTCGCACAGCGCCGCGAACGTGTCCATGGACAGTCGCTGGGGCGGTTGCGTCACCAGGCGATAGACCTGCTCGCGGGACAGGTGGATGCCGCGTTCGGCGAGCAGCGGCCGGAGGTCGGTAGTCTGGAACAGCCCCTGCGCAGCCATGCGTAGCCGCAGATGCCAGGTGATTCCCATCGAACCGCCCTCCCCGGGGGAGGGCCTGAGCGATACCAATGAGGTAGGCGCCGCGCGCCTGCTCTTGCCGCACGCGCCAGCGAAGGCGAAGCCACAAGGCCAGTGGCCCGGTGGCAAGGCTTCCGACCAGGCCTAGAGTTATGAAGTCCATACTAGGTAGAGGGCTTTGAGACGGTGAGCGTGAACTGCTCCCGCAGATTGCAAGACGACATCTCCCGGAAATAGGCAAGTCGGACGTGCCCCGCTAAGGCTTGTCCCGTAAGTGCAGTCGCGGGCAGCTGCAGCGCCTCAGGTGCGTGGGTTCTCCCAAAGGTGCCGCTCGTCCAGGGTCCCGAACCGTACGTCTCCACGTTCTAGGTCAACGAGGATGGGCCAGCAGTCCAACAGCTGCTGTCTCACATCGCGCGAGGCGAGGTACTGCACGGAGTTATAGGGCACGATCAAGAGCCCGTTGCTCTCGCGGACGCGCTCTGCGTCGATGGCAAGGGGCGGCTCATCGTCGCGCTGACTTCGTGCGAGGAACGCCACCGCTACTTTCAGGGCTTCGTCCTGTTCCAGCATCCGTCTCCAGTCCATCGGCGCGACGAAGGCACCCTAACCGTCCTGGGATGATCTTCATATGGCTGGTGTGATCACGGCGTCTGAGCCGTCCTGGATAGCCCCGTTCACCGGGCTGAGCCCGCGCTGCTTCGGGAAGTTGGTGACCGCGTTGCGCCGCGAGGGTGCGGACGCGGCGCGACGGAGTCGGCCCTGGGGACTTCCTCTGGAGGACCGGGTACTGCTCGTCGCGGCGTACTGGCGCACGAACTGACGATGCGCCAACTCGCCCTGTTCGGCATTTCGAAGTCCGCCGCGGACCGCATCATCGACCAGCTTGGTCCGCTCCTGGCCCTGCAGCCCAGACGGCGCTTCGCGAAGGACACCGTGCTCATCGTGGACGGCACCCTGGTGCCCACCCGCGATCACACCATCGCCGAGCAGTCGAAGAACTACAGGTACTCCACCAACCACCAGGTCGTCATCGACGCTAATACCCGTCTCGTCGTCGTGGTCGGACAGCCTCTGCCCGGGGCTATTCCGGCACCGGACTCGTCATGCCCCACCGCCGCCGGGCCGGCGAGGAACTCCGACTGGAAGCAAGACCACAACCGCTCGCACAAGCAGGTCCGAGCCCGCGTCGAGCACGTCTTCGCCCGCATGAAGACCTGGAAGATTCTCCGAGACTGCCGGCTGAAGGGCGACGGCGTGCACCACGCCATGCTCGGCATCGCCCGCCTGCACAACCTCAACCTCGCCGCGTAGAGCGGCAGTCCGCATCGTGCCCGGCAATGCCCACCTCGACTCGAAGATCATTTACGGGACAAGCCTTAGGAGTTGTCTTCAAATGTCACGCCCACATCAGCAGCGATGCGAGGGTGACGGCTGCCTGGTAGGACTCGGCGGTCTTGTCGTAGCGGGTAGCGATGCCGCGCCACTGCTTCAGGCGGTTGTGACTGGATCATGTGAGGTCCGTCTACGGAACCAGGACAACCTTGCCCGTCGTCGCCCTGGATTCGAGGGCGGCGTGGGCTTCCGCTGCCTCGGAGAGGGGAAACGACTGTACGGAGGGCACAAGCCTGCCCTCGCCGCCCGCCGCCAGCGCCATTGCCTCGAACTTCGGCCCTTCGTCGAGCCGGTCAAGCAGAAGCGCCAGGGCGTCGATCACCGTAATTCCGCGCGCTGTCAGCGTCTCGGGGTCCGGCTCGAAGTCCTGCTGGGAGGCATTGCCGATCGTGATGTACCGACCGCCGTCGGCGATGAGCTCGAACGCCGCCCTCGCCTGGGCTCCGCCCACCCCGTCGAGCACCACCGTGACAGCGCGACCACCCAACTGCTCGGTGACTCTCTTCTCCCAGGAGAACTCGTTGTAGTCGACGGCAGTGTCCGCGCCGAGTTCGCTCACGGCCCCCACTTTGGCGGGACCGCCTGCCGCGCCGATCACCTTCGCACCAAGGCTGTGCGCGTACTGCACCACCAAGCGGCCGACTCCGCCTGCCGCTGACGTCACCAGAACAACGTCGTCCGGGGTGAGCCCGGCGACATCCAGAAGTTGCAGGGCCGTGGTTCCGGTGACGATCATGGCAACGGCCGCCTCGTACCCCAGTCCGTCGGGAACCCGGTGCACCGATTCCAGATCGGTGACCGCCAGTTCCGCATAGCCGCCGGGCGTGGCTGCGGAGGTCACGACATCTCGTCCGATCCACGCCGGGTCCACCCCCGCGCCCACCAGGTCCACGGTTCCCGCCACCTCGCCGCCGAAGATCGACGGAAGCTCGGGCCGTGGCGGCAAGGACTCGCTGACCAGGCCCGATCGGATCATTGTTTCGACCATGTGCACGCCCGCCGCCCGGACGGTGATGCGTACCTGTCCCGGGCCGGGCACGGGGTCGACGACGGTTTCGTACCGCAGGTTCTCCGCAGGCCCGAAGGTGTGCAAAACGACCGCACGCATGTTGTCCTCCCAAAGGTCGTGTTCAACTCGCCCTGCTGAGCCTGCAACCCCAACCGCACTTGATGTCAATGTGCTTCTTCACCTTGGTCACTGATCGAGGGACGGGCGGAGGGGCGTAGCCGAAGGTCCTCCCGGCACCCCGGCCCGCCGAGAACCAGCACACCAACATCTGGCAGGTTCAGTGTTTCCGGGCTGCCCCACTCGTCGCAGAATGGCCAGCCTGTGCATGATGGCCAGGCCGGGCCGGGTCGAGCAGGCCCGGCGAGCGTGCCGTGGGCCGCCTGAATGCCGCCCCCCTCACACGGCGATGGCATGTGAGGGTTTCTTGGCCCAGCGGTGACGTTGACGATGCGATACCGGGGCAGATGAACCCGGCACGGTCCGTACGGGTGTCCGGCAGGAGGAGCCAGTGGCCGGTCATGAGGTCTATGCCGTCAGCGCATTGTCAGTGGTGGCCGCGGTACTGTTCGCGCGCTGGTGCCTGACGGGTCGAAGGAGCAAGCCGCGCACTGCTGCGGTAGCCCGCTGGATGGCGCTGAGGGATGTCCGGCGCACTGGCTCCACCGCGGCTCAGGCCAAGCCACGTCTGCCGGCGGACGCGCCATGCGCTCAGCGGGCGGTGCAGGAGGCCGAAGACCTGGTGCACGGCTACTGGCGCCGGCTCAGTCCCCTCTACCTGTCCCAGCGCGACCACCATCAGCACTGATCCGGTCGGGCAGCGGATGGCCGGTGCGGGGATCGGTCAGTCGCTGAGTGCTTGGCGGAGGGTTTCACGGCAGTCGATCACTGCGTCGACGCCGACGATCTGCAGGGTGCGCATCACGGCTTCGCCGGGTGCGGCCAGACGTATCCAGCCGTCGGCCTCGGTGAGGGTGCGGTGGGCGGCGACGAAGATGTTGATGCCGGTGGAGTCCATGAAGGTGACCCGGCTCAGATCGACCACGATGCGGGGGCGGAGGATGCCGGAGGTGTCCAGGGCCTGGCGGAGCGCCTGGCCGGTGTCATGGTCGATCTCCCCCGCCAGGGTCAGCACGCGGATGCCGTCAGTGGCGGTGGAGACGACCGACAGCTGACCCGGCTGCGCGGCTTGTCCGGTGTCCGCCATCTCTCCCTCAGCCATGTCGGTGATACTGGCACAGCTGGACCTTCACCAGGCAGTGCTGCCCTGCACAGCCCGGGTAATGCCTTCCTATCGAGGGCGTAAAGCGTGTACCACGCATGCGCGGGTACGCGCGGGGGTGTGAGCGTGGCCGGCCGTGGCGGTTGTCCTTGGAGGACCGGGTGTTGCTGGTGGCGACGTACTGGCGCACGAATCTCACGTTGCGGCAGGTGGCGCCGTTGTTCGGGGTGTCGAAGTCCGCGGCCGACAGAATCCTGGACCACCTGGCGCCTCTGCTGGCGATCTCGCCTGCCCAGCGGCCGCGCAAGGACACCGTCCACATCGTCGACGGCACTCTGGTGCCCACCCGCGACCGCAGCGTCGCGGCCTCGAGCAAGAACTACCGGTACTCGACCAGCCTCCAAGTGGTCATCGACGCCCACAGCCGCCTGGTGGTGGCAATCGGCCTGCCACTGCCCGGAAGCCGCAACGACTGCCGGGCCTTCACCGAGCCCGGCGTCGACCGGACCTGCCGTGGAACCCCCACCATCACCGACGGCGGATATCAGGGCACCGGCCTGCTCATCCCGCACCGCAAACGGCGAGGCCACACACACCTCAGCCCACAGCAGGAAGCGGAGAACGCCGTCCACCGCCGGGCGAGAGCCCGGGTGGAACACGGCCTGTCGGGGCTGAAGAACTGGAAGATCCTGCGCGACTGCCGGCTCAAGGGCAACGGCGTTCACCAAGCCATGCTCGGCATCGCCCGGCTCCAAAACCTGGCCCTCACTGGATAACGCACGTCCCATACGGGACAACCTCTAGCCTCCGGGCCCGGCAATCCCGCCACGGGCGCCTGGGCTCGCGACGCCACCTTTTATCCGGGAGCCTGCGTTCGGCCGTGGGGGTCGCCCACCGTTTCGCGATGACTGCGCTGGAATGCGAACGCGGGTGCTGTCATCAGCGGCCGCAACTTCCACCGGAAGCCGCGGACCGCGTGCGGCGGCACGCCTGCTGGGACATGCTCAGAGCAAAGACGCACGTCCCGAATGGAGGCGTTCTTGAAGAAAACCCGGCGCGTAGCTCTGGCCATCGTCCTGTCCGCCGGTGCCGTATTGGCCACGGCACCCGTCACGGCCGCGGACGAACCATTGCGGTACGTCGCGCTCGGCGATTCCTTCGCGGCCGCACCACTGGTGCCGCCCTTCGACCCGGCCCATCCGGCGTGTCTGCGCTCCCTGGCCGGCTATCCGCACATCGCGGCCAAGGCCCTTGATGCCGAGCTCACCGACGTCAGCTGCTCCGCCGCCACCGTCGACCATCTGAACACCACGCAGCACCCAGGGGCCGCACCCCAGTTCGACGCACTCACACCCGACACCGACATTGTCAGCATCACCATCGGCGGCAACGACGCCAACCTCTTCAGCGAAGCGCTGGCTTGCGTCAACATCCTGCCCCCGCCCCACGGCACCAGCTGCGCGGAAGAGAACACCGCAGGCGGCACCGACAAGGTCAGGGCCCGCATCGACGCCTGGGCCCCGGCCCTCACCGCCGCCCTGGAAGAAATCGCCCGGCGGGCGCCGCACGCCAAGGTCTTCGTCGTCGGCTACGGAAACTACCTCCGCACCGACGGCTGCTATCCCACCCAGCCCTTCTGGAAGCAGGACGCCAACTACATCCAAGGTGCGGTCAACCACCTCAGCGCCGTGCTCAAGCAGGTGGCCGAAGAGCGCGGCGCCCGCTTCGTCGACACCTACGCCCTGGGCACCGGGCATGACATCTGCACCGCCCCCGCCGACCGCTACATCGAGGGCATCGTCCCCACGCGTGCCGCCGCGCCCTTGCATCCGAACGCCCTGGGAGCTCGGGCCATCGGCGATGCCCTCTCCGCGGCCGTCCGCGCGACGTCGGCAGGGTGACGAGCGCCGCCTGGGGCAGCCACCGACGCCCTCGCCAACCCCCACGACATCAACGCCTGGCACGGCGCGAAGACGAACGCCGCGAACACTGCGAGGAAGAACGCCGCAACCAGCAACAGCAGCAAACGAGGTGGGAGGGCCTCCCGGATCTGCGGGCGTCCGCTACGAGAAACGTCCCGCCTGCCGACGGCTGGCACGGCCCCAACTGCCGCACCGATCTCTATCACCAGACGCCTGGAATGAGGCGATGGGTCGTAGCGGCGTACTGCATGTATGCGGAGCCGAGGTGGCGCGTGAGTACGGTCTCCTCAGTATGGATGCGGTACAGGATGGCGCCCAGCGTAGTGCCGGTTAGCAGCAGCCAGGCGGGCCCGTCGTTGAGTACGAGGGCGGCGCCGGCTACGGCGAGCAGTCCGCCGGTGTAGGAGGGATGGCGTACGTAGCGGTAGGGACCGGTTCGGATGACCGGCTGGCCGGGGCGGATGTCGATGGTTGCCCGGAAGTAGGTACCCAGGGTGCGTACTGAGTACCAGCGCAAGGTGAGAGCGGCCCACACCGCGGGCAGAGCGACGGCCGCCGCCGTCGTGCGGTCGGCAGCCAGGGGCATGGTCGGCGCCCGCCAGGCGAGGATGAGGGCGCCAACCTGGCTGAGCGTGGTGGCGCCCAGCAGAACGACAGTGCTGCGCCGCTCCGACACCGAAGGCGCGCTGCCGTCACCGCGTCGTCTGATCATCCACGCGGCCTCTACCGCGTACCACGTGGCGCAGGTCAGCCCGGCAGTGACCCAGACACCGACCCGCCAACCGTTCATCGTTGCGACGTTCCCGTACAGGACGCCGTTACGGTCTGGATATGGGTGAGAAGGTGAACTGCAGGCCGCTGAGTGAGAACGACTTGTACCTGCTGGACCGGCTGGCCCGGGACCCTGAGTTCCTCGGTCCGTACGCGTGGACAGGCTTCCGGAGCGGCCTGCGCGAACTCTGGGCGCAAACGGGGCTGCAGAGCGACGACCTCACCGTGCTGGCTGTGATCGAGCAGGACGAGCCGGTGGGGCTGGCCACCTGGCGCAAGGTGGCCTACAACAACACCTCTCATGCCTGGAACCTGGGGCTCTGCATCCTCCCGGAAATGCGCCGCAAGCGATGCGCTGTGCGGGCGAACTGGTGGCTCGTCGATTACCTGTTTGCGCACACCCAGGCGAATCGGCTGGAGTGGCATGTCGACATCGACAACGCCCCTGTGCGTGCTGGCCTTGAAAAGGCCGGCTTCGTGTGCGAAGGGGTGGCGCGCGGCGCCGCGTTCCGCGACGGCACCTGGCGGGATATCTGCCTGTACGGCCTGCTGCGCAAGGACTACTTCGGACTGCCCGCGCCCACGTGAGGCCCGTCGGCTGCCTACCCGCATGCTGCGCGCAGCCGAGCCGCCACCTCGGGGTCCACAGGGCGGGCAGGCAGCGGCGGCACCACCAACGTGGAACTGGCCGACATCTGCACATCGGACAGCTTGGCAAGCGGCACCGGGCTGATCCGCGGCGGTGTCACCACGTACGGGGACGCCTCGTACACCGTCACCTGGTGATCACCGCCGTAGGACGCCGTCAGCCGCTCTGCTAGCAGCGCCGCGCCGGGGCGATGGTCGAAGTCCGGGTCGCGGTCACGCATACCGATGACGCCGACCTGCCACAGCACCAGCAGGCTGGCCGGATCGAAAACCCGTCGGCGCAGGAGAAAGTCGCTCGCCTCGAAGCTTTGGCACCCGCAGGTCCCAGGATCCAGTCCCAGATCGGCGAAAAGCCAGTCCTCCGCCGAGGAACCCGCGAGCATTCGCGCGGGCACCCCCTGAAGCCTGGCCCGGCGCACGGCCTCATGCCCGACATAGGCGAACACCCCTGGGTGCCCGTACAGCGCGCAGCACACCAACTGGTCCCGGTGCACCTCGGCCAGGATGTCCTGGACCATCTCTTCGTAGGACTCAGGGCGTGGCTTACCGGGTGCGTAGAAGCCATCGAGGGTGCGCACCGACGGGTTCAACCGCTCCAGAAAGCCGGTGACCATCGGGTCACCGATCAGGCACAACACCAAATCCGCCTGCTCGATGCACGCCTTCGCCTCCAGCGTCAGATCGCCGATAGCCCGGTACCCAGTACCGACGACAACGAGTTCCGCCCTACTGGCCACCGGGCCACCGACCCTTCCTCAACTAGTGCCCTTGCTTAAGCCAGCGCGTACAGGACGAGGGCGGCGGACCCTTCCTTCGTCTTGCTGTGATCCGCCAGCATCGACCGCACCTGCTGCACCTGGCCTGACAACACTGCCTGGCGCTCCTGTTCCGACAGCCGCGTATGGGCCAAGTACCGCTCCGGTGACTGACGGAACGTGCGCTGCCTGGCGACATCCGTCGCCAGGTCCTCCATGAACTCGACGATCGCAGCAGACATGAGACCTCCTCGTGTCACGAAATACGGCACACTCAACACTGGATGCCGCCCGAGCAACACGCCACCGCAGCACACTTCTGGGCCTCCAATTCCCCCAGATGGCAGATGCTGCCTCCGCTCTCACGTCCGCTCCTGTGAGCGGGGGCACTCAACTGGCGAGCGCAGAGAAGAGCTTTCTCGACAACCGACAGCCGCGCCCAGGCCGTACCGGCTGCTCGACGTCGCCCGCGCTACACGACGCCGTAGCCGCGGGCCTCGATCCGTCCCGCATGCGAGACACCGACCCGGCCGCCGCGGCCGCGATCGACTACGGCCTGTCCCAGCGCCCCTGATCGCCGTCTCCGGCCACAGCAGCGGCGTCGCGGAGTTGATCACACGTCGCCTCGCCACGCCCGCTCACAGCGGCCTGGCCTCAATGAGCCCACCGTCCGCGCCGTGGTCCGCCAGGCCGTCCGCGACATCCGCACCGCACCACCCCCGCCGCCCGCCGATCCGCCGGCGGACCCGACCGTCGCCGCGCTGCGCCGCGTCAGAGCGCCGGTCCCGGCTGCTCCTGTATGGCACACAGCCCGTTTCCCCAGGTGGGCGGGGTCTGTCAAACGAGCGGTGTAACGGGGTTGACGGTTACTGACGGGTTGTGGAAAGGCGGCCGTCGAAGGTGATGTAGAAGGCGTTCAGCGCGGCCTTCCAGCGCATGGTCCAGCGAGCCTGGCCCTTGCCCGTGGGGTCGAGCGACATGATCGCCATGTAGACGCGCTTCAACGCGGCCTGCTCGTTCGGGAAGTGCCCGCGGGCCTTGACCGCCCGGCGGATACGGACGTTGACCGGCTCGATCGCGTTCGTCGTGCAGACGATGCGACGGATCTCGGTGTCGAACCGCAGGTATGGAGTGAACTCCTCCCAGGCGTTCTCCCACAGCTTCACGATCGCCGGGTATTTCCTGCCTCAGGCGTCGGCGAACTCGGCGAACCTGTCCAGGGTGGCCTCCTGGGTCGGCGCCGTATAGACGGGCTTCAAAAGCTTGGCGATCTTGTCCCAGTCCGGGCGGCATAGCGGAAGGAGTTCCGCAGCAGGTGCACCACGCAGGTCTGCACGATCGTCTTTGGCCAGACCGTCTCGACCGCCTCGGGCAGGCCCTTGAGCCCGTCGCAGACCAGCATCAGCACGTCGTTCACGCCGCGGTTCTTGATCTCGGTGAGGATGTGCATCCAGTGCTTGGCGCCCTCACCGCCGTCGCCGGCCCACAGCCCGAGGATCTCCCGCCGGCCCTCAACGGTGACGGCCAGGGCCACGTAGATGGGACGGTTGGCGACGGCGCCGTCGCGGATCTTCACGTGGATCGCGTCGATGAAGACCACCGGATAGACGGCGTCGAGCGGCCGGTTCTGCCACTCGGCCATGCCGTCCAGGACCTTGTCGGTGATCGTGGAGATCGTCTGGCGGGATACGTCGGCTCCATAGACTTCCGCCAGGTGAGCCTGGACCTCACCGGTCGTCAAGCCCTTCGCAGCGAGCGAGATGACCATCTCGTCGACGCCGGTCAGGCGTTTCTGCCGCTTCTTGACGATCCTCGGCTCGAAGCTGCCTTCCCGGTCGCGGGGAACGGCTATCTCGACCGGGCCGACGTCGGTGAGCACGGTCTTGGCACGGGTGCCGTTGCGTGAGTTGTCGCCGTTCTTCCCGGCCGGATCATGCTTGCCATAGCCGAGATGGTCGGTGATCTCGCCCTCGAGAGCGGACTCCAGAAGCCGCTTGGTCAGCTGCTGGAGCAGCCCGCCCTCGCCGGTCAGCTGAAGGCCCTCGGCCTGAGCCCGGCCCACCAGCTCGTCGATCAGCTGGTCGTCCACAGACTTCGCTGGCGCCGCTTCAGACGGCTCGACGGACTCGGCCTCAGGCATGTTGTTGCTGGTCATCGATGCATCTTCCATGATCGGGAGTTACACCGAACGATTTACAGTCCCCTTCAGCCATTCGGTTGGGCGGCCGGCTGGGACTGTGTGCTGAGCTGGCGCTTGGTCAGGTGGAGTAGGCGTTGGCCAGCTGTGGTCAGTTTCCCCGGGTGGTGCTCAGGTTCGACGAGTCTTCCTCTGCATTGAGTGGTCTTGGTGGGGTGGTTGATCCATTACAGGGCGGTGTCCATGTCTCGTGGAGTCCAGTTTCGGAGCGGCTGCGGCTCGCCCCTGCGGCCACCGGTGTTGGTGTACCTCGAGGCCGCTGGCATCATTGTCAAGCCCGCCCGCGAGGTCGGCATCGCTCGCAAGGATCTGCTCCTAGCGTGGCGCTACTTGCCTCTGAGGTCGTCGATCCGACGCTGTTCCCACCAGTCCAGGATCATGTGGAGGCGCTTGACAGACGGTTCGATACGGCTCAGGGCTCGGTCCAGGTTGAGGAAGGGGACCATGAGGCCGGTGATTGACGAGGTCTTGGACTTCAACCCCTCTGCCTGCCTCGTCCAGGGCGCCAGGTGTTTGGCTGTGTCGCCGAGGCCGGTGAGCATGTGGGCCATGTCGTCATCCGGGGGTGCCGCGTCCGTTTCACTGGAACTCCTGGAGTCGAGGAGTTGTTGGGCGAAAGCGACGGCCGTGGAGACAGCCTGGACTCGCTTCGCAGCGTGGTCGTGGAACCGGCGGGCCATCGATGTGAGATCGATGTCGACGCCTTCGGTCAGGCGGCCGCGAAGCTGTTGTGGCGTCACGATGGGGGCGGGGTCCGACGACGCCATGGTCCAGGCGATCGGTTTGTGCCGGCTGAAGAGTTCGTCCGCCAGCACCCGGTAGGCCAGTACGAGGTCTGAGATGAGGTCCGGTTCCAGGGTGTCACGGTGGTAGGCCGCGTTGCGGTATTCGTGCAGCCGGTCGAGTACATCGCGTTCGTGGTCTGTCAGCACGTCCCTTTGCTTCAGAAACTTGGTCTTCTGGTCCAGATGGTTGTCCATCTTTGCCCGTCGGTCCGGGCCTACATGCTGGTGGATCAGCTGACTCAGACGCCCATCGAGTTGCCCCCCGCTGTCACGGAATTCCCGCATCTCCTCGATGGTGCTGTCGGGGAGCTGGAAGGCCAGTTGGGCGTTGACCTCGCGGCTGATGATCACCTCGACAAGATGGTCGAGGAGGATGAGGGCAAGGCGGTCGTGTGCTTGGTCGCCTGCCTCGGCGCATCGACGGATCTCGGCTATCTCGACCGCGAGCCAGTTCCACTGTTCGAGGTTCTGTGAGGCCGGACGATCCCAGTCGGAAGCGAATGGCTGCATGAGAGGCATGACTCCACACTTTCACTCTTCCGGGCGACCACCAGGTGGGTGGGGCAGCCCCACGGCGCGAGGCGGTTGGTGCGGCGTCGCCCGAGGCCCGCACCAGCAACCTTCTGCGCCCGCTGAGCCGTCCGGAGACTCCGCACGGCGCTGGAACACGGCATCGACTCGGATGGAATTCATTGGACACCCCGGCGCACCTCCTCCAAGGCGTCGTGCGCGCTCGCACTCCGGCACCGTGCACGATCCCGGTGATCGGCCCCCAGCTGCCGCCTGGCTGGCGGGGCAACTGATGTCATGAAACGGGGATTCTCACTGGTCACAGGCATGAAGTATCACAAGCAACAGGCGGCCTCGGCGGGTCTCACAGGGGGTGCGGCCACCGCTGCACGAGGCATTCGTTCGGGCCCACCGCATACGGGCCATGCTCACCGGACGGAAACCGCCCCGCGTGACTTACCACTCGCGTAGGAGCCTCAGCGGGTAGGGCTCGGGGACCTCCAGCAGGCCCCCACTGGCGCTGGCCGGCGCATGCACGCGCGCTCCGGCATTGGTGTGGCCCGAAGCCGAGTTCGTCCAGGCGGCGCGGTGTCACGCCCAGGGCCAGCGACGCGTCTGGAGTTGGTGGCCCCAATTTCTAGAAGTGGTCAGGCAGCCAGGGTTCGAGGTCTGCCGTGCTGCGCACGAGGGAAGCGAGAGCCCTGTCTGACACGGCACGGACCCCGGCCATGCGGGCCGAGGTGGCGGACCGGTAGCCACCGGCGTACCAGACCGCGAGCTGGCGCCGGGTGAAGGTGACCTGTCCTTCGGCATGGGTGGGTGTGATCTCGGCATTTCCAGCCTCCATCTGGAATATCCAGCGGTCCCAGGAGGTGCCGCTCTCGTTCTCGATCTCGATTGGTACAGCGGTGGTGAGGTCGGTGGGCCAGCCACGGAGCCGGACGGCCTCGGGGACGTCGAGGATGCGCAGCATCCAGGGGTGCCAGGACTCGGCGATGGGCCGGAAGCGGTGGAGGTTGTGCAGCAGGGTGGGGTAGGGCGGCAGGGCTCCGCGACGGAATTCGATGGTTTCGGCACGGGTGTTGTGGCGGCCGAGGAAGGCGAGCATGGCCGCGGCGGTCGGCTGAGTGGCGGCCCAGAAGTCGTGGACGACGAGGCTCATGCCGTGGCGCTCGCGCCGTCTGGTGGCCAGCGACAGGACTCCGGCTGTGGGGTGGCCGGGACTGTGGAAGCGGTAGGTGGTCAGGGCGCTCTTGTTCTCCTTCCAGGTGGACCACCAGGTGGGCCGGAGTACGGGGCCGTTCCACTGGCGGGCGAGGTTCCGCTGGAGCGCCTGGGCGTCTTCGGTCAGGCCGTGTTCGATCTCGAGA
The DNA here is from genome assembly GCF_042723915.1 of Streptomyces sp. NPDC058335. Lineage (NCBI taxonomy): Bacteria > Bacillati > Actinomycetota > Actinomycetes > Kitasatosporales > Streptomycetaceae > Streptomyces > Streptomyces sp. NPDC058335. The sequence continues at coordinate 32,298 of NZ_JBHXHX010000011.1, read as the reverse complement.
TTCTCGCCGGTGAACGACCTCTTGAGGTCGTCAGTGGCGACGGTCCAGGCGAAGACCTGCACCGGGGCCTCCCAGCCGAGTCGGCGGGCGTAGCCGTTCGAGGATGTGGAGGTCGCGGAGATTACCGCACCCCGCTCGCGAAGGGGTCGCAGCCGCTCGGCCGTCATGCGAGCGGCCAGGTGTTGGCCGCGTTCCTCCGGGGCTACACAACCGGCGCCGAGGCAGGCGCTGGGTACCGGGGAGCCGCCGAAGAACTGGTCGACGACGAAGCCGAGGCCCCCGGCGACGACCTGGCCGTCGCGGATCGAGACCTGGAGGTCGGCGTGCTCGCGGAGGTCGGTGATGTCGCCGACCTGATGGCCGTAGCTGCGGGTGGCCAGCCTGTCGTACTGCTGCCATAGGGCTTCGTCGGCCGGGGCGAAGGTCAGTTCGCTCATGATCGCCTCCTAGTAGTTGGTGGCTTCCCGGACGGAGTCGAGGTCGGTGGGGACGAGGAAGGTCCGGGTGAAGGTCAGCACGCGTGTGTCCGTCTGGTTGTGGCCGCAGGTGCGGCACGTGACGATCCCGGTGCCGGGTCGGCTCTTGGCGAGTCTGCGGGAGACGACTTCCGTCTGCGCATACAGGGTGTCGCCGACAAAGACGGGAGCTTCGAACCGGACCTCGTCGAGGCCGAGGTTGGCGACGGTCATCCCGCTGGTGCTGCGGACGGTCATGCCTGCCACGAGGTTCAGCGTGACGCCGCCGCACACGAGGATGCGGCCCCATTCGGTCTGACTGCTGTAGTGGGCGTCGCTGTGGATGGGTGCCGGGTTGCCACTCAGTGCGGTGCCCAGCAGGTTGTCGAGCTCGGTGAGGGTTCGTCCTGGCCGGTGCTCGATGACCAGGCCGACGGGGAGCTCGTCATAGCCGAGGCCGACGTTCTCCCGGATGCGGCCCTGGGCGATGCGGCGGTATCCGTGCGGGAGGGCATCGTTCACGGAGTCCCGTCCACTTCGGCCAGGAGGGCCCGCGCGGCGGCGAAGAAGGGAGTGCCGATCATCTGTCCGTTCACGGACGTCACACCGTTGCCGCTCTTTACGCCGGCGGCGACGATCGCCCGCGCGTGGGCGATCTCGTCCCCGGAGGGGGTGAAGACCTCGTTGATGATGGTGGCCTGCCGGGGGTGGACGGCACCCTTGCCGTAGAAGCCGAGCTCCTTGGCCTTCTCAGCTTCGCGGCGCAGCGCATCGGGGGAATCGAGTTCGTAGACCGGCGCGTCGACGGCGGGGATTTTGGCCGCGGTCGCGGCGTTGATCAGGGCGGAGCGGGCGTAGACCAGAGCGTCCCAGCCCAGACCGCAGCGGACGGTCGCTGCGTAGTCAGCCGATCCGAAGACCACGCCGCCCAGCCGGGGTGCCCTCAGGATCGCCGGAAGCCTGTCGAAAGCTCGGGGGGTCTCGATCAGGGCCCAGATGTCGGGGGTGTAGCCCTCGTCGTCCAGGACGCCGGCCACGAGCTCGATGTCGCGGGCGGATTCGGTCTTGGGGACCAGGACGAGGTCGGGCTTGGCCGTGTAAGCGGCCATGGCCACGAGGTCCTTGGCCCCCTCCAGCGTCAGGGGCGAGTTCATGCGGACACCCAGCGTGCACGGGGCGCCGGGGCGCTCGAAGAACTGCTCCGCCGTGGTGCGGGCGAGCTGCTTGTCCTGCATGGCGACGGAGTCCTCGATGTCGACGAGGGCGACCCCGGCGCCGGAGCTGCGCGCGGCGGCGAACCGTTCGCGCCGCAGCCCCGGGGTGATGATCCATGCCCGTCCGCGGCTGCTGTTGGGTTCCATGAAGGTGCTCACCTTTCGTCGCGCTTGCGCTGGATGAGGAGGTCGAGCTGGTGAAGGGTGGAGGCGTTCTTGATCTCGGCTTCGTCGATGGCGATGCCATAGCGGTCGTTGAGCAGGACGGACAGCTCGACGATGGCGAGCGAGTCGAAGCCCGCGTTGTCGAGGCTCGCGTCCGGGGTCAGTCCGTTCGCGGGGAGCTTGAGGTCCTCGCGCAGGATGGCTGCGAGATCACCGGTCATCAGGAGTCCCTTTCGGTGGGCTGGTCAGCGGTTCAGGTCGGGCCAGATGACGGTGGTGGCGCCCCAGGTCAGCCCGGCGCCGAACGCAGTGAGCAGGAGGCGGTGGCCCGTTGTGATGCGGCCGTCGGTGGCGGCCTGCGCCAGGAGAAGGGGGATGGATGCGGCGCCGGTGTTCCCGACGTGCTCCACGTTGTGGAGCCGGCGGTCGTCGGGGATGCCGAGCCGGCGGGCGGTGAAGCCTGTGATCCGGGCGTTGGCCTGGTGTGGTACGAGGCGGTCGACGTCGTCCAGGGCCCAGCCGGCCGCGGCTGCGGCCTTGCGGGAGGCAGCGGACATGCGGTCGACGGCGTGACGGAAGACTTCCGCGCCTTCCATCCGCAAGGCGCCGGGGTGCCGGGCCCGGATCAGGTCGGAATGGCTGCCGTCGCTGCCGAGCAGTACCGGTCCAAGCGCCCCGCGTTCCGCCGCAGTGCCCCGCCGCAGGACTACGGCGCCTGCCCCGTCGCCGAACAGGGGGACGGTTGTTCGGTCGTCGGGGTCGGGGAGCGCGGCTAACCGGTCCACGCCGATGACCACGACCGCCTCCACCGTGGCGGCAGCGATGAGCCCGGCCGCCGTTGCCAGGGCGTAGAGGAAGCCGGTACAGCCCGCCGAGAGATCGAACGCCGCGATGCCACCCAGGCCGAGCTGAGCCGCCACGGCGGGGGCGGTGGCGGGGCAGCACCGATCGCCTGTACCGGTACGGATGAGGAGCGGGCCAGGGCTTTCCTCGCTGCTCGGACCGCCAGGTCCCCAGTGGTCAGGTCGGTGCCGGCGACGTGCCGCTGGGCGATGCCGGTCCGGGAGCGAATCCACTCGTGCGTCGTGTCCAGCCTTGCGGTGAGGTCGGCGTTGGTGACGACCGTCTCCGGCAGCGCTGCCCCGATACTGCACAGGACGGCGGCCCGCTCGTCCGGCCCGGCTGGGCCGTGCGCGCTCATGAGGCCCTTTTCCTCTGTCGGGCCACGTCGGCGATGAGGTCCTCCTGGCCCGCGACCACCTGCCGTTCGCCGAGCGCGAGGAACAGATCGAGCGGGTCGATGCCCTCACGCCGGGCGGCCTCCAGCACCGGTTTCTTGAAGCCGGAGAACACCCCGGCCAGGCCGCTGACGAGGCTGACCGAGTCGATGGCCGGCTGGGTCTCCATCAGCTGTGCTTCTGCGACGTCGGCTGCGTGCAGGACCTCGCGCAGCCCGATCCCGGTGTCGAGACCCTGGCGTTCCAGGAGGGCCACGAGGACTTCGAGCTGGGTGTTCCCGGCTCCGGCGCCGAAGCCCCGGGCGGTGGCGTCGATGATGCGGGCTCCGGCCTCGATCGCGGCGATGGAGTTTGCCACGGCCAGGGAGAGGTTGTTGTGGCCGTGGAAGATCACCGGCACGTCGACCGCCCCGGCGATGGCATGGATGCGCTCGATCACGTCGGCCGGGAGGTAGTGGCCGGCTGAGTCCATGATGCCCACAGCCTGTGCGCCGAACTTGGCTAGTTGGGCGCACTGATCGGCCAGCTGGCCGGGGCTTGCCATGTGGCTCATGAGCAGGACGCCCTGGGCCTCGGACCCGAGGTCGCGCACGATACCGAGGTGACGTTCTGTCACATCGGCCTCAGTGCAGTGGGCGGCGATCCGCACCACGTCCGCTCCATGGGCCACGGCGGCGCGCAGGTCGTCGGCGGTGCCCCAGCCGGGTGCCATGAAGACGCCCATCCGGGAGTGGGTGAGGGCTTCGCGGACGACCTTCAGCATGGAGGCGTCGGGGAGTTTCGCACGCCCGATCTGGAGGCTGCTGGCACCGAGGCCGTTGCCGTGGCCGACCTCGACCACTGGCACCCCGGCGGCGTTGGCCGCTTCGGCGTACGCGTGCAGTTGATCAGTGTCGAGCTGGTGGCCCACTGCATGGTGGCCGTCGCGCAGGGTGGGGTCGTGGATCAGCACCTGGGGCCGCCGGCCGCTGGTGGATACGTCCATGAGAGGTTCCTTCACCGAGATAAGGCGGCGGCGTGCTGCTCGGCGAGCAGCAGGGCGGCGCCGTTGATGATGTCGAGGTTTCCGGCGTACCTGGGAATGCGGCCGCCGGTGGCAGTCACCTCCACCGCAACCGAGATCCGGCCGTCCTGCACCGTGGCGGAGGCCACCGTGAACCCGGGTGCGAAGGCCCGGACTTCTTCGGCGGCGGACGTGACGGCGGCGCCGACCGGGCCGGGTCGCAGGTCGGGCGCCAGCACGGTCATGACCACCCGGAACGGCGGTGCCGGCCGCGCGGGACTGAGATTGACCATCACCTTCACCTCGCGCGTGCCGGTGAAGGAACGGATCGCGGCCTCAGTGGTGGCGATGTACTGATCGAGGTTGAGCCGGGTGGCCCGGCCGGCACTTGCGCTTGCCCCGGTGGACACCACCTCGATATACGCCGGGGTGCAGTGCTGGGCCACGGCGTGCAGAACCGGGATGGCCGCCTGGCCACCACAGCTGACCAGGTTGATGTGCCGATGCGCAGCCGCCTGGCTTCCGTTGACGGTGGGCACGACGACGGTTCCGAGCTGCGTGGGGGTGAGGTCGATGAGCGTCGTGCCGGTCTTGCTCAGGGCCGTCCAGTGATCGGCATGGCTGTCGGCGTTCGAGGCGTCGAAGACCACATGGAAGGGGCCGGACTCCAGCAGGGCGGCGATTCCGCCGGAGGATGTCGCGCACCCCATCTCGGCCGCCCGCGCAAGCCCCAGGCTCTCCCGGTGGCGGCCCACCACCAGACGCAGGTCCAGGCTCGTCGAGCGCTGGATCTTGTCGGCCAGGTCGATCCCGATCAGTCCTGCACCGAGCACCGCGACGTTCGTGCCTCGTTCGCCAGCAGCCATGGGCTGTCCCTTCTTCATGGATGACGTGCGTGATGGCGGTTCCGCGGCCCTCGGCCGGGGTCAGACGACGAGGAGTTCCAACGGGGGCAGATGCGGCGAGTGAGCCCGTAGCGTCGATGCCACGTCCAGGGGAAGGCTGGCGTGCACAGCCCCGGCCAGGGCCAGCTCCCCGGCCTTGAGGCCGGCGTCGAAGCGGGCCAGCCGGTGCACGAGCCACACCAGTGCACGGAACGGGTCTCCGAGCACCGCCCGGCCCTCGCCCGTGGCCACCGCCCTGCCGTCCACGCTCACAACCAGCGACTCGGCGGCCAGGTCCAGGTCCGGGTCCAACGGGATCACTGGGCCGGTGACGACGCGTGCGCAGGATGCATTGTCCGCGATACTGTCCGCCACGGTGATCCGCCAGCTGGTGAACCTGGTGTCGATCACTTCCAGAGCGAGACATACCCCGGCCACGGCCCTTTGGGCGGCTTCCAGATCGATGTCCGGGCCCGCCAAGTCGCGGCCGAGCCGAAAGGCGATCTCCGCCTCCACCCGCGGCTGCATAAGTGCGCCACGGGCCAGGCTGCTGCCGCTGGGGAGCAGCATGTAGTCCAGGAGAACGCCGGAATCCGGCTCGGCGACCCCCATCTGCTCCTGCATGGCCCTGGACGTCACACCTGCCTTGTGCCCGATGACGCGGGCCCCGCCCGCGATCCGCCGGGCAACCGCCGCCGCCTGGACTCGGTAGGCATCGTCCAGGGACAGTCCGGGCCAGCGCTCGGTCAGCGAGGCCACCGGAACCCGGTCGCGCTCAGCGGCAAGCAGAGCTGTCGCCTCGTCGTTGATCCACTGCACTCGCCGCTCATCCAAGGAGATCCCTCCCAAGGGGGTAGCCGTGCGTTCATCGCAGAAGGGGCGCAGAAGTAGATCCGGAGCGGGCGCCGTCCGCAGACCGTCAGGGCGAGGGCCTCAGCTCTGCCGAACGCCCGTCCTGGCCTGATGAAGAGTCAACCTGCAGCGGGCTTGCGGCGGTACGGTGACGGGCAGGCCAAGCGGTATATCGCGTATATACGGGGAGGTGGCTCATGCCCACCCGCACACCAAACCAACTGCTCCGTGACCTCGTCGCCGAATCGGGCCTCACCTACGAAGGCTTAGCCAAGGCGGTGCGGGCGGTCGCGGCCGAATGCGGCGCTGCCTTACAGACGAACAAGAGCGCCGTTGAGCACTGGATCGCTGGAGCCATCCCCAGGGGGGACACCGGCCGCTACCTTGCTGTCGCCCTGTCCCGGCGGCTGGGCCGCCTCCTGACCCCCGCCGATCTCGGCCTCCCCGCCGCCTCGGAGGATGACACCATCGGGCTGTCCCTCGGGAACGATCCGCTGGACGCACTGATGCCGATGTGGAGGTACGAATTGGACCGCCGCCGCTTCCTGACGGCCTCCGCGTACTCTGTGGCCGCCGCCGCCCTGCCCCTTACCCACGTCCACGAGATCGCCGCCCGCACCGCTGCGGCCCATACCGGCCACACCGTCGGCATGGCCGAGGTCGCCGCTGTACGCGACATGATCCGCGCCTTCTCCGAGATGGACGAGCGCCACGGTGGACAGCACGGCCGCAGCGCCCTGGTCACCTATCTCCGGGACGACGTCGCCCCGCTGTGCAGGGCCCGCTTCCATACCGAGGAGGTCCGCCGGCAGATGCTTTCGGCTGCCAGCCGCGGTGTGCACCTCCTGGGCTGGAAGAGCTACGACGCCGGCCAGCAAGGACTTGCCCAGCGTTACTATCTCCAGTCCTACGCGCTGGCCGTCGAATCCGGCATCTCCGGACAGGACGGGTTCGTGATGCGCACCATGGCTATGCAGGGCCTCAGACTCCACCGCCCCGAGCACTGCCAGGGTCTCGCCGAAACGGGCCTGAACCTGGCCAAGGGGCGGGTCGACGCCGAAACCGAAGCGCTGTTCCGCGTGGTCCACGCACACACGCTGGCCAAGCTCGGCAAACGCCGTCACGCCCTCGCCGAGGCCGAACGGGCCCGCACCCTGCTGACTGCCGCCCCCGGCGACGAGGTCTAGTTCTGGGCCCTTACCTGGGGCCCGCCGGCAGCCTCGGTGTACTCCCGCACTGCCAAGGTCCACGAAACTCTGGGTGATCACCGGGCCGCGGCCCAGCAGTACACTCTCGCCGCCACTGCCCGCCCTGCCGGGACCTACGCCCGGATCGTCGCCCTCGACCTGGTCGCGGGCGCCGAGATGCACCTCAAGCGCGGCGGCATTGAGCAGGCGTGCGCCACCTGGCACCGAGCGATCGACCACATGGACGGCGTCCGCTCCGTCCGCACCCGCAAGGCCGTCCGCCGCATGAGGGGCGACCTCGCCCGCTTCCGGGCCCGCGGCCTACGGTGCGCGGCCGAACTCGACGAACGCGCCCGCGACTTCCTCCTCGGCGGGTGAGTCACACGTCGTGCCGCAGCGGTGCCTGTCGCGTGTACCGGCGGACGACCGGCTCCAGGTAGTCCGCGTGCGGACCTTCCAGGGCGGCCAGCTCGTCCGGGGAGCGCACAAGTGCGATCTCGTCGAGTTCGGGTTCACGACCCTCGGCGCGCTCCGCACGCGCCACCGAGACGAACCTCGCGCGCAGCGCCGACTCCGGCAGGGCCGGGGCAAGGTAGGTCAGGCCGATACTGCGGTTCTCACCACGGGTAACCGCCCACAGCCGCATTGCGTCGGGAGGCGTGCTGATGCCCATTTCCTCGACCAGTTCCCGTGCCGCCTGGCCGACCAGCGCGGCTTCATTCAGAGTTTCGCCGTCTTGAGGCGGTTCCAGGGAACCTCCGGGCAACTGCCAGCGGCCTGGGGCGGCCGTGGACGGTGACATCCTCACCGCTGGTACGCGGCCGTCGTCGGTCGGCTGGATGACGTTCACGAACAGTGACGGCAGCGCGGTGGCGCCCGGAACCCGGCGCAGGGCAAAGTGCCGGTAGGTAACCCGCGCCCAGGAGAGACTCAGGATGCGCGGCCCGGCCCACTCCAGTCCCACACATGCCACCACCGGACCGTCGAAGAGGGCCGGGTTGGTCTGGGCTGCCTTGTCCCACACACGGTCTCTGGCCGCTTCGTCTTCGGGTGACAGCGCAGGCGCTGCCACCTCCGCGAGCTGAACCCGTTCGACGTCGAAGAGGTCAATACCCACTGGGGGCAGCGTCTCGGTCACCGGGCCATCGTAGAGCCCTGCCGACGCGAGAGACCGAGGACTACGCCGTCCCTGTGACTGGGGGAGTGTTCGCCAATGAGGCCTCCAACGGTTGGGTTCGGCCTCAAGCGAGCCCAGAACGACAGGGCCAGAGGGGCGCGCGAAGTTTCCGGCCGGGTCCACAGCTTTCGGCCCGAAGTTCACGGCGGACCCCCGGGATGGAGACGGCGGTGCCGGTGCTCCGTTGCACCCCAGGCCACGATCTTCTTGCCCGCGTGGATGCTCTGGCCGGCTGCGGGGACGTGGCGACGAACTCGCGCAGAACGCCGGAGCACCCCCGCGTCGGAGGGGAGAACGGCGGCCCGCCTATGGTGACGGCGTCGGCTATAGAAAACCCGCGTCCGCGAGGTGTCCCGGACGGGGTCCCAGGAAGTCGAACCGCGGCGCGTTCTCCCCGCCGACGCGGGGGTGTTCCGCATCCGGGGATGGGCGCGGGTGTCGCGACGATTCTTCTGAGTTTCCCGCAGCGGATGGGGAGCCGCGCAACAGTGCCGACACGGCTTGCGGGACGCGTCGGCGGGGATCCCAGGAAGTCGGACCGCAGCGCGTTCTCCCCCACCCTGTCCGGAAAGGGCAGGTCCCAGCGGTACTACGGACATGCTCCGGAGGCGATGGACGCGGAGCGAGCTCTAAATGTGATCAAAAGATCAGCGTTCCTTCCAATATCATCCTCGCCTGAGACGTAGTCAGATAGGTTGATCGACAGGCGCTTCGGTGGGGTGGCGTCGCCGTCTGGGGGCGGGGCCGCAAGGCCGGGGGAGGGGATGGCGTGGACATTGCCAAGGACGATCGGCTCTTAATCGATGGGGCTCTGGTGACGGTGGTGGCCGTGTCGCAGGAACGTGCTGGGTTTAGCTGCATTGTTCGGTCTCCGACGCGTGGACTGGACGAGGTCTTCGTGCGGTTCGGTGATGTCGCTAGCTGCAAGGTTCCGGCGTCTGACGGCAGTGGCCACAGCGGCCGTGCGATCACAGCCGTGTGGGCACAGTGGACGCGATGGGCGATCCCACGGATCCGGTCCACTGTCTTAAGAACACCATCGTTAAGAAGACCAACCCCCTCCGTCCGTGCGACCGCGGCGACGCCGCGCGCACGAACGCACGGACGGCCCCCTCGCACGCGACAGCATCGCCGACGCTGCAGCCTCCGGCCGACGAGATACACGCCGGTATCCGGCTGCTGCTGGAGATCGGGGCGAGCCGTCCCGAGCTGCTGTTGACCGGGAAGGCTCTGACTGATCAGGGCCGCGTGGCGACCGTGATGCTGGAGGCCGGCTGGAGTACCGAGCAGTTGCGTCGCGTCATCACCGGCCGGCCGTTGCCGCAACCGGTGCGCACCTCGGTCGGTGCGATCGTCGCCGCCCGTCTGCGGGCTGCTCAGGCCTACCCGCCGCCCGCCACCCTGGACGGCTCTCACCACCGCGGCGACGTGATGGAAGACGAGCCACAGGGGCGGCCATCGGCCGGGCGGTCGTCCACGGCTTCTGCCGGCCGCACGGTGACCGAGGCCCTGACCTACCGGGCGCTCGTCGAATGCGCCGGCTGCGGCGTGCCCGCAACCGCCCCCGGCGAGGACCTGTGCCTGCATGTCAGTTGAGGACCTGGAGCTCCGCGAGAGGAACCTGGATCTGTGTCTGGCGGGTTTCGGTCAGCTGGCCGGCTTGCCCGCCGCCACCGGTGGTGATCTGCCAGCCGATGCTCCACGTGGAGGTCGCGGTCACCCGGTAGCGGCCCGCTGGCTGGTCGGTGGAGGTGCGGGTGCAGGTGTGACCGCAGGTCGGGGAGTCCGTCTTACCCGCAGCCGCGCTGTAGGGCGTACCGGGGCCGGCACACGTCACGGCCGTTCCGTCGCCCATCTGCCACACGATCTTCGCCACCTTCGCGGTCGCTGTGACCGTCACGGCGCCCGCTGACGCCGATGCGGTATTGGGCCCGTACGAGGAAGGACCACCGCCAATCTGGCCGGCGCTCCAGCTCACGGGCCCCCACTGCAGGCGCCGGGCGATCGGCGTTCGCGCGCCACGGCGAGCGCGAGCACCAGAAGCTGGACGGCACAGGCAGCGCAGAAGACCAGCGGTCGGCTCTCCTTCTTCCGTGCGTGAAGCACCTGTGCCCGAAACCGTCAGGATGTGTGTGGATAGGCTTCGGCGGTGACCGCTGATGCCGTAGAGAAGCTGCTCGCTGATGTGTGCGGGACGTTGGCCTGTGCTGGCTTTGACGTGGCGTCGGCTGGTGATGAGGGCAGCCCCGGCCTGCGGGTGCGGAGGGATACGGACTCGGTGCTGGTGGGATGGGTGCCCGGCAGCGAGTTAGATCCTGCGGGCCGGGAGGATACCGAGTTCGAGGGCATTCGTGCAGCTCTGCGGTCGGCGCTGCTGGCGATCCTCACGCAAGCCGGTCATCCCGTGCAGGTGGACCACGCGAGCGGTGAGGTGCGGGTCAGGCTGCTTGCGTGACCCTGGGCCGCGGGATCGACACCCGTGTTGCCCTCAGAGCGTGGGGCAGTTCGAACGCCGGCGGGCGGGGCGATGTAGGACTCGAGTCCCGGAGCCCCGCGCCGCTTCGACGGGTCCGGCACCCTCCTGAGCGGGCAGCCGACTCGCCGCACGGCCCTGCCGGGAGCACGCTGGGAGGCGTGATGAGCGCGCCGATCGTCGTACACCAGCCCTCCCGTACCGGTGGCCGGAGTGTCACCGTGCACTCGCACGGCCGGGACGAGATCCTCGGCACCGCTTTCAGCGACCACGACTTGGTGGTGTTCCTTCAAGCGGCGGGCGTCGACGAACCCGAGGCAGTGTTGGACGATCCGCGGTGGGTGGAATGGCGCGGAGGCCGCCCACACGAGTGGAGAACGGCCTGAGCGGGCCGCTCCAAACCGACCGCGCACACAGGGTGGTGGCGTGCGTGGTGTACGGGTTCACCGGGGCCGCGAGGTGCCGTTGCGAGGTTGCGGTGTCAGTGGGTGGTGAGCATGCCCTCGCGCAGTTGGGCCAGGGTGCGTGACAGCAGCCGGGAGACGTGCATCTGGGAGACGCCGAGCCGTTCGCCGATCTGGGCCTGGGTCAGTTCTTCCACGAACCGCCAGTGCAGGATCTTGCGTGAGCGCTCGTCGAGGTCGGCGATCATGGGGGCGAGGGCGTGGAAGTCCTCCACCAGTTCCAGCGCGCCGTCTTCGTTGCCGATGAAGTCGGACAGGGCGCTCTCGCCGTCCTCGCTGTTGCCTATGGCGGCGTCGAGGGAGGAGGACCGGTAGCCGTTGGAGGCCAGTCGCGCCTCGATGACCTCCTTCTCCTCGAGGTTCATCAGCTGGGCCAGCTCCGCGACGGTCGGGGTGCGGCCCAGGCGGCTGCTCAGTTCCTCGGTGGCGCGGGCCAGCTGGACGCGGGCCTCCTGCAGGCGGCGCGGAACGTGCACGGCCCAGGTGGTGTCCCGGAAGAACCGCTTGATCTCTCCCACGATGTAGGGGATGGAGAACGAGGTGAACTCCACCTCGCGGGAGAGCTCGAACCGGTCGATGGCCTTGATCAGGCCGATCACGCCGACCTGGACGATGTCCTCCATCTCCTCCTGGTCCCGGCTGCGGAAACGGGAGGCCGCGTAGCGGACCAGGGAGATGTTCATCTCGATCAGCGTGTTGCGCGCGTACTGGTACTGCGGCGTGCCCTCCTCCAGCCGGTCCAGCTGCTGGAAGAACAGGCGGGTGAGCTCACGAGCATCCTTCGGAGCGACCCTCGAGGGGTCGGCCACCTCCGGCAGCTCAGCGCACTTCGCATCCGCCGTCGTCACTGCCGTATCCGTGACCATGTGTCCCTCCCCTTGTCGGCCATGCCGACACCGGCCCACCTCGACTTGCCACTGCCGCGCATACCCCCTTCCCCCGCCTTCATGCTCACTCTTTCCGTGACATTGTTCGGCCCCGCGCCCGCGAGGTGCCGAAGCGGACCTCGATCAACTGCGGCGAGCGGATCCGACCGAGCCGCGCCCTCCAACCGAACTCAACTCTGCGCACACCGAGTCGCGCGGCGTCCTGCCGCGGTCCGAACATCGGGTGCCCCGGCCGCGTTCGGTAGGGTTCCGGAGTGCTGGCTGTCTGGTCGGTGCCTTCCTGGGGGGATGAGCCAGACGAGGGACATGCCGGAGCAAGCGATCCTGCCTGCGATAGCACCGAGCGGGCCTTTGGCCGTGTCGGTCGAGGCGGCGCGGATGGCGGCGGTACGCCGTTACGACATTCTCGATACCCCTCCGGACGGGGCCTACGACCGAGTCGCGGCGCTGGCGGCGCGGCTGTTCGAGGTGCCGGTGGCGACGGTGACGATCGTGGATGAGGACCGGATCTGGTTCAAGGCCGCGCACGGGCTGGAGGGTGTCAGCGAGATCGGCCGGGATCCGGGGCTGTGCGCCTCGGCGGTCCTGACGGATGACACCACTGTCATCCCCGACACCCTGCTGGACCCGGTCGCCTGTTCCAACCCGCTGGTCGCCGGCCCGATGGGGGTGCGGTTCTACGCCGCCGCTCCGATCATCACCGCCGACGGGCACCGCCTGGGCACGGTCAACGTCCTTGACACCCGCCCCCGCGAGATCAGCGAGGCCGATGCCGCCACCCTCACAGACCTGGCCGCGGTGGTGCGTGACCAGCTGGAGCTGCGGCTGTCGGCGTTGCGCGTGGTGCGCGCCGAGCAGGAGCGCCGCAGGGTCGAGCAGGAGAAGCGCCAGGCGGAGGAAGAGGCCCGGCAGCGGGCGGAGCGGGACAAGGCGGCCATCGCCGCGTTTGCCTCCACCCTGCAGCGCACCCTGGTGCCTCCCGCGTTGCCCGCGGTACCGGGCCTGGAGCTGGCCTGCCACTACAAGACCGCCTCCCCGCAGGAAGTGGGCGGCGACTTCTACGATGTCTTCCCCGTCGGCGGAGGCCGGTGGGCGTTCTTCCTGGGCGATGTGTGCGGCAAGGGCGCCGAAGCCGCCTCGGTCACCTCACTGACCCGCTACACGCTGCGGGCCGCAGCCCTCGTCGACGCAGACCCCACGGCCGCGCTGAATGCCCTGAACACGGCGCTGCTGCTGGACGCCGCGGTGGGGACGCGTTTCTGCACCGCCATCTTCGGCCTGCTCGATCCCGCCCGGGATGGCGGTTTCACGGTCACGCTGGCCACCGGCGGCCATCCGCCCGCCTACCACCTGAGCCCCATTGAGGAAGGCGGTGTACGGGTCGAGGCGGTCCGCGCCAAGGGCGGGATGCTGGTCGGCGCGTTCGCCGAGGCCTCCTTCGCCTCACGCACGCTGCACTTGGCACCCGGCCAGGGACTGCTGCTGTACACCGACGGGCTGACCGAGGCCCGCACCGCCGATGGCCACATGCTCGCCGACACGGGCCTGCTCGACTTCCTGGCCCGGCGGCCGGCGCCGGTCAGTGCCGGCGCCCTGATCGACGACACCGTCGCACTCCTGGACACCCTCCCCGACACCGAACGCGACGACGTGGCGCTGCTGGCCCTGTCCGTCCCCACCCGCGATGCCGCTCCCGCCGGTATCACCACTACCGTTCACAGCGCCGCAGCCCCGACCGCCGACGTCTTTGTCGGGCAGGAGAACCGACGCCCATGACCGACGCACTCCACATCGATGTCCCGCACACCGACGGCGCCCTGGCCGTGATCGCACTGTCCGGTGAATTCGACAGCGCCGCCGCACCCGCCGTGCGGGCCCGCGCCCTCGAGCTCATCACGAACGGCCACCCCGACCTGGTTGCCGACCTGGCGGGCGTCACCTTCTGCGACTCCTCAGGGCTGGGCGCCCTCGTCGGCATCTGGCGCTGCGCCAAGGACACCGACGGCTCCCTGACCCTGGCGGCCATCCCCGACCGGCTGAGCCGCCTGCTCAGCGTCACCGGAATGGACACCTTCCTGCCCGCCTACCCCAGCGCCCAGGCCGCGCTCGCCGCCCGCCAAGGCAACCGCGCCACCGCCTGAAACCCCTCGCTCACCAGGGCGGCTCAAACAGTTGGCCAGCACTGCACGGCCCGGCCTTTCCTCCCGCAGGGCACGGGGGCATGGCCAAGCGCGCGCCGCGACCAACGTACTGGTCGCGACGCGCGCTCATCCGCTCCGCCAGGCGCTACACGTCGGGCCGCGGCGTACAGCACACCGGATGCTGCCTTTCCCCGCCGGGTTAGTGGGACTCGTCGTAGGGGTCGCGGCTGCCGGACTTGGCCAGCCCACGGCTGATCATGTAGCCGACGGTCAGGATCACGATGTACAGCCATGCCTTGTCGGCGCGGAAGTAGTCGGTGTGTCCCTCTTCGGTGCCCACGACCATGGAAGCGATCAGTACCGCGACCACGGCTCCTCCTGCTCCTTCCAGGCCTCCCGCGACGGCTCGGTGCAGACGCAAGACGCCTGGAACGCCACCTACAACACGCTCGTCGCGCCCCACCCTGTGACACCACCGCCCTGCGCCGCCGCCTGCTGCGCCTGTCGGTGCGGCTGTGGTGGCATCCGTGCTGAGAGCACGCCCGCTCGGGTCGGCGGCGCGCACCGAGCTGCGGCAGATGACTCGCACCCGGGGAGCAGCACGGGCGGCGTATTAAACGTCTGCCCGGGAGCCGTCAGACTCACCGCACACGCGCGGCGGCCCGCCTCCGGCGGCTTCGCCAGGCCTGCGTGCGCCCACTCATCGGAGACACCCATGAACAGTCATCTCACCGGCCGCACGGTTCTCGTCACCGGGGCCGGCAGCGGCTTCGGCCGCCTGATCAGCGAGCTCGCCGCGGCCAGCGGCGCGAACGTCGTCGGCGCCGAAATCAACACCGACGGGCTCGCGGAGACCGCCACCACCATCGAGAAGGACGGCGGCGTCTTCGTCCACCAGTTCACGGACGTGACCGACAGGGAGTAGACAGACGCCGTCGCGCGGCTCGCCGTCGAGCGGTTCGGCAGCATCGACGTCCTGGTCAACTGCGCGGGGATCATGCCACTCGCCTTCTTCGCGGATCACGAGCAGGCCTGGCGCGCCTGGGACGCCTGCATCGACATCAACTTCAAGGGCGTCGTCCACGGCATCGCCTCGGTCTTCGACCAGATGACGCACCAAGGCAGGGGCCACGTTGTCAACATCTCCTCCATCTACGGCAACGCCGGGGCTGCGGGAAGCGGCGTCTATTCCGCCACCAAAGCGGCGGTCAACATCCTGTCTGAGTCCCTGCGCGTCGAGTCCCAGGGAAAGATCAAGGTGACCGTCGTCCGGCCGACCGGCATACCCGGCACAGGTCTCATGAACTCGGTCATCAACCCCGACGCCCTCCTCGGGATCATCGGCCACAACATGGCACGGTTCCAAGCGCGCACAGCTGAGGCGGCCGCAGGCACTTTGTCCCCTGAGTACGGCGACTCGGACGACCCGCGTTACTGGGTGCCCACGCCGACGGAACTCGCCGAGAAGGTGATCTACGCGATCGACCAGCCGTGGGGCGTGTCCATCTCCGACATCACGGTCCGGGCCACCGGCGAGGACATGATCCTCTGACCCAGAAGCGATGGCTTGTGCGGGCCGTCCCACGAGCCGGCGCCGGTGGAACGACGCGCGCGTGACGACTCCGTGTCGACGTTGCTGCTCGACCTCGACAGCCTGGCCGTCAAGAGCGTCGAGCGGCTGTTGAATGACGGGGAGGGGGATTTGGAGCTTGCTTGCCACAAGTGGCGCTGGTAGTGGCCGGGAGCCCGGGACTCCGGCTTACCGGCCGGCTGCGTCGGGCGGCGGGGGAGCACTGGTGCACCTGCGCTGTCGGCGTGACCTTCTCGGGCACTCTGACGACCGACAACGTCGCCGCCGACGGGCGCGCATCACGCTCCTGACCGGAGCGGTGCCCCGCGTCCCTCCGCCCGGCTGACACGGCCACCCCACCTCAAGGCTGCCGCCCGGGCTGCCCCGACAGAGGAGGCGTCAGGAACGACTCAGGCCGCAGTTCCGGGAGCCTTGTGGCGTCTCCGTGAGGGCGACGGCGGTTTGGCCGTGGCCTCGTCCGCGGCGGCCGAGAGCTCGGCGAGGCCGCTCCTGACCAGCGACTGCGCCGTCTTGATGACCGTCTCCAGCGACTCGCGGCGCGGGTTCCACCACTCGGCGGTCAAGCTCAACGCACCCATTACGAGCATGCGGGCGACCGTCGGGTGGAGGTCGGCGCGCAGGTCGCCCGCGTACCGGGCGTCCTCGAAGAGCTTGCGCCACAGCTCGCCGTGCTTCCGGCTCTCGTGGTCGTATCGCAGACGCAGAGCGGGAGGCAGGGGGGGGCGGCCTCGACGCCGGAGGGCTCGCCGTGCGTGCGGGCGGGGGAGCGGCCGGAGGGGCGAGTTTCCCGGAGCGGTCGGCGGTGGAAGTCCCCGGCGGGGTGCCCGCGTGTCATCGGCGCCTCCCTCGCGGGGGTCAGTCGGTGGCGACGGGGATCGGCTTGTCGGCGGTGTCGTCGCTCGTCCCGTCGGTCGAGCCCTGGTCGCGCGTTGAGGCAGCACGGGCGGCCGGTGCGGGCGTCGGCATTGTCGAGTCGCTCATGGGCCAGGGACCACCCGTTCACTTGCGTGGTGGAAACCGATCTGTTTTCCTAGGGGTGAAACAGATCGGTTTCCAGCCGATGTTCGGCCTATGACCAGCGACAAAGGGAAGCAATGACTACGATCATCGACCGCGGGGCGCCCGCCCCCGGGAAAGACGACTCGGGCCTGCGCGGCTCACATGCGGCGCGCTGGTGGGTGCTTGTCGTACTGGGCGTGGCGCAGCTCATGGTCACACTCGACGCGACCGTCGTGAACATCGCACTGCCCGCGGCGCAACATGACCTCGGTTTCGGCGACGGCAGCCGGCAGTGGGTCATCACTGGTTACGCCCTGGCCTTCGGCAGCCTGCTGCTGCTCGGCGGCCGACTCGGCGACCTGTTCGGCCGACGCACCACCTTCGTGACCGGCCTGATCGGTTTCGCGGGCGCATCCGTCGCCGGCGGCGCGGCCAACAGCTTCGAAATCCTCGTCGGGGCGCGGGTGGCCCAAGGCCTCTTCGCCGCGTTGCTCGCCCCCGCCGCGCTCTCACTGCTCAGCGTGACCTTCACCGAAAAGTCCGAAAGGGCGAAGGCCTTCGGCATCTTCAGTGCGTTGTCCGGTGCGGGCGCCGCGGTCGGGCTGCTGCTCGGCGGCATGCTCACCGAATGGGCGTCGTGGCGCTGGGTGATGTACGTGAACGTCGTCTTCGCGGCCGCCGCGCTGGTCGGTGCGCTGCTACTGCTGGCCAAGCCCGCGATCACCGAGCGTCCGAAAATCGATATTCCGGGCACGATCGTGGTGAGCGCCGCGCTGTTCGCCATCGTCTACGGGTTCTCGCACGTCGAATCCACCAGTTGGACCGACCCGGTCAGCCTCGGCTTCCTGGTCGGCGGTGTGGTACTGCTCGCAGTGTTCGTCTGGGTGGAGTCCAGGGTCGCGCATCCGCTGCTGCCGCTGCGCCTCGTACTGGACCGAACCCGCGGCGGTTCGTTCCTGGCGGTGTTCGTCCTGGGCATGGGGATGTTCTCGATCTTCCTGTTCCTGACCTACTACCTGGAGGCCAGCATCGGCTACTCGCCGATCGAGGCCGGTCTGTCGTTCCTTCCGATGGTCATGGGCATCGTCGCTTCGTCGACCACCGTGCCTTCGCTGCTGCTGCCCAGGGTCGGTTCCAAGATCGTGGTCAGCGCCGGCTTCCTGATCTCGGCATCCGGCATGGCCCTGCTGACCCGGCTCACCCTGGACAGCACCTACGTCGCCGACATCATGCCCGGCATGATCCTTCTGGGCCTCGGCATCGGCGCGGTGATGACCACCGCGTTCCAAGGTGCGACCGCAGGCGTGCACCACGAGGACGCGGGCGTCGCCTCAGCGCTGATCAACACCAGCCAGCAGGTGGGTGGCTCGATCAGCACGGCACTGCTGACCACTGTCGCCTCATCAGCCGCGACCGACTACCTGACCTCGCACAAGCCCAGCGCGCTGACCGCGGCGCAGGCCGGGGTCGAGAGCTACACGGCCACCCTGGCGTGGGGCGCCGGGATCTTCGTGGTCGGTGCGGTGCTCACGGCGTTCCTGATGCCGAATTCAGCTCTGGCGCCGTCGGAGGGCGAGCCCGTGATCGCCCACTGAGCATGAATCCACGTGGTGAGAGATGCCCTGCGCTGATTGGTGCTCTTCAGGCACACATCAGCGCAGGAAGACAGGAGCATCTCCGAGATGGTGCCCGCCTCTACCCGCGCGTTCCGTCTTCAGCAAACGGATCGTCGCCGGTAGAGGGCACCCACGATGTGGGCTGAAGCTGAATATGCGAGGCCGAGGGACACGCCGGCCATAAGGGGGTGCCACCGAGTGCAGTCACGGCACCGGCAGGCGAGCGATGCCGGGCGCGCCCAACGCGGCAAGAGGATGAGCGCACCGACCCTGTAGACCGCGATGGCGGTGCGGACGTCCGGTCGCCACCCCCATCAAGACGCCGCCCGGCTTCAACCGCTTCCTCGCAGAGTTCGAGCTGCTACGACAAAATCACCAGCCGTATCCGCTCGATCCTCCCTCTACTGCGACGCCCGAGGCGACGCGGCCCCGGCCCGATGCTGGATGATGACGACTGTCGGCCTCATTGCGGCCGCACTCTTCGGCTTCGGGGTAACGCGTCGGCATGACCCTCGAGGGCTGCACCGGGCCCCCGCGGTAACGGAGCCCGAGAAGACCGCCGCCTCGGAGCAGTGGGAACCGTCCTCATAGGCCCGCTCGGTCATGGGCGGCGCCATGGATCACCCCGGCAAGCGCTGCAAACCGATCGGTTTCCAAGGGGCTGGAATCGAGTTAACCTCACACTATGACCACCGAAGCAAAGTCAAGCTCAAGAGAGCGACTGCTGGAGGCAGCGGCCACGCTCACCTACCGAGACGGCGTCAACATCGGCGTCGACGCACTGTGCAAGGCGGCAGGGGTGTCCAAGCGCTCCATGTACCAGCTGTTCGAGAGCAAAGGCGATCTGCTGGCGGCGAGCCTGGAGGAACGCGCCTCCGCCTATATGACGACGCTTCTTCCCGCGGCGGACGACAACCGTCCACCCCGCGAGCGGATCCTGCACGTCTTCGAACAGGCGGAATCACAGGCGAGTACACCCGACTTCCAAGGCTGCCGGTACCTCGTCGCGCAGATCGAGCTCAAAGACCAGAGCCACCCCGCGAGCCGGGTGGCCCGCCGGGTCAAGGAGAACCTGACAGCCTTCTTCCGTGCCGAGGCCGAACAGGGCGGGGCGAGCGACCCGGACCTGCTGGCCCGGCAACTGATCCTGGTCTTCGACGGCGCCAGCGCCCGCGCGGGAATCAAAGCCGACGCGAAGGCCGGGCTCGTCGCTCCCACCGTGGCCATCCTGCTCGATGCGGCGGACATGCGCTGAGCTGTACTGAGATTTGTGGAGTCCCTGATGCCAGGGTTACGGTCCTGGCGAAGGAGATCCACCACCACCATGCCTGCACCCCGTACGGGCTTCCTTGCAGGGAGAGTTTGCGGTGAAGGGGCGGGTGCCGGTCAGCTCGTCATAGACCGACAGCGGACGGCGTCCGACCTCGACACTTGCTGCGGCGGTCCGGTTCAGCAGGGTCTGCAGTGGCCCGGCCTCCGGTCCGGGAGGCTGACCGCTGCGGGCAGAAGGCAGGGCGTCGCCGGTGGTGACGCGGCGGCCGGCACCGGTGGGCAGACCGTCCCAGTGGGTCTCGTCCACGATCCGGGCTCGCGGCCGAAGGCCCGCGGATGGACGGCCAGCAGCGTCTGACCGCCTGCGTCGGCGACGGTGGAATGCAGGCTGACCTGGGACTTCGTTGCCCTGATCTCGACCAGCTGACGAGGGCGGACCTTCCGGGCGGGCACCGAGTAGAGGTTCGCGTCGAAGGCGACCAAGCAGTCCTTTCCGACGTGCCGCAAATGCCGCTGGGTGACCACGTAGGGGACCTTCGGCAGCGGGCAGAGAGCCACGTGATCGCGCACGGCCCGTTGTCCGATGACTTCGCCGTGGGTGCCGTGGACCTTCGCCCGTCGCAGTGGCACCCAGGCCGCGAAGACGGCGTCCAGCTCCTCGATCGAGGAGAAGGCCCGCCCGGCCAGCACGTAGTCGCGGACGATGCCGACCTGCCGCTCGACCCGGCCCTTGCCCTGCGGCCGGTAGGCGGCCAGCACGTCGATGTCGAAGTCGTAGTGCCCGGCGAAAGCGACCGCCTCCGGATGCAGCGGGACGGCCTCGCCCGGTGCGACGTGCCGGCGCACGACCGCCTTGGTGCGGTCGTAGACGATGCTCATCGGCACCCCGCCGAAGTGCGCGAACGCGGCCCGGTGGCAGTCGAAGAACGTCGCCAGGTCCTGGTTGGTGGTGAAGCAGCAGAACGGATCGCGCGAGTACGACAGCGTCATGTGGAAGGAGTAGGACCTTCGGGATGCCGACATGAGCGAGGATCTTGCCCTCGTCGCCCCAGTCCACCTGGGCCTGAGCTCCCGGGACGACCTCGAACCGCCGGTGCAGGCCCACCAGCTCGCCCGGGCTGATGCCCAGTTCGTCCGCGATCCGGGGACGGGCTTTCTGCAGGTAGAGCTTCACCCGCTGGTAGTTGATCCTGACCCCGAAGTCCTGGACCAGGCGCTCGTGGATCACATTTCCCTCGAGCAGGATCTCGGACCTGAGCATCGCGTCGATCAGCGGCGCAACCTCGTCCACCACCCGCCGAGGGCGCTGACCTGCTGATTCTATCCTCGGTGGTGCGACCGAAGCGGGGTCCCTGAGGTACTTGCTGACCGTCCGGCGGTTCAGCCCGATCTCCTTTGCGATCTCCCTCATGCTCATGGCGCCGAACTCGTACAGCGAACGGAACCGCCTCAACTCCAGCCATCGATGCGGATCCAAGACCACCGTCAGTCGCCTCCCTGCCGCCCCGAACCGACAGCAGACTCACGTGCTTCACCCCTCACCGCACCGCAAACGGTGCACTTTCATCCGTACGAGGCGGTGCACGTTCGCTTGTACGCCGACACGGTGACGAGATGGGGGGGGGATCTCGCCCCGACGATCATGCCGCCTACCAGCGTGATGACCTCACCTGCGCATCACACCAGCCCCACTGAACTGCCGAAACGAGCTTGGCGCAGCCTCAGTACTGTTTGCGAACCGTTCCGGGGGCGTGGCGTCGGCTCGGCCGGCTCTTGGAGAGCCGCGAGAGAGGCGGACCCCAGTGGGCTTCGACGCAGAACGATCAGCGCGCATCGCTGCCATGCAGGAAACCGCCCGGCCCGTCTGGGAGGCAACCGGCGACACAGACGCACTCCAGCAGTTCCTCAAGGACAACGGGTGCCACGGAGTGGAAGCCGTGTTCGTGACCATGGGCCTGCTGCAGTGCGATCTTGCCCAAGCTCAACGAGCCTTCTTCAACGCCCCGTGCCGCGACGCCGAACGCCGCTTCCACAACCATGCCATGGACCTGCTCGAAGAGGCCGCCGACCACGACGCCTGATGGCCAGCGGCCCAGCAGAGGCCTTGACTCGGCCATTAAGACTCCGCCAGCCGCTCTGTAGGGTGCACCACCATGAGTCCTGATGCCCCCCGAGACCCGAAGCACGGCGGTGCTGCGAGCTGGGAAGACCTTGTCGCCCGATACGCGTGGGCCGATGCCGACGAGCCCGATGCGTACACCTTCTCCGTGATCGCAGGGAAGACGGAGGACGAGGTCATCCGGGCATTTGGTGGCGATCCCGGAGCGTCACGGCTGATGACATTCGCCGAGACCGTCGAAGAGCAAGCAGCTCACCTCTATGAGGACTACGAGCTGCTTCGTGTGCTCACCGTCGACCGGCACGTCATCGCCATCGAATGGGGCTACCACGGCAGCATCCCAGAGGTCGCCATACGAGCGTCCTCTGACGGAGGCGAGTTCTTCAGCGTCTACCGGAATGTGAACGCCAGGTACCAGGTCATGCACGCCGTTGACGGCCGCGTAGACGGCATGTTCGACCCCTTCGAGCTTGAGGACGCAGCGTGGATGGATCCGGAACCGGAGGTCCCCGCCTGGGCAGAAGGGGTCGTCTTCCACATGGAGACCCTGTGCGCCGAGTCCTTTGCGCTCATGGAACGCACCATGGGCGTGGCCATCGATCCCGGGTGGACGGCCATGGCGTTTCGCACCGTGCAGCTCACCTCACCCTCTGAGCTCTTGGGCCAATCGGAGGCGGCATGGCTCCCATGAATGCGGCCGCGATGGGCTGCTCTGTCAAGAGGGCAACTGCCGCCTGACATCAGCGGCTGACACCAACAGGCACGAACAGCGGCGGTAGGTGGCAAACCCCACGTATGATCAGACGAGGCTCAGGGACAGTTGGCTGACGCCACCGACTCCCCATGATCGACCTGATAGGGATGAGCCACAGTCAAGAAGGTGGTGACCGAGCACAGGACGGACATGGCCGTCCCAGCTGTCGACGGTGCCGGTCGACCAGGCGTCGCGTAGTTCCGCGGAGGGGACGGAGGCGTGGGCGGTGGACATGCGGCGGGGCCAGGTCCGGTCCAAGACTGCCGCCTCGCCGGGGAGGATGCCGGCCAGGGCGCGGTGCGGCGGGCGACAGAGACGGTACAACGATGCTGAAGCTCGCCGACCTAACCGAAGAGGCCGGCACGCGCCTGAAGGTGCGGCTGCGCCGTCAGCACCGGATCTACGACCCGGCCCGTCCGCTGCGCCTGTGGGTCGTCCTGGACGAATCGGCACTGCGTCGTGTCGTCGGGAGCCCGGACGTCATGCGTGAACAGCTGGGGCACCTGAACGCGCTCGGTGCCGAGCCGCACATCACGGTGCAGGTCCAACCGGACGAGGCATCTACCAGAAACGGCCTTGTGAATCTCAAGAGGGCAGGGGCGGGAAGTACTCATCGGTCTGTCGTCGACAGGCCCGCCGCCGGCAGCCGACGTTCCTCCGAGTCCTTTGGCACCCACAGCCCGAACCGGCTCTCCAGCTGCTCCAGAACCTGGGTCGGGTCCATGCCCTCGCCCGACGGCCAGCCGAGCGCCAAAGGCTCGGCCCCGTCGTCGTACGCCGGAAAAAGGGGGTCGAAGGACGACAGGACACGCCCGTCCACCGCGTACTCCACCCGCTGTACGGCGTTCACGTCCCGGCTGGCGGCGATGACGCGGGTGCCCCGGGAGAGCGTGGGGAGGTAGCTCACGGCGGAGACGTACGATACGGAGGCCTGGATCGCAAAGGACCAGCCCTCGATTGTGCCGGCCCGGATCACGGCGTTCGTCGAAGGGCGCAGGAAGCCCAGTTCGTCCACGGCCTCCACATCCAGAGCGTCCAGGTGGTCGAGATCGTACGGCTCCTCCGTCGCGTTGCGGACCTCGATCTCCTGGGCCTCGAAGCGGGTCAGGGGGAAGACGGACTCGCGCCGGGCGCCGAGTCGCTCAAGCACCTCCTCCGGTGTGAGGTCCTCGCAGAAGACGAGGCTGTAGCCGAAGGGGTACGCCTCGAACACCCAGCGGAGTCCGTCAGTCATTCCGTCACCTCGTCAGCATCTCGGTGGGCAGGGATCGGGGTGAACGGCGAAGGATACCCAGCGGGGTTTGTAGATGCTGGGGTCCTTGTAGTGCGAGCCTTCGTCGGAGACTCGGCTGTCGAAGGTGTTGACGTTGTAACTGAAGGTGAAGTGGGTTCCGTCAGAGTTCAGTTGAGGGTGTATGTGCGCGTTGTAGGCGAAGATGTTCTCGTCGCCGTACGTGCCCCACAGCCCGGTCTCCGGCATCTTGTACACCTCTGCCTGGTTGTACCATCCGCCTGCTGGATCGCAGGAGGAGTAGGAGTACACCTGGGCGTTGAAGGCCAGATTGCTGTCCTGAGTGAGCAGCATGAACTGGCCGTTCCAGGGGGTGACGCTGTACTCGTTGGCCACGCCGGTCAGGGTGTTGGAGGTGCGGCGCTCGTCGAGCGCCCACCGGTTGTTCGCCAAGTCGAGAAACTCCCAGCGGGTGTTGAGGTCGTCGCCCCGGACGCGGGCGACGCGCATCGACTTCTTGGTGGGGGCGTCGTTCACGCCGTAGATGTACGTGTATCCGTCACCGCTTTCGCTGGACGGAAGGATGCCCGATCCCCAAGTGACGCCCCCGGCCGAGGGCAACGGGACCACACTCAAAGGGGAGTTGAAGTCAGAGAGCGAAAAGGTGGCCAGCACACTGTGGTGCCAGCCCCAGTCCCACAGGCCGTCGCCGAAGCGGTAGTACTCCTGGAAGATCACCTGGAGGTACTTGGTGCCGCCGCGTTCCGCGATCATTCCGTCGCCGAGCCAGTACCAGTGGCCGGCTTCGTTGTTGGGCATGATGGCGGTCCGGTTCGGGCCGGTGATCGTCGTCAGGTTCGAGCCGTCCTGGATGACGAAGGAGCTGTTGATCAGCGGGGCGCTGGTTGGCCTGGTGCCGTTCGAGTTGAGCGGTCCGAGGAAGGTGTCCGAGTAGAGCCAGAGGTTGCGGCCGTCGGGTAGCCGTACCGAGTAGGTCGAGTCGCCGCCGGTCCAGCCGTTCGGCGTGGCCCTCGCGTAGTCCAGGAAGGCAGTCTGCGGGGCAGCCCTGGGCGTCACCTCGGAGAACACCGGCGTCCTCAGAGTGCAGCTCTTCGGCTGGTGGGCCTTGACCGGGCCCGGGTCCTTGTAGGCGGAGGCCGCGCCGGAGTCGAGCCAGAAGTCCTCGTTGTCCAGGATGCGTTGGTTCTGGTTGAAGTTGCTGAGGGCGGTGCCCACCCCGCCGTTCTGGTGCCGGGGCATGCTGGCGCGGGCGCACTCACCGGTGGTGCCGGACCTCGTCCACGCCTGCACGGCGTAGTCGGTGGACGGCCACCCGGAGCCCGAACCCCCGGGCCAGACTGTCCACTGCTGGCACTCGGTCCCCGAGGAGATGCCCGTCTGGGCGCCGCTCTCCTTGGTGGCGGCGAAGGGGAACTCGTCGCACTCGATGCTGTCGGGGTCGGGAGAGGCCTTCCCGCCGAAACGGTCCTCCTTGACCCAGGAACGGTCACAGACCTTCTTGCGGTTCTCGTTCGACACCGTCGAGTCGCCCTCGCGGTGGAGCGGTTCGCCCATGCCCAGCCAGCCGATGTGGGAGTCCAAGCTCGCCTGGACTCGGCCGATGTAGTCACGGGCGCCGGGGTAGGCGGAGCCGTCGACGACCATCGTCGGGGTGTAGCTGGGGACGACACAGCCCGCGGTTCCGCCGATCTCGTCGTCGCAGCGGATCTCGTAGTCGGCTCCGCCCCACACGACGCTGGAACTCTCTTTGCTCTGAGGCTTGGTGAAGGTCAGGGTCCAGAGCATCAGGATGCTGTCGTGTCCGTTCGCCCCGGTCCAACTACGGTGCACGGTCCCCTCGTGCCAGTGCCCGGGAAGAGGCAACGGAAGCTCGCCGATCCAGGGGTCCTGACCGCCGTCGGAGCAGCCGGAGAGGTAGTTGCACTCCGCGTTGACGGAGACGGTCACGGTGGCCAGGTCGGGGTCCATGCGGTCGACCCGCATGTAGAACTCCTCCATGAAGTCCGAGGCCCTGGGCTTGGTGGTGATCTCCTGTGCGGTGGTGATGTCGGCTGTGCCGAACTGGCTGCCGTCGGTGTTGTAGACGATGACGCCCCAGTACCGGACGGAGCAGAGGCTGAAGCGGGTGACCTGGATGATGGCCGTGCCCCCGTCGCACCAAACCGGGAGGGAGGCGGCCGCGGTGACGGCAGCCGAAGCGGAGAGTTCTTTCTCCTCGACGCAGACCGCGCCGCCTTGGCGTTTGGCCGGATCACGCCTCAGCTCGTCACAGCTGGCGCCGTGCGTGATCCTGGACCGCTTCTCCTCGATGCTCTGAGGCTTGCGGTCGGCCTGCCTCTGGTTCTTGAAGCTCTGTTTCGCCGCCGCGGGAAGAGGTTCAGTGGCCTCCGCAGCGGTTTCCTGCTGGGGCGACCTGGTCTGTCCGGCCATTCCGGCCGCGGGCCCCGGCGGCCTGCCCGAACTTCCGGGCGCCGAAAGGGCGGGGGCCTGCGCGGCGGAGGCCAGTAAAATGATCACCGCGCAGAGCATCAGGAAGGCGCGTCTGAGACGCGCACGTATTAAGCACACAGGGGTACGTCCGTTTCTCCCGGTACGGATGCGAGGAAGCCCCAGGCGGTGGGGGGACATGCGTACGCCTGCAGCATCTGGAGGGCCCGGATATTACGTGTACATGCCTTTGCGGTCAACGTATTCAGTACTGGAACCAGACCGTCTTACCGCCGCCCGGTTTCGGTCCCACACCCCACTTGTCCACGACGGCGTACAGCAGCGCGAGCCCTCGACCGCTTTCGGCCTCAGGCGACAACTCGGATGCCGTCCTGCTGTGGCCCTAGTGTGATGCGCCAGAAATTCTGAGGGCTGGTAAGTAGCCTGTTGGCATGCGGCATCCGGGTCCCTCTGCTGCGGAAATCGCACTGTCCGATGACGTGCCTACAGAGCTAATGCGTCGGGCAGCATTATCGGACCGGCGTTCGACTGAGCGGGCCCGGATCGTCCTTGCGTGCGCCGACGGCATGACAAACGTGGGCGCTGCACTCGCCTTTGGCGTGGCAGTCAAGACAGCGAGGAAGTGGCGCGCAGAGGCGGCGGCTGGCTTTGCCAGGCTTCCAATGCCGCGCACTGCTGGCCGGCGGTCCGCGCTCGCTGTCCCCGCGCCGTGCCAACAGCATTCAGGCCGAAAGCGGCCGGCTTCCCGCGGGAGAAGTCACTGCGGTCCTTCGACTTCGACGCCAACCCGAACACCGACCCGGCCACCATCCACACGCTTGCCAGCTGCGAGTGGATCAAGAAGAGCCAGCCGCTCTGCCTGATCGGCGACTCCGGCACCGGCAAGTCCCACATGCTCATCGCGCTGGGCACCGAGGCCGCGATGAAGGGCTACCGCGTCCGCTACACCCTCGCCACGAAACTGGTCAACGAACTGGTCGAGGCTGCCGACGAGGAGCAGCTGAACAAGACGATCGCCCGCTACGGGCGCGTCGACCTGCTCTGCATCGACGAACTCGGCTACATGGAACTCGACCGCCACGGAGCTGAACCCCTCTTCCAAGTGCTGACCGAGCGAGAGGAGAAGAACAGCGTCGCCATCGCCTCGAATGAGTCCTTCGGAAAAGCGCACATGTTCCGGCGAACCTGTGCGAGGCGGCATCGAAACTTCACGGGTTGGGCTTGGAGAGCCAGACCGGGCCGTACGACTGCGTGAAGTCTTCGGCTACTTCGTGTGTGTCGGGGTCAGCGGTGTCCAGCGCCCGGCTCACGAGCTGGCCGAGGAGCTCCCATGCTTCGATATGGGCGAGGAGCTCGGCGAAGCGCCGGTACTCGTCGTTGTCGGCCGAGTCGAGTTGCTCCCAGATGAGTGGTTCGAGCAGGGGTAGCAGCTCGTCGTGCGGGATGTGGTCAATGGCTTGTAGGGCGGCCAGAGCCCACCCGTGAGACAGGGAGAGGTCGACAAGGTCGCCGAGGAGTGCCGGGACGTCATCTGGGAGTGCCGCGAGGAAGTCGAGGGCGGCGCCCTGCTGCCATGGTCCTGCTCCTGCGGTGAGAGCGGCTTTGAGGATCGCAGGCCTGTCGTGGGCCCTTTGGTGGAAGTCGGCTTGGCGGTGGTGCATTTCGCGCTTGGCCTCGACGAATGCCTGCCAGAGCTCGTCGTCGGATGGTGGGGTGCTCATGGGGTCTTCTCCGTCAGGCTGTCGGGACGTCGGGGAGCGGTGTCCGGTCGACGTGGTCGGCGAGATAGATCATCACGCCTTCGGGTTCCATACCGAGGGCCGCGGCGACGAGTTTGGGGTCGAGGACGTTTACCAGGTCGGCGAGGCGGGTGCATCGCAGGGTCCTGGGTGGGATGCCGCAGGGGTCGAGGACGTGGCTGATATAGGCGGTTGACGCCGGCGACCGGCCGGTTTTGGTGATCCGGGTGACCACGACGTAGGGATTGTCGGTGTGCTGGTTCTCGCGGTGGGCCAGGCATCGTTGCAGAACCGACCGGCTGGCCGGGTCCAGCGGCACCGGATGCGGTCGCTTGCCCAGACGGACGGTGCGGTCGGTCGGATCGATGTCGTCCATGCGCAGGAACCGGACCTCTCGGCTGGAGGCCGCGTGCAGAAGGGCCAGGGTGCCGAGCAGAGCTTCGTGGGGGTGCGCGTCGGCAGCGGTGGTCCAGCGGCGGAAGAGTTCGCGCTGTTGACCAACGGCGACAGTGGTGCCGCTGAATCCGGACGGCCCTTTCGCTTGTACGCCCCGGGTGGGGTCGACGAGCAGGACCGGCTGGTGCGTGGGCGCTTGTGTTGTGCTGTCAGGGCGACTGAGGCGAGGGCGTCGCCGGTACGGAAGCCGGGCAGTTCCCCCATGATGGACTGGCGCACGTAGACCACCGCCAAGCGGTCACGATGCCGACCCTGGATCTTCCCGTTCTCGCGCTCACGCAGCAACATCGCCATCACCCCCGACCACCTGCACTGTGGTCCCCGCCGCCCGCTCCAGCAGCACGATCAGAGCCCGGACCGCCTCCTGGCGATTCGGCTCGGGCAGCAACATCCACGGCGTACACGCCCGGCTCTGGGGAGGCCGTCCTTACCGGTTCCGTCCACGGTGCCCCGCCTTCATCACGAGCCCGCAGCCGCTCGACCAACTCGACCAGCCGAAGCAGGCCCTCCCTACCGATAATCGGCGCTTTCAGACCCTGCTGTCCATCTCTCCCCGCACTGTGGCAAACCGACTGGAGGGCCTGTGGGCACACATCAAGCGAAGCCTGGCCAACCTGGCCGCCCGCACCCTCAGCGAACTGGAAACCCTGCTCCGCAGGCGGCTCAAGGCGGTGCAGTACCGGCACCACATCCTGAGCGGATTCTCACCGGGACCGGCCTCACCCTCCACAGACCGGACAGACCCTAAAACGCCGAAATCAGTAAGTCATGGCTCGGCCGGGTTCCTCAGTGGACGAGGGCGTCGAGCGCTGTGAGCGCGACGTGGAGTGCGGTGCGCTGTTCGCCGGATTCGAGGTCGCAGTCGAGTAGGCGCTCGATGGTACGCAGGCGTTGGTAGAAGGTCTCGCGAGACAGGCCGCTACGGAGTGCGGCGCTGGTCTTGATGCCTGCGGCGTCCAATGTAGTGGTGGAGGGTCGGCAGCAGGTCGGTGTGGTGGCGGGTGTCGTGGTCGATGAGGCGGCCGAGTTGTCGTTCGGTGTAGTCCTGAATGCGGGTGTCCTCCCGGAGGGCGTGCAGCAGGCGGCGGAGGCCGACATCGGGCCGAGTTCGCGACGGTGGGCGAGGACGAGAAGCTGGGTGCCATGATGGAGAAGCTCGTGGCTACGGGAAACTCGGTGATCGTCCACTCGGTCTTCGGCGGCTGCTCGGACTCCTGGACCACTCGACCGCGGTCCGTGCCCTCGCCACGACACCGCCACCCGCTGGTTGACGCATCAACTCTGGTCGGAGTAGCTTTGTCGCCGCGTCGACCATGACAGACAAAGCGTCTCGTCCCACCCGATCCGGCTCCCAGGAGGAGCGCTCCCGCGCGGACCATGAAGGAACACCGGAGGACGACCAACGGAGACGGGCTCGCGGGCTTCCTGCGATCGCGTCGGGAGCAACTGCGCCCCGAACAGGTGGGCTTGCGCTCCGGCAGCCGACGCCGGACTCCCGGGCTGCGCCGGGAAGAGCTCGCCACCATTGCCGGCCTGAGCGTCGAGTACCTGGAACGGCTGGAGCAGGGCCGGGACACCAACCCCTCGGTCGCGGTACTCGCCGCGCTCGCGGAGGCCCTGCGGCTCTCCGACGACGAGAAGCGGCACCTCGCGATGCTGGCGATGAAACGGCACGGTGCCGCTCTCGCCCCAGCACCCCACCCGGTCAGCGAGGAGCCGCGCTCCACGGTGCGTGCACTGCTGGACCATCTCGATCCCACGCCGGCGTGTCTGCTCGGCCCGATCTACAACCTCGTGGCGTGGAACCACGCATGGGAAACGGTGGTCAGGCCGCTGGGCGTGCTGGACGAGGACCGGCCGAACTTCTTCCGCTTCCACTTCCTCAATCCCCGGGCGCGCCGGATCTTCGCCGACAGCGACTGGGCGGCCATCGCGGACGAGTTGGTCGGCTGGCTTCGGTCCGCCCAGCCGGACTGGGGTACGGACGACGAGTTCCGTGACCTGGTCGAAGATCTGGACGCGGTGCCCGAGTTCGCGCGGAGATGGGCCGCCCACCCGGTCGCGTTCCGGCAACCGGGCAGCCGGCGTCTCCTTCACCCTGTCGCCGGGACTCTGCGCTTCACGATCGAGGTTCTCCTCGTCGGAGAGGCCAACCACTGGCTTCAGCTGTGGGTGCCGTACGACGGGCAGACCACGTCCGCCATCAACGACCTGCTCGCCGACCCAGGGAATGAGCGAAGCCGCTGACGCTGCGGACGTTCGCGGCGTAGACGTCGGGCATGGTCGCGCGGAAGAGGATCTCGCCCTCGTGGGACAGGCCCGGATTCGTCCAGGCGCTCGCCGGGACGCCCGCCGCGAGCAGCTTGCGGTAGTAGTCGAGCCCTTCGTCGCGCAGCGGGTCGAGCTCGTTGACCGAGATCATGTGCGGCGGAAGTCCCTCCAGGTCGGTGGTCGTGGCCCGGGAGGGCCAGCACGTCGCCTCGTCGATGTGCGCCGCACCCGGGTCGTAGATCTCGGCGAGTACCTGCATCATGACGCGATGGTTGAAGTACCCGTCGTTCTCGGCCACGGAGGGCGGCGTCCCGCTGTCGTCGGTCCACCGACCGTGGACGAACGGGCACTG
The DNA here is from genome assembly GCF_042723915.1 of Streptomyces sp. NPDC058335. Classification (NCBI taxonomy): domain Bacteria; kingdom Bacillati; phylum Actinomycetota; class Actinomycetes; order Kitasatosporales; family Streptomycetaceae; genus Streptomyces; species Streptomyces sp. NPDC058335. The sequence continues at coordinate 1,289 of NZ_JBHXHX010000011.1, read as the reverse complement.
CGCGTACACCCCGGAGACCGCGGCGAGGAAACCCTCCCGTTTGGCCTTGATGGCCAGGGCCAGAGCGAGGTTGGCGCCTCCCGAGTCGCCCGACACCACGATGTCCGACACACCCAGTTCTCCGGCATGCTCCGCGACCCACTTCAGCCCGGTCGCACAGTCCTCCAGCCCCGCCGGGTAGGGATGGGGGCCGAGCCTGCCCGCGCCGTTGCGGAACTCGACGCCGGCGACGACCAGGCCGGTGGCGGCCAGTTCCTGCCGCCAGCGGTCGTAGACCGCACCCGTCGCCCCCATGAGGACCATGCCTCCGCCGTGCAGGTGGTAAATGCACGGCAGGGGACCCTCCACGCCTTCCGGGCGGGAGACGTAGAGCTTGATCTCTTGGCCGTCCGTTGCCACGGCGGTGTGCGTCTCGGACACGACCCCGCCGACCTCGGGCAGTCCGGCCATCAGCGCCTCGAAGACCGACTCGAAGCCGGCCTCGGCGCCCGCCGCGAACTCCAGGAGTTCCGCGCGTGTGGAACGGGGGGTCACCGGCGGCTCCGACGCCAACCCGTCGAGGCCGAACGGCGCCAACGCCGCAACGACACCCGGATGAACCCGGGGATCGGTCCCGAGCGACAGCGCAGGGTCTCCGAGGCGCCCTGGTGCGCCGTTGCGAAGTTCCGTGGCACTCTCCGTGGTCACGAGCGGCTCCTTCTCGCAGTACATGGATGTTCGGTGGGTTCGTTTTGATCAGGGCAGCGCTGCACGGCTCAGCCGCGGAACAGCGCGCCCGAGTCGGGGACCGGGGTGTAGGCGCCGAGTGAGGACAGCAGCTGCCAGGAGGTGGCGGTGGAGGCGGTGACGACCGGCAGGTCGACGACGGTCTCGGCAGCGGGGATCGCCTCCAGAGACGGCATCTGCACACAGGCGCTGAGCACTACCGCGTCGGCGCCGCGGGTGTCGAGCTTGCGCACGATGTCCGGCAGGTTCGCCGGGTCGAGGCGTCCGACGGCGAGGTTGTCGTCGACCTCCAGGCTGATGGCGTCCTGGACCTCGATGCCCTCGGCCTCGATGTAGTCGGCGACGAGTGCGGTCAGCGGCTTCATGTACGGGGTGACGATGGACACCTTGCGCGCCCCGAGGTGCTCCAGGCCGGCGATGAGCGCCCCGGCGCTGGAGACGACGTCAACCGGCGCGCCCGCGTCGGCCGCGGTCCGGGTCAGCCGCTCCTCGATGCCGCGGTGCGCACCGCGGCCCTGGGACATGATGGCGACCAGGCAGGCGTAGGCCATCACGTCCACGGC